>URFJ01000039.1 GCA_900547135.1 uncultured Eubacteriales bacterium | reverse complement strand
ACACCCCGAGCCTGCCGGGTAAGTATTGTGTTTGAGCGGGGGGGGCGGAGTGATCCGCCCCCTGCTGTATCGAAGACATCTTACCATATATCGTTGCGATTGCGGAAAATTTTGCGTTGTTCCTTGTTATCAATGATGATTGTGGATATAACACATGTCTCAAGCCTTATATCATCATTCTCTATTAAGCGGCTAGCGTCAGTATTGCTTTTAGCGATCTCCTTTCCGTATAATGTTACGATATTGCTGTCGTTAGTAGAGTTGTAGTCGGGTACGGTAGAGTTCAAGACTGTAAAAATTGCTTTTGCGCCGGTAGGGCCATAATCAACGGCATTCTCATTTAGACAATCATACACACCACCTATCTTTCTCCCCAAAATGTACTAGTTCGATAACTACATTATATATGAGTATTATGTAATTTAAAAGGGGTTATTATGGCGATTTTTATGAAATATGATAATTTATGTACTGCGAAATGGCTGACACTTTTAGTTTACGCGGTTTCGTGCTTTTAAGCGCGGGATAATCCTGCAAATGGCTTCACTATGTTTGTGTAGCCGAGTGCGGTAAAAAGTGCGGTCTTGTGGTTCATGAATATACAAAAACCCTTGAAGAATCAAGGGTTTTCAATGGTGGGGATGGAGGGGCTCGAACCCCCGACCTCCTCGATGTGAGCGAGGCGCTCTGACCAGCTGGGCTACATCCCCGATACCATAAAATTTTACACCACGGGTTAATGTTTTGCAAGCACGAATTTTAATTGATAAAACCTTCTGTTTATATAATGTGTTATAATTATCTTAATTATTGGTAGCCTTACGTCTTAATTGTCTGCCAATTAACCTCAATATCTAAACGGAGGACAAAACAGTGAAGTGCAGATACTGCTCATGTGAGGACAGCAAGGTCGTTGATACGCGCCCAACCGAGGATGGTACGGTGATACGCCGCAGAAGGGAATGCATTAATTGCGCAAGGCGGTTTACCACCTATGAAAAGATTGAGGAACTTCCCATCATGATTGTGAAAAAGGATGGCCGAAGGGAACCGTTTGATAGTATGAAGATATTGACTGGCGTAAGAAAAGCTTGTGAAAAGCGGCCTGTATCGGCCGCAGACCAGGATACGCTTGTTCGGGAAGTTGAAAAAGATGTATTTAATCTACTTGTAGACGAGGTTGGCAGTGAACAGGTTGGGGAGATGGTGATGTCACGCTTGAGGCAGCTAGACGAAATCGCTTATATAAGGTTTGCCTCGGTTTATAGGCAGTTTAAGGATATAAGTACATTTATGGACGAACTAAAATCAATATTGGATGAGCGTTGAGGTAAAGGGGGCGGTTCAAATTATCTGCTTTAATCCTACAGAGGTTCAGCGCGGCTATGACATATACAAAAACAAGGGGGTAAACGCGCTTACGATCCCCCAACTCAATGAAAAAGGTCTCAAGCATGGCTTTACCACGCGGGCGGGGGGAGTAAGCCTAGGACCGTTTAAAAGTCTTAACTTAAACAGAAGCAGGGGGGACTGCGCTAAAAATGTTGAACTAAATTACGGCATATTTTGCGAGTCAATGGGCCTTGATCTTAATAGCCTTGTGATGGTCTCCTATGTGCATGGGACAGCCGTTACGAGGGTTAGTAAAGCTGACAGGGGGAGGGGCATATCAAAGGAACCTCTTGAACCGTGTGACGGGATTATTACGAACGATCCTGGAGTTACGCTTCTTACGCTGCACGCTGACTGCGGAGCTTATTTTGTATATGATCCTGTAAACAGTGCCGTTGGATTGGCCCACGCGGGCTGGAAGGGTACGCTGGGAAGAATCGGAAGCGCCATGATACAAGCGATGTCAAGGGAGTTCGGGTCTAAAAGCAAAGATATGTTTGTAGGTATCGGTCCATGCATATGCCGCAACTGCTTTGAGGTCGACAAAGAACTAGGTCGCCGTTTTATTGACGAGTTTGACTTTGACGGCCTATGTTCAGCGGGGAAAACGGGTAAGCTCATGCTGGATTTGGAGATGGCGGCGGCCGTTCAGTTTGTCGAATCAGGCATTCTTCCTAAAAATCTTACAATTATGGGTGCTTGCACGTTTGAAGACAGAGATATGTTCTACTCCTATAGAAGGGATAACGGAATAACTGGTTCAATGGCAGCATTTATACGTGCCAACAATAATTAATAGCTAAGGTTTTGCCTATATGGAGGAGGGCTGTTTCAAACTATATTGCTTTGCGGAGTATGATAATGTATAATAAGCAACGAAAACGAAATTTGGAGGTATATATCCGTGAAGCACATTAAAACGATTCAAGCGCCATGCATTAAGACAGGGGAACATACAGGCTGCGGAGAGTGCCAGGCTTCATGCCAGTCCGCGTGCAAAACATCCTGCACAGTAGCTAATCAGACCTGCCGCAAGGAAAAGGGTTAATCAACGCTTATACTATACGTTGTAGGGGCGCACGGAGAGTGATTGGATAAAATCATTTCCCGGGTCGCCCTTAAGCATAACAAAGGAATATAGCTAATCCCCTGGAGGTTTAATTGGTACACGCATTTAAATTTAAAAATTTATACATGATATTGGATGTAGAAAGCGGCGCGATACACAGTGTTGATAGGGCCGCTTATGATGTTATCTGTGAGATGGGAAAGGGGAATGATCCTTATAAGCTGCCTTATGATGCAGCTGAAATCCGGCAGATCATTTCAGAGCTGGCTGAGCTTGAGAATGCGGGAGCGCTGAACACAAATGAGCCCAGCTTTGGCCAAGGAACTGAACAGCACATGATAAAGTCGCTTTGCCTTCATGTGGCGCACGATTGCAACCTGCGCTGTGCGTATTGCTTCGCGGGCACGGGAGAGTTCTGTGGAGAGCGCATGATGATGTCCGCTGAGGTCGGCAGAAAAGCGCTTGACTTCCTTATGGCAAGATCGGGTAGCCGCCGCAATCTTGAGGTCGACTTCTTCGGCGGTGAACCGCTTATGAACCTTAAAGTGGTAAAGGAACTGGTAGCCTATGGCAGGGAGCTGGAAAAACGTTTTAATAAGCATATTAACTTCACCATGACTACAAACGGAGTCGCATTGGATGAAGATACTATAGATTACCTTAACAAGGAGATGCACAACATTGTTATAAGCCTTGACGGCAGACGGGAAATACACGATGCTTTAAGGCCAACAGCAAACGGGAAGGGATCCTATGACTTAATTGTGAATAATGCTGTTGATCTTGTAAAAAAAAGGGGGCGGGGAGAGTACTATATACGCGGGACATTTACAAACCGAAACCTTGATTTTACAAAAGATGTTCAGGCATTGCACGATCTGGGCTTTGATCAGATTTCACTCGAGCCTGTTGTGTTGCCGGAGGACAGTCCATATGCAATATTGGACTGTTATATAGAGAGAATATTGGGTGAATACGAAACTTTGGCGGATTACTTACTGAATAGCAGGAAAAGCGGAAGGTTTATCAACTTTTTTCATTTCATGGTTGATTTTGAAAACGGTCCCTGTTTGAAAAAACGGATGTCCGGTTGCGGCGCCGGCGTAGAATATGCGGCAATATCGCCGGATGGAGGAATATATCCGTGCCACCAATTTGTTGGAGACCATAAATATACGATGGGCAATGTCACCACAGGCGAATATAACGAAGAGATAAGCCACGAATTCAGGTCGTGCAATATTGCCGCCAAGCCAAAGTGCCGGACATGCTTCGCAAAATACTTTTGTAGCGGAGGCTGTGCGGCCAACGCGTATAAGTACAATGGCAGCATCTTTGAACCATATGGGATTACCTGCGCATTTGAGCGCAAGCGCGCGGAAATAGCAATGGGCATATTTGCTAAGGAACATGAATTCGGATGCTGATCATAGAACGCGATTGCAGATACGGCATGCCTAGCGGAAATGATTTGCCTGCGGTTGAAGGTATTACCCCATTTCTCGCCAGTTTATTATACGCAAGGGGTGCCAAAAACGCTCGCCAAATGAACGAGTTTCTTAACCCATCGCTTGACCAGCTTCACGACCCAATGCTTCTGCCAGATATCGATAGGGCTGTGGAGCGTATTGAACGCGCTATCTCGGCAAACGAGATGATCTGCATATTCGGCGATTATGACGCGGATGGAATCTGTGCTACCTCCATCTTGGCAAGATACCTGGGGTCAAGGGGAGCAAAAGTGGGATACCATATACCGTCGAGGCATGAACATGGTTATGGCATGAATCCTGAGGCAATCCATATTATAAAAAAGCATGGGGTATCTTTAATCATTACTGTGGATAATGGCATAGCGGCAATAGAAGAAGCAAAGACATGCCGTGAGCTTGGCATGGACCTTATTATTACAGACCACCATAAATGCCAAGATCAATTGCCGCAATGCGTAGCGGTAGTAGCGCAGTCGCGCCCCGATAGCAAATATCCAAACACCAATCTCTGTGGAGCAGGTGTGGCTTTGAAGCTTGTTCATGCTATTGGCGGATACGACGCTATGCTTCCGCTTATACCTCTGGCTGGGCTTGCTACAATAGCGGATATTGTACCACTGGTTGGCGAAAACCGCGCTCTTGCCGTTTACGCCCTCAAATCCATAAATTCAGGGAACTGCTTTTGCGGTCTTTACGAGCTTGGAAGAGAAATAAAGCCTGATAATGAAAACCCTCAATTTGACGCCAGAGATCTTATGTTTGGCATGATTCCAAGAATAAATGCGGCGGGCAGGATGAGAGACGCAAAGCCGGGCGTTTCGCTGTTCATGACCGACAACCAAAATGAAGCCCGGTTTATTGCAAGACAATTAAGCGAATTAAACCTGCTTAGGCGTGAAGAGGAGCAAAAGGTCTTTGAGAGCGCATTGAGTATGATTGAAGGACAGGACTTAACCGACAGCAGGATAATCATGCTGTATTCTGAGGAATGGAACCCGGGGGTAGTGGGTATTGCCGCTTCGCGGATATCGGAGAAGTTTTACAGGCCTGCAGTATTGTTTACACTAAATGGAGAAATACTTACGGGTTCGGCACGCTCAATAGAAGGGGTTGACGTGTTCAAAGCATTCCATGCCAATAAGGAATTTTTTATAAAGTATGGGGGCCATGAAAGAGCTGCTGGCGCAAGCCTTAGAATTTCAGAGTTTGAGGAACTCAGGGAAGCCCTCAATTCATACTTAAAAGAAAATATACAGGATCACGTATTCCTTCCCCGTCAAAAATACGAATTCGACATTACGCTCGATAAGGTTAACATTGGTCTTGCCCAAGAGATTACAAAACTGGAGCCGTTTGGCGAGGGGAACCCGGTGCCGCTGTTTATGACAAGCGGGTTAAAACTTAGGAATCTCAGAAGAATTGGCAATGACGGGGCTCATTTAAAGGCTGTAGTTCAAGCGGATATGAATGCCTGTGAAGCTGTGGCCTATAGCATGGGATCTGAATTTGACGAGTTACTCTCAATGGATAGATGTATGGTAGTCCATACGCCAATCGTTAATTACTGGCGGGGAAGCAAGGTGCTTCAACTAAGGATGAAGGCGGTAGCGCATGATAGGATTAAAGATATTTCAGGCTATATAGATAACAATGATTCGAAGTTTTTTGATGCATTTTTTAAAAATATAGTTTATAATGAAGGAGATATTTGTCCGAAGTTTACGCGTGTATCCAGAGTGGACTGTTTGCGCGAACTGGTGAGCGGCGACATCACGGGTTCGTTAGTACTATGCTTTACGCAGGAGGGCGCAACAGACCTGCTGAATAAGTTATCTGAGCTTAAGCTATGGGATAGGCTTGATATAGCCTTTTGCTGCGTCAGGAATAGGCCTATAGCCTATAATACCGTACTATTCGCTCCTGTTATGAAGAAACTGGAAGCGCATGAATACAAAAATATACTTGTGTACGATACGTGCATGAGCGTGGAAGTATTGAAAGGATTGTCCAAAATAGCGCCTCGCGCAAACCTGTTTGTTTCATATGTTCAGGAAGCCTTTGGCAAGAAACTGAAATGCGCGATAAATACGGAGCGCAGCCGCATAGCTGAAATATATACCTCTGCCTGTCATGCCCTTAAGCAGAAAAAGAGACGGAGAAGAGAGCTATGCTCACAGCTTTCGGGAATGTCAATATGTACGCAATACGAATTCAGCTTTGCGTTTGATGTATTTATAGAGCTTGGATTTATAAGGGTTGAGAGATGCGATGAAGTGCGGCTTATACCCAACGCTGGAAAGAGAAAGCTTTCTGAAAGCAGGTTGTATATGGGGGTTGCTTCACTGCCGGATAAGCTTGGCAAATACTATGATTTGATGCAATTACCTCGGATTGGAGGATTAACCGATGGATCTGAAATCCATGATTAGAGATATACCCGATTTCCCAAAGAAGGGAATACTATTTAGGGATATAACCACATTGCTTAAGGATGCGGGAGCATATAAGCAGCTTATAGACGATATGGCAAAAAGCCTTGCCGGATATGGCGTGGATGTGGTCGTTGGGCCTGAAGCCAGAGGCTTTGTTATTGGGTCCGCGCTTGCTTATGCTCTAAACGCGGGGTTTGTAGTTGCAAGGAAACCTGGCAAACTCCCTTATAAAACAAACCGTTATGAATATGGCCTGGAATATGGATGCGATGTGCTTGAAATACACGAGGATGCCATAGCCGGCGGCCAAAGAGTTGTAGTAGTTGACGATCTGCTGGCCACTGGGGGCACGGCTCTTGCAACAATAAAGTTGGTGGAGCAGGCCGGAGGCAGAGTTATTGCGGCAAGATTCGTAATTGAACTGCGCGATTTAATGGGCAGGGAAGTATTAAAAGGCTACGATATTAAAACGTTTATACAGTATTGAACAGCTGGCGTTAAGGTCATTAAGTAATGAATACGTGAAACGTCTAAGCATATACTCGGTTATAACGTGAGAAAATGCTGCTGTATTGGCAACTGGCAAAAGGACGGGGGTTAAACAATGGATCAGCTCATTGAGGCTTGCAATAAAAGATTTTCAGAAGCTGATATTGAGTTGCTCAAAAAGGCTGTTGAGTTTGCCAAAAAGGCGCATGAAGGCCAGTTTCGCGAGTCGAAGGAACCCTATTATATCCATCCTAAAGCCGTGGCCATGATGCTTAATGAAATGGGCATGGATCTCAATGTAATTATTGCGGGATTGCTGCACGATACGGTAGAGGATAACGATTATGTAACCATAAGAAATATCAAGGTTGAATTTGGCGATGATATAGCGGAGATGGTTGACGGCGTTACAAAGCTGACCAAGAGCGGAAACGACAAGTCGATTTCCAAAGAGGACAGGCAGGCCGAGAATTTCAGAAAGATGTTCGTAGCTATCGCAAAGGATGTGCGGGTTGTAATAATAAAACTTGCGGATCGGCTGCATAACATGAGAACGCTTGAATATTGCGACAATGATAAACGCGTAAGAAAGGCGAGGGAAACGCTGGAGGTTTACGCGCCTCTTGCGCATAGATTTGGAATGGGTGCTATGAAGGTCGAGCTTGAGGACCTTGCTTTTGAGCATCTGCATCCGGAAGAGTATAAAAGGCTTAAGGATGCTATTGAACCCCAGCAGCGAGAGCGAATGAGCATGCTGATGAGCGCTATGAGCTCTATTTCCGAACAACTGAGAAACTCAGGCATAAAGGCGGAGATAAGCGGACGCAGAAAGCATCTGTACAGCATATATAAAAAACTTAAAAAACAAGATACAACACTAAATGAAATATATGATTTAATAGCAATTCGAGTAATCGTAAACACGGTTAAGGATTGTTATGAGGCATTGGGAATAATACATTCCATGTGGCCCCCTATGCCTGGTAGGGTAAAGGACTATATAGCAATGCCCAAAACAAATCAATACAGGTCGCTGCATACCACCGTGTTTGGTGAAAACGGCATACCGTTTGAGGTTCAGATCCGAACTCACGAAATGCATAAGGCGGCTGAGTACGGTATTGCGGCTCATTGGATGTATAAAGAGGGCAGGGCGGGGAGAGACGAGCTTGACAGTAAACTTGGGTGGCTTAGAGAGGCGCTCGAATATGAGGACCTGACAGATACGACGAGGGAATTTATAGATAATGTAAAGAAGGATTTTTTTGCTGAGTTTGTATTTGTTCTAACGCCAAAGGGTGAAATAATCGATCTTCCAACCGGATCCACTCCGGTTGATTTTGCATACAGAATCCATACCAATGTAGGAAACCATACACAGGGCGCCAGAGTTAACGATACAATGGTAAAGCTTGACTATAAGCTTAAAAACCATGATAAGGTGGAGATAATCACAGCCTCTCAGGCGACGCCCAGCAGGGATTGGCTTAGGTTTGTAAAAACCCAGCAGGCAAAGGCAAAAATAAGAAACTGGTTTAAAAAGGCAAACCGAGAGGAAAACGTTCAGCGCGGCAAGGAAATGCTGGCAGACGCGGCAAAGCGTCAAGGTTACCAGCTGTCGGATATTGCGAAGCCCGCCTATTTTGAAGAAGTGCTGAGTAAATACAAAATGAACGATCCTGAGGATGTATACGCAGCCATTGGATACGGAGGGATAACGACCGGCCAAATTCTGCACAAGCTTATAGACCTGTACCAAAAGGAGAAAAATCAAAACAGTCTTATAAGCGAAGAGGGAGCTGCAAAGGAATCAAATCATGACCAGGGTAAAGTTGTCCATGGTGTAAGAGTATATGGCGATTCGGGTATGTCGGTAAGATTTGCCAAGTGCTGCAATCCTGTACCTGGGGATAAAATATTCGGGTATGTAACCAGGGGGCGCGGCGTTTCGGTTCATAGAAGCGATTGCACCAACGCCGCCAACCTAATGCAGGATACTGAACGGATAACCGAGGTAGAATGGGCGGGAAACTCCGCAAGCAAGTATCAGGTAAGCATAGTGGTTGAAGCGGAGGAAAGGGTGGGCCTTATGCTTGACCTATCACGTACATTCATGGGACATGAAATCAGTATAACGAAGCTGAACGCAAATACGGACGATGAGGGAAATGTTACAACGAATTTATCATTCTGCGTCAAGGACTCGGAACAGCTTGATGTTGTGATGAAAAGCTTAAAGAAACTACCTTCGGTTTCCGATGTTTATAGAACGTATTAACATTATTTAAGGAGGGCCGGGGTACAGATGAGGGCAGTGGCGCAAAGGGTGAAAAGCGCTTCGGTTAGCTGCGGCGGCGAGTTGATAAGCAGCATCGGAAGAGGGCTTCTCGTATTGTTGGGTATAGACGGGGGTGACGGTGACACGGATCTTTCGTATATCTGTGATAAGATAATAGGGCTCAGGGTATTTGACGACCAATCCGGCGATATGAACCTGTCGGTGCATGATATAGGCGGAGAGGTTTTGCTTGTATCCCAGTTTACCCTGTATGGTGACTGCAGGAAGGGCCGGCGTCCCAGCTTTATAAGGGCGGCAAGGCCTGACAGGGCGCTTTCAATGTATGAGGCTGCAATAAAACGGATTGGTGAATCCGTTCCAACAAGATGCGGCAGGTTTGGAGCTATGATGGAGGTTTCACTCATTAACGACGGACCTGTTACAATACTTTTAGATAGTGAGAGGTCATTCTGATGATAAATATTGAAACGGTGTTAACTGGGCCGCTTGGAGTAAACACATATATAGTCAGCCGTACTGGGGCAAGCGAATGCGTTATTATTGATCCTGCGGATGCAAAGAAGGTCTATAAACATCTTGGCGCAACCGGTCTAACTTGCAAGTGCATTTTACTTACGCATGGCCACTTTGATCATATACTGGGCGTTAAGGAAATGCAGGATGCCGGGGCAAAGGTGTTTATAGGCGAAAAGGACTCGGATATGCTTTATGACAACAATAAAAATCTATCCTTGCTTGCAGGAGCCAGCGCTAAGCCATGCCAGGCCGACGAGAAACTCATTGGCGGTGAGGTCTTAACCCTATGTGGAATGGAATTCAGGGTGATTGCGACTCCTGGCCATTCCGAGGGCGGACTGTGTTATGTTTTGGATGAAGCTGAAACTATATTTACTGGGGATACAATATTCAGATTAAGCGTAGGAAGGACAGATCTAAATGGCGGAAGTACTGAAAAGCTGTTAAATTCAATAGTATTCAAGCTCTATAGCCTTAAAGGTGACTATAAACTGCTTCCAGGCCATACCAGGGAAACCACGCTGAATTTTGAAAGGGAGCACAACCCCTGTACAAAGCGCTGGAACGTGGATTAGGAGAAATATGACGGGAATATTCACCAATCAGCCTGAGTTTCTCAACGAAATTGCTGAGGAGATGAGGCTGTTTATATCTTGTGAAGAAGTTGAGCAGCTGGATTGCCTGCCTTTAATGGATGAGGGCGATATAGTTTTAAAGCTGTTTTTAAGAATACAGGAAGGCGTATGGTGCGTCGACGCGGAGTGCTTGCAGCTTCAATATGGAAGGGAGCGCAGGTTTAGTTATGAATACAGCGCGCCGGTTCGTTTTGAAACGCCCATGATTGAAAAACGTTACAGAAAACGCTGCGTTAAAATTGCGGCTTTTCGCGCAATGCGGGGGATGTTTGATTCATATGTTCCTTGGGGATCCCTTACAGGAATACGTCCTACAAGGCTTATGCGGGAACTGATATCGGAACACTCCGTTGAGCAGGCCAAACGCATAATGCTTGAGGATTTCGATGTTTCACGTGAAAAACTTGAGCTTGCATCGAATATTGTTGCAGCGCAGCTTCCAATAATAGGAATGCAAAGCAAGGACGATATTGATATATATGTTGGAATTCCGTATTGCAAAACGAGATGTCTGTATTGCTCCTTCGCATCCTGCGTCCGCACGGATAAGACCGATATGGGGGCATACATAGATGCGCTGAAGCAGGATATAAAGCATGGCTCTGAGATTGTTGACAGAGGCGGATACCGTGTACGGGCGGTCTATGTGGGCGGGGGAACGCCAACGGTTCTTACTACCGGTGAACTGCGTGATGTTCTTGATTTTACAATAGATAGTTATGGTGGATTTGGGGCTGAGCTGACAGTTGAAGCGGGGAGGCCGGACACGATAGACCTTGACAAGCTTAGAGTTATAAAGGACTGTGGAGCGACAAGAATATCCATAAACCCGCAGACCATGTGCGAAAAAACATTGAAGCTAATTGGGAGGGAGCATGCGCCTTCAGAAGTATTTAAGGCCTTCAACATTGCGAGGGATGCGGGCATTAGCGTGATAAACGCTGATGTAATCGCGGGATTACCAGGAGAAAACGAAGATAACATGAAGCGCACCATGGATGGGGTCGCCCTGTTGGCGCCGGAAAATCTTACGGTGCATACCTTGGCTATTAAGCGGTCCTCGAGACTTAAGGATAAAATTACGGAATACGCGCTGCCTGATGCAGAGACTGCGGATAATATGGTGAAAATTTGCGCACAGGCGGCACGTGACATGGGCATGTATCCATATTATATGTATCGTCAAAAATATATGAGAGGAAATCTCGAAAATGTGGGTTATACCACAGCAGGGGCTGAATGTATTTATAATATTGATATGATGGAGGAAACCACAAATATAATGGCGCATGGGGCTGGCGCAATGTCAAAACGGATATTTGATTCCCAGAGACGGGTGGAGCGTATACCAAACCCCAAGGATATAGCTACCTATATTTTGAAAGTAAACAGGACGGCCGACGATAAAAGAGCGCTGTTCCTGTCCGATAGGAAGTAATATGAGCAATTTAAATGAAAAATATGGACTGACATTGGAAATGCCGCGTCATGTTGCTATAATAATGGATGGAAACGGCCGATGGGCCAAGATGAGAGGCCTGCCAAGGGCGGCGGGGCACCGTGCCGGCGTCGAGGCGCTGCGTGGAGTAATCGAGGCTTCGGACGGTTTTGGTATTGAGGCGCTCTCGTTATACGCGTTTTCCACTGAAAACTGGCGCAGGCCAAAAACTGAGGTTAGCGCATTGTTCGAGCTTGTGATAGAATACTTTAAGCGCGAAATAGAGGAGCTAAACAGAAAAGGGGTTCGTATATCGATTTTGGGGGATATAGAACCGCTTCCATCCAAAACGCGCAGAACGCTGGAGCAGGCCATGGACATTACGGAGCGCAACAAGGGCCTGAAGCTAAATATCGCTATAAACTATGGCGCGCGTACCGAGATTGTACGCGTTGCACGCATGATTGCTGAAGATGTAGAAAGCGGGCGCATAAGCACCGCTTACATAGACGAAGCGTGTATTGAAAAGGCACTGTATACCAGCGGAATGCCGGAGCTTGATCTGATAATACGCACAGGAGGGGAAAAACGGCTTTCCAACTTCCTGTTATATCAGGCGGCTTATTCAGAACTGGTGTTTATTGATACGCTGTTTCCCGATTTTAACGAACAGCGCTATGCTGAATGCCTGATTGAGTATCAAAACAGAAACAGACGATATGGGGGACTATGACGTCTCGAAAGGTGGTTTGGGATGCGGACTAGGATAGTTGTTGGGGTGTTGCTGGCGCTGTTGTTCTTGCTAACGCTATTTTTCGGCGGTATCGTACAGTGCGTTATGTTCAGTCTGGCCACTTCAATATGTGTTTATGAAATGGTTAAGACTTTTCAGAAAAAGGGCCTACATCCCTTTGCCTATCCGCTATATTTGTTCGCATTGATATATTATCCTGTCACTCGCTATACGCCGGCGATATACTGGCTGCTGCTGTTGCTTGTATTTTGTGTTACGGCGACGATTGTAGAACGTATTTTTAATAAAAGGCGTACCACTGAAGATGTTTTTGCCAGCTTGTCGGTATTTTTATATCCGCTTTCGTTTTTTGTGTTCATAGCCGCTATACATAAGCTGTCGGGAGAACCTTTAAGCCGCATAGCGCTGCTTATGATGTTTGCGGGGCCTTTGCTTGGGGATACCATGGCTTACTTTGTAGGAGTATTTCGCGGAAAGCATAAGCTGTGCCCCCATATAAGCCCCAAAAAAACCGTTGAAGGCAGCATTGGGGGCCTTGCGGGCGGTATAATGGGCGGTATGCTTGTATACTTTGTGCAGCAATATTTGGATATACGACCATACGTAGGGATAATACCCATGATGATACTGGGACTTCTATGCGGAGCGATGGGACAGATAGGCGACCTGTTTGCATCAACTATAAAGCGGTGGGCCGATATAAAGGATTTTGGCACGTTTTTGCCAGGGCACGGGGGAATGCTGGACCGCCTGGACAGCGTTTTAATGTGCGCGCCAATGGTTTTCCTGTTCTTTTACGCTGTACATAGCTATGTAACGGGGTTATTGTAAGATTATGAATTTTAAAAAAATAGTAGTTTTAGGCTCCACGGGTTCCATAGGGATTCAAACGCTTGATGTAATACGCAGTCATAGGGATACTATGCAGTGTATTGGCCTTTGCGCTGGAAGCAACGTAGAACTTCTCAATCGCCAGATCATGGAGTTTTGTCCGAAGTATGTGGGTCTTGCGGACGCAGACCGCGCCCATGAAATACTAGTGAAGAAGGGCGTATCCCATATTTTAGGACAAAGCGCTGCTACTGAACTGGCCCAGCTTGCCGAAGCTGATATCATTGTAAACGCGGTGTGCGGGTTTGCGGGAACGCTACCGCTGGTCGCGGCGCTTCACGCGGGTAAAACAGTTGCTCTTGCCAATAAAGAGAGCATCGTTTGCGCGAACCCGCTTATACAAAGCGCGCTTAAATCGGGTGGGAGGATTATACCCATCGACAGTGAGCAGTCGGCAATATTTCAGTGCCTTATGGCAGGCAGACGGAGCGATCTGCGAAAACTCATAATTACCGCATCAGGGGGACCGTTTAGAACCAGTACGCTTGAGGAG
>URFJ01000038.1 GCA_900547135.1 uncultured Eubacteriales bacterium | reverse complement strand
CTTCTCGCCTATGTCAACGACTTTCGGCGGTTTTTTGCACAGCCAGTCGTACAGGATTGGTACGAACAGCAAGGTAAGCAGGGTGGCGTATGCCAGTCCGCCCACTATTACCGCCGCCATGGGCTGAAGCATATCCGTTCCAGTGCCAACCCCCAGAAGCATTGTAAACAGTCCCAGTATTGTGGTAAGCGCCGTCATAAGAATTGGGCGCAGACGGTCCTTACCCGCCTGAACCAGCGCCTCGCGCTTTTCCATACCCTGTTTTCTGAGCTGGTTTGCATAATCGACGAATACAATTCCGTTGTTTACCACCACGCCGACAAGCACCAGCATTCCAAGCAGCGCAATTATACTAAGATTGAAACCGCAGATCCAAAGCATCAGGATTCCCCCGGTAAAGGCCAGCGGTATTGTAAATAGCACTATGAACGGCGAAAGCAGCGACTGGAACTGGGCCGCCATAATCGCATAGATAAGCACTACGGCCAAGAGTATCATCATAACGACATCGTTCATAGCCTCGGTTACGAGCTTGTTTTCACCCTCGTCCGCTATATAATAGCCCTCCGGCATATTGTAATCCGTCAGCTTGGACTCTATCTGGCGCCCGATCAATCCGGCGTTATGGCCCGCGTCTATATCAGCTGTAACCGTAACATATCTTACGAAATTATCATGGGATATGGAGGTATATCCTGTAGCCTCGCTCAGTTTAGCTATTTTCGAGAGTTTGATCGACTGCCCCTGACCGTCCACGGTTACGGTAAGCTCATGATCCATAAGGCTGTCCATGTCAAGCTGCATCTTTTCATCCTTGGCAACCACGACAGGATAGTTCTTATCCTCAAGCGTAACCGTTGTGGCCGTAGTTTGGCTTGAGAGCGCGGCCGATATTTCGCTGTATACTTGGGCTATGGTGAGGCCGTATTTCAGCGCCTCGTTCTTGTCGATTGTAATATGCATTTCGGCCGCGCCTTCCTCAATGCCGCTTGATACATTATAAGTCCCATCGACGTCCGCTATCATATTCATGACGTCTGTAGCAATACTCCTAAGCTCCTCAAGATCATCGCCGCATATCTGATAGGACAGCCCCGACCCCAGGAAGCTGGTCATGTTGGACATGGCGGTATTTGCCGATATACTGCAGGGCAGGTCGTCCGCTATCTTTATCACCCGCTGCGAAAAGTCCATGCTGGTAAAGTCGCGGTCCTCCTCAAGCACAACATACATGCTAAGCCCTCCGCTTGACATGCCCATAATGCTGACGCTCTGCATGGCGCCGACCGCCGAAACGGAATCCATATCCATGATTCGCTGCATCAGCTCGTCGCTCATGGCGCGCAGGTCCTCATCCTCTATATTCTTGTCTTCCGGCGTAATATTAACGGTGACCTCTGAAAAATCGGATTCGGGAATAAATTCGGTACCCATTTTGAATACCGCCAGCACGCTCAATCCCAGAAGCGCCACTACGATTATCATTGTGGTAAGTTTGTGCTTAAGGGTATATGAGAGCAGCTTTCCATATGCGTTCGCCGCCTTTTCGTACTTTTTCGAAACCTGCTGCTCCTTCTTCTTTAACATTGTGGACGAGAGAGCGGGAACAAGCGTAAGCGCTACGACAAGGCTTGCAAGCAGTGAATAGGCTATCGTCAGGCCCATGTCGACAAACAGTTCCCTGGTAATCCCCTGGGTAAATACTATAGGAAGGAAAACGCAAACCGTTGTAAGCGTTGAAGCGAATACCGGGCCGGATATTTGGCGCGCCCCTCTCAGCGCCGCCTTTACGGCAGGCATGCCCATAAGCCTCATCCTGTATATATTCTCAATGGTTACAATGCTGTTGTCAACCAGCATGCCTACGCCCAGCGCAAGGCCGGCAAGCGATAATATGTTAAGGTTAACGCCTGTAAAATACATAAGCACTACAGCAAGCATAAGGCTTATTGGAATGCTAACCGCCACTATGAAGGTCGACCTGACGCTTCTAAGAAATACCATCAATATGATTATGGCCAAAAGGCCGCCCATAAGCAGGTTGCTGATAACCGAATCTATTACTACATCTATATATATTCCCTGATCCATGAGCGGTGCAATATTCAACCCACTGTACTCGGCTCTCAACTGGTCCATGGCCTCGAGCAGACCGTGGGAAACCTCGGATGTGGAAACATTGCTCTGCTTTTCTACAGTCATCAGCACGCCGTTGCCGCCGTTGAGCTTAACGTACGCCTCGCCTGAATTATCCGATATTCCCACGTCCGCAACGTCTGTAAGCTTTACAGCGCCTATGCCTCCTTCCTCGGAGGTAAACAGCTCAAGGCCAGCTATCTCGTCCACGCTTGAAAAAGGGTCGCCAATCTTTACAGCGTAGCGTATGTGGCCGTCGATGAGATAGCCCGCCGGAAGGGAGAAATTATCCGCCATCAGAATGGAGCTTATCATCTCAGGGGTTATTATTCCTCCTATATCCGCCTTTTCATAGGCCTTGTCGCGGGCCTGCTCAAACTCTGCTTGGGATGCGTCGAGCTGGACCTGCGCGTCGCTTAGCAGGTCGCGCGCCTTGGAAAGCTCGGATTCAAGCCTGCTTTTGCCGCTGTTTAGCTCGTTTTGCTTAGCAAGCAGGTCGGTCTGGGTTCTATTAAGGGTATCCTCCTGGCCATTAAGGTCCAGAAGCATTGACTCGCATGTCGCTATGCCGTCGTCGAGCTGGCCAAGCATGGTATTGAGTTGTGCTTGAGTGGGGTTGCCAAGCGCGGCAAGCGCTTCGTCAAGCATCCGCTTTTGGCTGATCAGCTCTTTAAGGGTATTTTTCAGATCCGGCAGGCGCGCCTCAAGCCGCCTTAACATATCCTCGGCGGTTTCAACGGCCGCGTCAAGGGCCTGAATCCGCTGTATCAGGTCGGCTCGCGCTTCGGCGT
Organism: uncultured Eubacteriales bacterium; assembly: GCA_900547135.1. Taxonomy (GTDB): domain Bacteria; phylum Bacillota; class Clostridia; order Christensenellales; family CAG-138; genus UMGS946. The sequence continues at coordinate 11,029 of URFJ01000038.1, read as the reverse complement.
TTTCCGGTATGTCCTCCAGCGCGTCAAGCTCGGCTTGCAGGGCGTCCCTTCGTTCGATTAACCCATTAAGCTCTTCCCTGGCCGCCGGAATTCCGGCCTCTATCTGGTCTACAGCCGCCTGAGCAGCCGCTATGGCAAGCTCCAGCTGGGGCATTCGCTGAACGCCCTGTATCAGAGCCTCAAGCTTGCTTCGCTGATCCCTCAGGGATTGAAGCTGCTGTTGAAGCTGATTTCGACCCTCTCCTATCTGTTCAAAGCCATCTTCCACCTGACTCATGCCGCTGTTAAGCGCACTCTGCGCGGAGTTAAGCTTATTCCGCTGCTCCCTCTCCTGGCTGGTCAGAAGCTCCATTTGGCTGCCAAGCTCCTCCTCGGCGTCGCGGAGCTGCTGCTGGGCTTTTAAAAGCTCGCTGTCCACAGTACCCAAAATCCTGTCGTTGAGCTTATTTATCTTATCCGTGGATAGCGTTACCAGTATTTCCTCCTCAACCAGTCCGCTGGCGGATACCGAAGCGACACCGTTAACCCTTTCAAGAGCCGGTATTACATTTTCAGATACGAAAAGCGATGTGTCTATCTCGTTCATTCCCTCGTTGGCCACGCTGATGACCATTACGGGAAGCATATCGGGGTTTATTTTCATGTACACGGGCTGGCTTACCGAATCGTCAAGCTGCGCCATCACCATATCTATGCGGCTGTTAAGCTCTATCATGGTACTGTCCATATCCACGCCGTATGAGAACTCAAGTATGAGCACGCTCATATTCTCTGCCGAAACGCTGGACACGTTCTCTATGCCGCCAAGCGTTGAAACCGAGCTTTCAAACGGCTCCGTTACCACTGATTCGACCTTCTCCGGACTAGCACCTCCATATGTCGTAAGCACCACTATGTATGGAAAATCCATGCTTGGCAAGAGGTCTGTAGTCATATTCGTAAACGCGATTACTCCAAGGACTATGACGAGCATTACCGCCATAATTACCGTCATAGGCCTTTTAACGCTGAACTTTGGCAACATAGATTATCCTCCATCAATGCAAATAAATTAAGTTAGCAATTATGGCCTCTTGCTTGGGCACGCTTCCATTAAGCTGTTCGCGCGGCATTCCCCCAGAGTTTTGCTACTTTCACATGTATGATTCAGATTATATCACAATGCCGAATTTTGTTTGCAAAAAGCATGTGTTATACAATCGTACAGAATGTGAACTTTTATATAGGACAAGCTAAAAGGCAAAGATGCGTACAGATTTTACATGGCTTGCCGATCCCCGTACCGCTTTTTTCGGCTCTTCGTTACATTCAGGGCCGTAAATCTTGCGGATTGAAGCCAAACTTTTACGGCGTTGTTTAGCTATTCCGCGAATCGTATTTCCCGGTAAATATTTAATCAACTAAGACTCGGCGTATGTTTAAAAGCTTTTAGTCCATGCGATTTAGAACTATTCGAATTTGTACATGGACTTACTTTCTTTAATCTAATATTTACACTAAGCTGAACATATTTTTTACTGGAATATTGAAAACAGGCGGCTTGTATGCGATAATTGGGACGGCGGTTCTATCCGGCCATGGCCGTAAGCCGAAAAAACCTTTGGAGGAGACCGATAATGCTCAGATTTGAAAACTTTTCAAAAACTTATAGGGGCGGAAAGCGTGCTGTTGACAATCTTACGCTTCATGTCGAGCCTGGCGACATATATGGCTTCATAGGCCATAACGGAGCCGGTAAAACCACTGCTATCCGCAGCGCGGTCGGCGTGCTGGACTTCACCGAGGGCGATATATTCATAAACGGCGTCTCGGTCAAGGCCGACCCTATGCGCTGCAAACAGGACCTGGCGTATATACCGGACAATCCCGATATATACGACTATCTTACAGGCATTCAGTACCTTACCTTTATAGCGGACATATATGGGGTAAGCAGGACCATGCGCGACGAGAGGATAAAGAGATATGCCGACGCCATGTCCATCACCGACAGGCTGGGAGAGCTGATATCCTCATACTCCCATGGAATGAAGCAGAAGCTCTGCATCGTCTCGGCGCTTATACATGATCCTAAGCTCATGGTGCTCGACGAGCCTTTTGTAGGGCTTGACCCGGTTGCTTCGCATACGCTTAAAAAAATAATGAAGGAGATGTGCGACAGGGGCGCCTCCATATTCTTTTCAACGCACGTGCTTCCAGTTGCGGAGAGCCTGTGCAACAATATAGCTATAATTAAGGAGGGCAGGCTCGTAGTAAGCGGGCCCACCGCAACGGTAAAGGGGAATACGACCCTTGAAGACGTATTTTTGGAGTTGATCGAAGAATGAAGGGATTTAAGCAGCTCTGCGGGCTCCAGTTAAAGAGCCTTCTTAATATAAACAAGGCCCGCTTCTCCAAAGACACCAAGGAAAAGCGGAGGGCATGGATGTCCGTGATCGTAATCGTCTTCCTTTCCCTGTATTTTGTGTTTATATTCGGCGCCCAGATGGGAGCAATGTCCGGTTATGTGCAACCCGACGCCATCCTCTCCATTGGCGTCGTAGCATGCATAATGCTTACGCTTATTACGAGCGTCGCAAGCGGGTACTCGGTGCTGTTCGGCGGCAAGGATCATGACGCGGTTCTCTCCCTGCCGGTGGGCAAACGCGCCATCGTATTGAGCAGGCTGCTTCTGCTCTATATTAGCGCAGTCATCAACATGATAATGTTCGTGCCCGGGACGCTGATAGCCTATATGCGGCTGGCTGAAATATCAGCCGGCATGATGCTGTCATACGCGCTTATGATCCTTACCGCGCCGATGGTGCCCATTGCGCTGGGTTCACTGATCAGCGTGCTTCTGGCGCTGTTCTCAACGCTGTTTAAAAAGAAGAATATAATAGGAATCATTACAAACCTGCTGTTCTTCTTTGCAATATTCATTGCCAACACCAGCATGGCCATAGGCGATATGGCCGGCGGGCTGGGTTCGATATACCCCCCGCTTCAGTGGTTTTCATACGGCATCAGGGGTAACTGGGCGTATACAACGCTTTTTGTCCTGTTAAATGCGGTTTCAATAGCGTTATTGGGGCTTATCGCGGCTAAGCTGTTTGGGCCTCTCTACGACAGGATCAACGCTGTCAGGCAGAAGCGGGGCTATAAATTTAAAGGAGCGGAGGCCAGCTCCATATCAAAGGCGTTATACAGGCGCGAATGGAGGCGCTTTACAGCGTCGCCCATCTTCGTGCTGAACGTCATGTCCGGTCCTATTATGGGAACTATCTTATGCATTGGGGCAATATTCTTTATTAAGGGCGACATAAAACAGCTTGTAACCATGCCTGAGATAATGCCTATAGTTGCCGCAATAGTTTCGGTGGCGTTAGGGTTTTTCGTCTCCATGTCGCCCGCCACAAGCTGCCTTATATCGGCCGAGGGCAACCGCCTTTGGCTGCTGAAATCGCTTCCGGTAAGCGGCGGTCTGGCGCTTAGGGCAAAGCTGAGGATGAACAATACCATGATGCTTGCGTTTGCGCTGTTAAACTCTACAATAGCGCTGTTCGTGTTTGATATAAGAGGCATATGGATTCTTGTGATATACCTTGTTCCGGTTATATACGCCTTATTCAGCGGCATTTCAGGGCTTTGGTCAAACCTACTTCTTCCCAAGCTTGACTGGAAGCACGACACCGAATTTGTAAAGCAGGGGGCAAGCGTGCTGGTTTCCGTGCTTGTGGGTATGTTAATTGTGGCTGTGCCAATAGTTCTGCTCTTTACTGTTGAAATATTAATGGAGCATGCCGCCCAATTCATGCTTGCCTGGGCAATGCTTTTGCTGCTCATCTCGATTATACTCCGAAGGCTACTGTCTTCTAAAGGTACTGAAAAATTCCGTCAGCTCGACGTAGCGTGATAAATGAAAATACGATAGATATGTGGTTATATACGGCTTAATCCTTAAAAAAAGCGGCTCGCGCCGCTTTTTTTAACGCTCAAACATACAGCGGAGCTAAGGCGCTTTGACTTAGCGCTTTTGTCCGTCTTTTTGTTGATTGAATAGAAAAAAGCGTTTCGCAAGCTCTTATAAGTGACGCCGCAAAGCGGCTTGAAGACTCATAATCGTCAAAATAAAAGGCCACAGCTTTATTTAGATTATCAGTTAGTGCTTTTGTTACAAATGTTTTTCCACCACCTGCAATTGCAGAAATTGAAACAATATGAGGTTTATTCATACCCCCCCAAAACTAATATAAATTTTATTAGTGTCTCATTTTATTTCTCCTGAATAAATTGTACCATATCTTTTACCAATTCTTCACTTCATTAATGACTATAACTATGGTGCCATTTATAAAAAATAATAAGGGTTTGAATACTTACCGTAAGTCATCTTCCGGAAGTGTGGCCACACTTCCTATGCTTTCTCCGCAATTTTTTACACTACATCAATCTCTGAACAGCCAGACTAGCCTGTTCTTTGAAATCTCCATGTTAAGCCTGCGCTGAAGGCCGAGAGAGGCCTCATTTCCCACCACGATCTGACCGTAGGGTGTACGCCCTTGTGTGAGGAGATGATCTATCATATGTGCTTCAAGAGCGTAGGCAATCCCCCTGCGCCTGAACTGGGGCAGTATCTCAAGCATACCCATAGCGCCCTCCGTATGCATGCCAATGAATCCAGCCATATTCCCGGCCACAACGGCCCCAAACATACCCGCCCCGATTCGCTCACGTATATGGCCGATGTCATCTATCTGGGAGTAATGGCAGGCTACGAAAACCGCGTCCTGTGGCGTGAGCCGAACGATATCAATGCCCGGATGGGGGGCCTTTATCGGCGTAACGCGCGTGTACACGGCGTTGACGCACAGCATTTCATCCCCGTTCAGGCCAAGGGCCGCGCGCGCCCACGCCGAGTACTGCGGCTGATGCAGCACCAGCATAACCACGCTGCTATCCAGCATGTCAACCATACGCCTGGCGCTTTCTGCGCAGGCCGCGCTCAGCATATGCGTCTGTGCCGCCGCGTCATGCACAAGCACTCCATCGACCGCGGCATAAAGAACATGGGCGGAGCCCCGTTTAACCGAATCCATAATGCATGCGTGAAGCAACGGATCACCGCTGAGATATTTTAAAGCGGTCTCTTTCATATCCACCATAGCTTATATTAACCCGGACCTTTAGCTTTTGCCGGCTTGAGCAGCTCCGTCCGTTAAACCGCCTATCCAGATCATAGCTACGCATCCAACGTTTCCCGTGACAACAAAGCCAAGCCTTTCATAAAACCTAATAGCCGCCGGCGTTTTAACGTCGGTAAGCAGCACCTTCTGCCTTACATGCCCATACTGGTTAAAAAACATAAGCATAAGAGCCGAACCTATGCCACGGTTTTGAAACCCGGGCTCAACAAGTAAATCCTGAACATAGGCCACCGTATGTCCATCCCCGATGAGCCGGAGCATCCCTATAAGCTTACCGTCCGCCCAGGCGGTGTATACCGCCAGCGAACCTCTGAGACCTGACATTGCCGACTTCATATCGTCAACATAGGCTGTCCAGCCCAGCGAGCCGTACAGGCCGAAAAGCTCGTCCTCGCATGGGAGTTTTCCGCTGCAATATGTAATATCATCCACCCTGCAACACCTCCAGATTGACATACAGGTATTATATCAGATAATACCTAATGGTCCCAGGGGTTAAATTGGGGGCAATTTATTAACAAATTGTTACTTTGCTGTAACAGTTGCTTGACATCGCTGCATATGGGTGATAATATTACCATGTGCAAAGCGGGGAAATGCCCAACAACCGGGTAAATACCCACCACTGCCATGTCGGGTGGTTAATCCCGACTCACTTGCAACTATTTTTAGAAAATGAAAGGGGAATTTAACATGAAAAAGCTGCTTTCAATAATGCTGGCCGCTCTCATGCTTCTTGCTATCGCAGCTCCTGCGCTGGCAGCAGAAGCAGATCCTACAACCGAGCCGACAACGGCTCCGACCACAGCTCCTACAGCCGGGCCGACAACAGCTCCGGTACAGAACGAGATTATATTCAAGGTAACCACTCCCACCGAGGAAGTCGTCGCAAACACCGAGGTTGTATTCAACTTTGCATATGACCTCCCGAAGTTTGAAGATCTTAAGCTTGACACCAATGTAATTGGCGAAAACCTGAAGATAACCGCTTCTTGGATCAATCTCAAGGAGATCAAGAGCGTTCAGCTCATCGGCATCGATGAGAACGGCAAGGAAACCGTTATCAGCGAGAACTTCGTAGCCGCTGAAGGCAACAACGGCGTTACCATCACAACCAACGATAAGGATGAAAAGGTTGGATTCGCCTTCGCTCCCGAATGGGACTCCTCCTACATCATCCGCGTAACCGGCGTAACCCTTGCAAAGGCTAAGACTTCCGCCACCGCAACACTGAGCTTTGGCGACAAGAACCTTGAAGACGGCGCCATCACAACCGACGGCAAGTACACGATCAAGAAAGAGGTCGTTACAGTAGCCGAACCGCCCGTTGAAGGCGAAGCCACCAAGGAAGGGAGCGAAGCTCCGACCGCTTCCTACGTTGACTACACCCTCACAGAGGTTGTCGCCACCAAGGAAGGCGAAGAGCCTGCCGCTCCGAACGCTATCGTGTTCCGCGGAACCGAGGCCGAAGGCAAGAAGTCGATCGTTTGCACCGACATCTTTGTAAACGGCTATGAGCTCCAGTGCAAAGCGCTGGGCGATGAAGTTGAATTCCAGTTCGTAAAGGGCGAGGAAGTCCTCACCGAAGGCGAAGCTTTCACCGCTCTCAAGGCTGTATATGATGGGTTCATGAAGTACATGGGCTTCACCATTGGCAATTTCGAACTCAATGACACCCTGTTCCTGGCCAAGGTTGCTACTTTTGCTGTTACCAGCACCGCAACCGTTGGCGAGCCCGAGGATGGAAACAAACCGCCGCAAACCGGCGACGTTGCTTCCATCATGGGTTATGTGATGCTGGCTGTTGGCGCTGTTCCCGCTGGCTTCGCAATCTTCAGGAAGAGGAAGTAATTAATCCATAACGCGGCTTAAAACCGAATTCCAACGTCTTGATGTTGGGACCCCAGTGCACGACCGCCGGCCTAACGGGCCGGCGGCCTTTTTGTGTTTATATTTATTTGGCGCTGACTGTTAAGCATCCTGCCTAAAGCATTTATATGTAATTAGGCTCTACGTCCGATATAAAAAGCTGCTATCCGGATTTTGTTTAGCAAGATAGCCACCTCACCTTAAATCCGTGGTCCGCATTGTTGAACAGCTGCCTATATTGCTGTATGTTTAAACATAAAATGCGTTATAGTCTCACGCCGCATGGCGCGACGGTATTAGGGCGGTATGTACGGTGCAGCGTTTTGTACGCGGCGGCTATGAATACGAAACGTTCTTTGGGGAAGCCTACTGGCCAGCTCTCTCAAGGGTTTTAGAGGCTGACAGCGCATCCAATCGGCTGTCATGCGTGCCGATAGCATTACGTTAGCGTTGTCGATCGCTATCACATAACCGTCTATGAGCATCTCCCGGGCATATATGAAAAGGAGGTGCGTCTATCCGCTCCATCTTCCGTTTGATAAGCTCCCTTTTCTTCCTTTCTCACTGGAACTCACATTGTGATTCTCGTGTGCGGTTTGCCATCTTTTTACCGTCCTTTGATAAGGGGTTGCGATTATCCCAACAGGTAAAATCCGCTGGCAACGCGGGCGGTTTATGGGGCTACACTCACTATGCTTACTTCAGTAGCTCTATCATCGCTACGGCAGACCGATATAAAAAATCGGTTACAGAATTTAACTCAATGCTGCTTTTACTATAGCTTTTAGATAAACTCTACATATTATAACTTATTGCAAATTAACTTTTTTTGAAGTAAACACATTGATTACATTCATAACGGAAAGCTGAACCAGGATCCCGCCAGATTGGTACCCTCACAACGTTTTGCCATATCATAGAATCCCAATGTAGGGAAAGCAATGTGCATCGCCATCGGATAGATATTATTGCGTTCGGTATCAAAATCGAAACAGGCATATGTCCTCTATGACATTAGTGATCACCCTTTCGCTCTTCAAGCGTTATTAAAATTTGTGCCTTTTCATACCTTACGGTCTGTTAATGTTTTCTTCTATTAGTATAAAATTGTTTTTTTTATAAGTTAAGATACCATCATTTCTCATCTTTGATAGCTCATTACACATTGTACTGCGATCAACGCTTAAGTAGTCCGCGAGCTGTTGGCGGTTAAATGGAATAGAAAACCGATAACTTCCCTTTTGTGCAACTTGCTCTGAAAAATATGATAGCAAGCGTCCCCGAATTGACTTGCAAGAGGTATGTAACATGCGTTTGGACAATTCAAGATTCTTTTGGGCAGATATCTGTAACAGATTTTTAATTAATTGATTGTGATGAACACATGAATTAGAGCATACATTGAGGACCTTTGCCACTTTCAAGAATAGAACCTCTGCTTTTTCTGACGCAATCACATTCACTAGCAAAGCCGCTCCGGGGATGCTAGCATACGCTTCAGCAAAGACCTCTCCGGCATCTATATGGCTAAAAATGCTTGTATTTCCCCATATATCATCGATTGCAATATTAACGCTGCCGGAAAGCACTACCCCAATACAATCCACGACGCTTCCCGCATGATATATAGTCTCGCCCTTTACATAATTTCTTGTAAAAGCGCCTAAACAGTTTAGTATGCCCTCTGCTTCCGCCGCACTTGTTCCACGAAAAAGCTTCATCTTTGTCAGCAAAAAATAATTCATAAAAACCTCCAATTTGTTGCTATAACAACAAACTTGTTTATAAAATTATAGTACAATAGGTTTATAAAGTCAAGGTGACGGCGGATGGAGCTGACAGGAGGCATCGTATGAAGAAATTTGTTTGCGCTTCCTGTGAATATGTATATGACCGAATTTGGAGAAAGCCAACGTCATATTTGAATGACTGGCAATGTTTCATTTGTTTTGTAGGTAAGAATGAGTTCGAGCCGGTTGAAGCATGAAATACAATTATAATAAGGAGGATTTCATTATGGAAAACAAGATGTTTTGCTTTCAATGCGAACAAACTGCTGGCTGCACTGGCTGTACCGGCAAAGCTGGCGTCTGTGGAAAGTCTGCGTATACCGCAAAATTGCAGGATGAGCTGACGGGGGCGCTCATTGGTCTGGCTCGTATCGCCACCGGCAAAGACGCCCCCACCGACAGCACGTGGAAAACAATCATTAAGGGTTTGTTTGCCACGATTACCAACGTGAACTTTAATGACGAAACGATTCAAGCTCTCATCAATGAGGTTCATAACGAAAGTGAGAAGTTGGTTCCCAAGTGCGGAAGCTGCGGCGCCCCCTGTAACAAAGACTTCAATATGGAAGAACTCTGGAATGCCGGGGAGGATGTACGTTCTCTGAAATCGCTTATTCTCTTTGGCCTACGGGGAATGGCCGCGTATGCGTACCATGCCATGGTGCTGGGATATACCAATGACGAGCTGAACCGCTTCTTTTATAAAGCCCTGTTCGCCTTGGGCGAAGATTGGGGTACTGATGAGCTTTTACCCATCGTTATGGAGGTCGGGAAGTACAATCTTGCCTGTATGGAAATGCTTGACAAAGCCAACACCGAAACCTACGGTACGCCTGTTCCGACTACTGTTCCTCTGACTATTGAAAAGGGGCCGTTTATTGTGATTACAGGGCACGATCTAAAGGATTTGAAGCTTCTGCTGGAGCAGACCGACGGCAAAGGTATTAACATCTATACCCACGGCGAAATGCTGCCCGCCCACGCCTATCCCGAACTGAAAAAGTATAATCATTTAAAGGGCAATTTTGGAACGGCTTGGCAGAACCAGCAAAAGGAGTTTGCCGATATTCCCGCGCCCATTCTCTTTACCACCAACTGCCTTATGCCTCCTAAGTCCTCCTATGCCGACCGCATATTTACGACCGAGGTTGTGTCTTTCCCAAAAACCGTGCATATCGGCGAAGAGAAGGATTTTGCCCCTGTTATCGCAAAGGCCCTGGACTTGGGCGGCTATCATGATGACAAACGGCTTGCTGGAATCAATGGCGGAGAAACCGTCATGACAGGCTTCGGTCACGGCACGGTGATTGGCGTGGCTGATAAGGTGGTTGACGCTGTAAAGGCGGGCGCAATCAGGCACTTCTTTCTTGTGGCAGGATGTGACGGCGCGCGTCCCGGGCGCAATTACTACACCGAGTTTGTTAAAAAAACGCCTGCCGACACGGTCATCCTTACCCTTGCTTGTGGGAAATATCGGTTTAACGATCTCGATCTTGGAACGATCGGCGGACTGCCGCGGCTGATGGATATGGGACAGTGCAACGATGCTTACAGCGCCATCAAGGTGGCCGCCGCGCTGGCAGAGGCATTTGACTGCGGTGTCAACGACCTGCCCCTTTCCATGGTGCTGTCTTGGTATGAGCAAAAGGCGGTCTGCATCCTGCTGACCTTACTGTACTTGGGCATTAAGAATATCCGGCTGGGGCCGACGCTTCCTGCATTTATATCCCCTAATATATTGAACTTCCTCGTGGAAAATTTCAATATTGCTCCAACCACAACCCCTGAAGATGATTTGAAAGCTATATTGAAATGATTTAACATACCAATTATTGAAGCATGCTATTGCGTTGGGTTGTTTTATGCAATCTGACGCAATTTTTATTTTATCATCTGTTGTTTGTCCGGCGCTTGCCGCATATTCACCCATTAGCCATCATTATTTTGCTTTTGTCATAAGACGTGATATTTGGTCGGCTCTTAAAAATCTTTGAGGCTTTTTCCCGACCAGTTTTCCTAAACAGATATCGCTACTATTGTATGCAGAAAGGGGTGGACAATTATCATCCACCTTTGCGGAGACAAAGGGAGGCGAAAAATGAAACCCCATGCGCATGGGACACATTTAGCGCACCTCTGATGCTTTCTATAAAAAAGTGTTGCGTAACCAAGCAAGGGACTGCT
>URFJ01000037.1 GCA_900547135.1 uncultured Eubacteriales bacterium | reverse complement strand
AAACGGTGCGGCATCGGCGATCGCGTTATCGTTATGCGACTCGGCGGCAAAGTGCACGATGGCATCGTGCCCCGGCACCACGCGCTCCAAAAGTCCGCGATCGCAGATGTCGCCCACCACCAGATGGACCCGCCCGGCAGGCAAGCCCTCGATGTTGCGCATGTCGGCGGCATACGTGAGTTTGTCAAGCACTGTCACATGAACGTCTGGCGCATGATTCACGACATAACGGACAAAGGCTCCGCCACAAAACCCGCAACCACCTGTCACTAGGATGTTCTTGTATTGTGCCTGCATGCTTGCCGCCCTTGAAGTAATAGCGATGCAAAAGGAGAATAATATCTCCGTGATGATGCCCTATGCAGACTCATTAAAATATTTCGCCGATTGGTATGCGCAGCTGTGGGCTGAATCATTGGGTAAGCGGTACGACAACAATGGAAAAGAGGTGTTTTGCGGCCAAACCCCAGTAAAGGCGCTGGGGGTAACGGATCAGCACTCCCAGGTGCAGCTGTATACGGAGGGGCCGTTTGATAAGGTCATAACTTTTATTGGGGTTGAACGCTTCCGTAGGGAGGTCATGATACCCCATGCCTATGACCATATTCGGGACGTTGCGTTCCTTAGCGGCCATACGCTCAACGACCTCATATCAGCGGAACAATACGCCACTGAGTACGCTGTTAAAAAAAGCGGTCACCTAAGCAAGACAATAACGCTTCCAGAGGTAAATCCGTTTACAATCGGCCAGCTTATATGCCTTTTAGAAATGCAAACGGCGTATGCAGGGGAATTGCTGAATATAAATGCGTTTGACCAGCCCGGGGTAGAGGAGGGAAAGAACGCTACATACGCATTGCTTGGAAAGCCAGGGTATGAGGACAAAAGGGAAGAATTAAAAGGACACAATGACAAACTCAAAAAATATACAGTTTAACAATGGTTAGGGGATAAAGAGAAAATACCAAAAGTCATCTAAAATATCTTTTTTACCATAATCGCAGAATAATTCTGTTGTCAAGGCCCTGCCTTTTTATTGAAGGCAGGGCTTAAGCTCTCCTTTTTAACGATTGAAACGTTTGCTTATCGTTTGCATCGGCCGCTTCTTGGAAAGCGCCCACATCCGTTCTTACAGACGTTTTTTCGATTTTTCCATGCCATGACCAGACAATATATGGTCCAGCCTGCTATCAATGCCGCTATCAGATAGAATAACAAATGCATACTTCCTCCTACAAGCTTAATATAGCTTTATAAAAACAGGGACCCGAGCTGATATATTACAAGCGATGTCAAATAAGCTATTGCTATTTGATACGCTACTGTGACCGCGGTCCATTTGCCGCTGTTAAGCTCCCTTCTCATTGTGGCAACGGATGCCAAACAGGGCGTATATAGCAGGACAAACACTAGAAAGCTGTAAGCGGCAAGCGGCGTAAAGGAGCCGGATAGGGCGCCAAACACAGCTTGGTTAGAGGCGTCGGCGGCAAACCCATAAAAGACGGACATGCTGCTCACGACAGCTTCCTTTGCTACAATGCCTGAAAGCAGCGCTACTGCCGCCTGCCATGATCCAAAGCCCAGGGGGATAAAAACTGGAGCTATAAAGCCGCCCATTTTTCCAAGCATACTCTGGGCCTCGTTTTCAACCATTGCGAATGAGAAGTCAAAGCTCATCAGGAACCATATAACGACGCTCATGGCAAATATCAATGTTCCCGCCTTTTCAAGAAAATGTTTTACCTTTTCCCATACGTTGAGCAGCGTATTTTTGATGCTGGGCAACCGGTATGGCGGCAGTTCGATCAAAAACTGGGCGTCGGCGCCTTTAAATAACGTTTCCTTGAAAACAAGACCGGATAATATGCCCGCAAATATTCCCAGTGCGTACAGACTTATTATTACTATAGCTGCATTCCTGCCAAAGAATGCGCCTGCCATCAGCGCATATACGGGAAGCTTGGCTGAACAGCTCATAAAAGGAAGCAGCATTATTGTCATGCGTTTATCGCACAGGTTTTCCATGGTTCGGGCGCCCATTGTGGCGGGAACCGTGCATCCAAAGCCCATCAGCAGAGGGATAAAGCTCTTACCGCTCAGTCCAAACCTGCGCATTGGCCTATCCATTATAAAGGCTATGCGGCTCATATAGCCACTGTCCTCCAATATGGACAGGCAGAGGAAAAGCAGAGCGATTTGGGGTAAAAACACTATAATCCCGCCCACGCCAGCAATGATTCCATCGCATATAAGGCTTGTCAGCCAGTCCATAGCGCCCATGTTTACCAAAGCGGCGCGTATAAACGGGGCAAAAGTATCGTCTATAAATCCGCCGACCAGGTCGGAGAGCCATGCGCCGGCCGAGCCGAAGGTCAGGAAGAAGATCAGGGCCATTATGCATATGAAAACGGGGAGCGCCAGAAATCTATTCGTAAGGACCTTATCTATCCTGTCGCTAATTGAGGGCGCACCCTCCCCGCGCTTGCGTTTGAGAGCTAAGCCTACTACGTGCTCAATATACCTGTAGCGGCTTTCCGCGACCATGGCCTCGTTATCGCCTATTTCGCTGTTGGAGGAGTATTCGGCAACGACGGCGGCGACCCTTTCCGAGTCTTGCTTGCTGAGATTCAGCGCTCTCAGCGTAAGCCTGTCACCTTCAAGAAGCTTGATTTCGGCCCAATGGCGGGACAATCCCGACTTGTTCATATAAGGTTCGATAATTTCACCAATTCGGTGGTGAAACGAGTGCGTATAATCGTCGTAAAGGTCGTCGGGCTCAATGTTGAACCCCTCATGGAACTGTGTATGCACGGCCTGTATAAGCTTCTGAGCCGATGTAATGAGGTCATCAACGCCCTTTCCCGTTCTGGCGCTTATGGGTATAACGGGGATCCCTAGCTCGCGGGACAGTGCCCTGCAGTCAATCCTATCTCCCTTACGCTCAACCTCGTCCATCATATTAAGCGCTATGATCATAGGCACCTCCAGCTCCAAAAGCTGAATGGTAAGGTATAGGTTACGTTCAAGATTGGTGCCGTCAACTATATTTATAATGGCGTCGGGTTTTTCTTTTATTATAAAATCGCGGGATACTATCTCCTCCATTGAGTTCGGTGAAAGCGAGTATATACCAGGCAGATCAACGAGCGTCATTTCATGGCCCATGGTGCACAGGCCATTTGGACAGCGTCCTCGTTTACGGCGTCTTGTTCTTATTTTACCTTCCTTTTTTTCAACTGTTACCCCAGGCCAGTTCCCCACATATTCCCTTGAGCCGGTCATTGCGTTAAATAGCGTGGTTTTGCCGCAATTCGGGTTGCCTATCAGCGCGAGCTTGACGGGGCACTGGTCTTCAGAGGCTTCTATTGCACAGGCCTTCGCATGCGTATTACGCCTGCTGTTCTCACACGGTGCGGCGCAGCTTATCATTAGTTCGGTAAGCCGTGCAGCCCTTTCGTGTTCGTCCGCGTCGGATCTGTCCGAATGAGCAACTTTTTTAAGGAGCGTTTCCCCCTTTTTTTCACGTTCCAGCATAAGCGTCTGCTGTTTTAGCAAAAAATTTTGCGCTTCATCCGCATCCATTAGAAATATATTTGCAGCATCAGCACGCCTGAGGGATAGCTGATATCCGCGTAGACGTACCTCAATAGGATCACCCAGAGGAGCTACCTTGCAAACTTGAATCTCAGTCCCTGGAATTATACCCATATCGATAAGCCGCCGCTTCAGGTCGGACCCGCCTGCCATACCGTATATCAGACCGCTTTGACCGGGTTTAAGCTGCAGTAAGGTTTTTTTATCCATAGTTTCTCCATTAAATAGAGTTAGCAGTAAATAACTTAATTAAATTATAACATATGTATATGGTATGTCAATGATAATAAGAAGCGCTAATTTCAAACAATGGAGGTTGTGTTAGTACTACTGGAAACGCAGCAGACATATATATCTAGCGAATATGCGGACAAAGTGCATGTCGGGAGGTAATAAAATGGATAGATCGGAGCTTTACAGGGATATTGCTCAAAGGACCCAGGGTGATATTTACATGGGCGTGGTGGGTCCGGTTAGGACGGGAAAATCGACGTTTATTAAGCGATTTATGGATCTGCTTGTCGTGCCCAATGTGGAAAACGAGCATGTTAAGGAACGCTTGATCGACGAACTGCCGCAAAGCGGATCCGGCAAAACGATAATGACGACCCAGCCGAAGTTTGTTCCAAACGACGCTGTTGAGCTTACTCTGGACGAGAGGATAGGCTTTCGAATCAGAATGGTAGACTGTGTTGGCTATATGGTTGATGGGGCGATCGGGCACACTGAGGCCGACGTGCCGCGCATGGTTAGAACTCCGTGGTTTGATTATGATATTCCGTTTGAGGAGGCCGCTGAGATAGGAACTAGAAAGGTCATTACGGAGCACTCCACGATAGGCCTGGTAATGACTACGGACGGAAGCATAACGGGCATTGAAAGGGAAGCATATGTAAGCTCCGAGGAGCGCGTTGTAAGTGAGCTCCAGGCTCAGGGCAAGCCGTTTATCGTAATTCTCAACAGCATTCATCCGGAAGCGGATGAAACCGCCGCGCTTGCCGAAGCGATGCATGAAAGGTATCACGCCACAGTTGTGCCGATGGATGTTTTGAACATGAGCGTAGATCAGGCCAGCTCAATACTCGAGGGAATACTCATGGAGTTCCCGATAAAGATGATACAGATAAATATCCCGTCATGGCTGAGAGCGTTGGGAGTATCGCACTGGCTTGCACAGAGGGCGCTAAAGGCTGTCAATGAGAATATAGGCGAATTATCAAAGATGTGCGACTATGCGGTACTGAGGGATGCCTTACAGGGCATAGAGGATTATAAGCCTTGCAAATTAGAAGCCATCGAAATGGGGAGCGGCACCATACGGCTTGAGCTTTCACCCGACGAGGGCATGTTCTATAGAATTTTAGGAGAACAATGTGGAATTGAGATAGAGGACGATTATCATCTAATATCTACGCTTAAGGAATTCTCAAAGGCAAAGCAGGAATACGACCATATAAAGACGGGCTTGGAAGAGGCGATACGGACCGGGTACGGCATGGTGCCTCCAGAGCCCGATGATATGGTTCTTGACGAGCCCGAGATCGTTCAGCAGGGCGGACGGTTCGGCGTAAAGCTCAGGGCTAGGGCGTCGGGGCTTCATTTGATTAGGGTTGATATAGATTCCGAGGTTTCGCCGCTGATTGGCACCGAAGAACAGTCGGAGGAATTTATGCAGTACCTTATGGATACGTTTGACAAGGATCCGGAAGGCATATGGAGCACCAACATATTCGGCAAGCCGCTTTACGACCTTGTAAAGGACGGCATGGCAGGAAAGGTGAACCGTATGCCGGATCCTGTTAAGCAAAAGCTTCAATCCACAATACAGAGAATGGTTAATGACGGATGCAACGGGCTTATATGCATAATGCTCTAATTAAATCCAAAGCCCGTCGCCTTTATAGCGGACACCCTGCTTGAAAGGCCGTCAATCGCAAGCTCCGTCATATTGACAACAAAGCTATGAGCAACGCCTGACTTTAACGTAGCGTTCTCGGAAAAGTGCCAGACGCCTATAAGTGATCCGGAATCGTCATAAAAGGCCGCGTAAATGAGGTTAAGATTGCAGTCCGTCCCGCTTTTATTCTCAACAATTCCCGAAAGTGTGGAGAATCCGGGATAGTTATCAGCGACAAGAAGCCCGTCAACCTCTAGATCAATTCGGTCAACCGCGGCCTTTTCGCATTCCAGGCTGGCCGTAAGACCTATATCGGATCTAAACTGCGCACCCTCATCCGTAACGCCCCAGTAGGTTACATACGACGTGTCGCCAGGATATAATACGTCATATTGACACAGCATTGGCGTAAACTCTTGTTCAAGGCTGTATGCACCGGAATCAAAGACAAATTTTGCACCGGACAGCACGACAGGGCAGTTTCCGTCATTTCTGTACTCTACAGCGCCGTATAGCACGTTTGCGTCATCGAAAAGATATGCAACTGTACTTAATACGCGTACAGTAGCATCGGATCCATACTCACTGTTTTCCGTAGCCTTAGGTGGATTCTCAAAGCCGGTTTCCGCCGGCCTTTCATCCGTCTGCCCTGCCATAAGTGAAGAAGGTTGATTGTTGCCGCATGATATTGTGGCCAATGCTAGGCAAATTAATATAAATAAAGCGGTAACGCGTTTCAAAAAAATCTCTCCCTAAAATAGTTTACATAAAAGCCGTACTTCAATATTGAAGTACGGCTAAAGTATAACATAATATACAACCTACAGCAATAGCATAATCTTTACAGGTTTCCTTTATCAGCTATAAGGCTTTTTCCGGTCATTTCTACAGGCTGATTCAGCCCCAATATTTCAAGCATTGTAGGCGCTATGTCGCACAGGCTTCCGTCATTTCTCAAGGTTGCGTTTTTCATAGCGGGAGCAGCCAGAATTAAGGGGACAGGGGAGGTGGTGTGCGCTGTAAAGGGGACGCCGGTGTTCGGGTCGGTCATCATTTCGCTGTTTCCGTGGTCAGCCGTTATAATAGCGCGGCCCCCGTTTTCCAATATAGCGCCGACAACGCGGTTAACGCATTCGTCAACCGTTCTTACCGCGTCAATAGCCGCTGCCATAACACCGGTATGGCCCACCATGTCAGGGTTCGCGAAGTTCAATATCATAACGTCATAAAGCCCGCTCTTAACGCGCCTTACAGCCTCGTCCGCAACCTCATATGCGCTCATCGCCGGAGCCAGGTCATAGGTGGATACCCTTGGGGACGGTATGAGCACGCGGTCCTCCCCTGGGTTTAGGGCTTCTACGCCGCCATTGAAGAAAAAGGTTACATGCGCGTATTTTTCGGTTTCCGCAATTCTAAGCTGAGTGAGGCCCGCTTTTGAAATGTACTCACCAAAGGTGTTCCCAATGCTCTCAGGCCCAAACGCTACATGGAGTTTTCCCGCGAATTCCTTATCATATTGCGTCATGGACACGAAAAACAGGGGGAGCAGGCTTGCCCTCCTGTTAAAGCCTTCAAATTCCTCAAACAGCAGCGCCCGCGTAAGTTCACGCGCCCTGTCGGGACGGAAGTTGAAAAAGATTACGCTGTCGTTTGTCCGTATGCCGGTTTGGCAGTCTCCGTCTATGACTACAGGCACTATAAATTCATCGGTAATCCCAGCGCCGTATGAGACCCTTACGGCTTCACAGGGTGAGGACGAACGCGGCCCTTCACCGTAAACGATGGCATTATACGCCTTTTCCACGCGCTCGTAACGATGATCGCGGTCCATAGCGTAGTACCGGCCCATAACGGTGGCTATACGGCCGCATTTAAGCTGAGCAAGCTTGGACTCAAGCTCCCCGATATATCTGATTCCACTGTCTGGAGGCACATCGCGGCCGTCCATAAAACAGTGTATATATACTTTATCAAGGCCGTTTAGCTTAGCCAGTTCAAGCAGCGCATACAGGTGATTTAAGTGGCTGTGAACCCCTCCGTCCGAACACAGGCCCATTAGATGCAACGCAGAGTTATGTCTTTTACAGTTATCAATAGCGCCTATAAAGGCTTGGTTTTCATAGAAACTTCCATCGCTAACGGCATCGTTTATCCTGACTAATTCCTGCTTTATAACCCTGCCAGACCCAATATTCAGGTGGCCTACCTCGGAGTTCCCCATCTGCCCATCCGGAAGCCCGACTGCCAGTCCTGAGGCCTTAATTGTAGTATGGGGGTAATTGGCCTTTAGGGAGCGTATATAGGGAATTTCCGCTTCCCTGATGGCGTTTCCCTCAATCGATTTTGAGTATCCAAAGCCGTCTAGGATTATAAGTGCTGTCAATGGTTTCATATATACCTCATATTGTATTTTCTGAATGCGCGGCTTTTACTATCTCGGAAAAGTCGAATGCCTTTAAGCTAGCGCCCCCAATAAGCCCTCCGTCTATTTCAGGCATTGCCATGAGCGCCCTGGCATTGCGCGCGTTCATGCTCCCGCCGTATTGTATGCGGAGGCTTTGTGCTACCTCATCGCTATATAGGTTACGTATCAAAGACCTGATTACTCCTATGGTTTCGTTTGCCATGTCCTCTGTTGCCGTTTTGCCGGTACCTATAGCCCAAATAGGTTCATACGCTATAACACAATGCGCAGCGTCGGAAGCGGGGATTCCGTTAAAAGCCGCGGTTATCTGTTTTGACAATACGGCGTCGGTTTCTTGGGCCTCACGCTGCTCCTGGCTTTCTCCCACGCATATTATCGGAATAATGCCCTGTGAAATTACTGATTTTATACGGGAGCTGACGGTATCGTCCGTTTCGCCGAAGTATTGCCGGCGCTCGCTATGCCCTATTATAGCGTAGCTTACATTCAGCTCTAAAAGCATAGCTACGCTTATCTCTCCGGTAAATGCGCCATTTGCTGCCCAATGAGCGTTTTGCGCGCCAATCTTTATATTTGTATTCTCCAATATTGCGCATACCGCGGGAATATCGACAAATGGGGGACAAATGACAACGTCGCAGTCCGCATCCTTTACAAGCGGTATAAGCTCTTTAACAAGCTTAACCGCCTCGCTCGGAGTCATATTCATCTTCCAGTTGCCTGCAATAATAGGTTTTCTTTTCATCTCTTTGCTCCTTACTTATCGTTAAGAACAGCGATACCGGGAAGTTCCCTGCCCTCCAGAAGCTCCAGCGAGGCGCCTCCGCCTGTGGATATATGGGTTATCTTTTCAGCAAGCCCCAGCTTTTTCACCGCGGCGGCGGAATCTCCCCCCCCAATTATCGTAACGCCTTTGCATGCCGCGCATGCAAGCGCAACGGCAGCGGTGCCGTTTTCAAACGCGGGAAACTCAAATACGCCCATTGGCCCATTCCAAACAACGGTTTTTGCGGATATTATCTCACGGGCATACGCTTCCTGTGTTTTTACCCCTATATCAAGGCCTTCCCACCCTTTGGGAATTGAGCCGCTGGGTACGGTCTTATGCTCCGCGTCGGCCGAATATTCCTTTGCCGCAACGGTATCAACGGGGAGAAGCAACTTTACTCCGCGTTCCTCTGCCTCCTTCATTAAATTGGCCGCTAAGCCTACGCTGTCGTTATCAAGGAGCGAATTGCCTATTTCGTATCCAAGAGCCTTAAAAAATGTGTAGGCCATTCCTCCACCGATCAGGATGGCGTCGCACTTTTTAAGAAGGTTTCGAATTACTCCTATTTTGTCAGCCACTTTAGCGCCGCCCATGATTGCAACAAAAGGCCGTTTAGGATCCTCAAGCGCGCCGTACAGGAATCTTAGCTCCTTTTCAATTAAGAATCCGGCGGCTGCAGGCAAAAACTTTGCCACGCCGGCGGTTGAGGCATGTGCCCTGTGTACTGAGCCGAATGCGTCTGATACAAATATGTCTGCCAGGGAGGCGAGTTTCTTTGCGAATTCCTTGTCGTTATCGGTCTCCTCCTTATGAAAGCGGACGTTTTCAAGCAGGAGGACCTCTCCGTCGTTGAGGGACGAAGCCTTTTCCTGCGCGTCGGAACCTATAACGTCATGCGCGAACCCGACGCGGGTTTCTGGAAGAAGTTGCTCAAGCCGCTTTGCAACAGGCGAAAGGGAGTACTTTTCATCAAACTTGCCCTTGGGCCTGCCAAGATGAGAACAGAGTATAACCTTTGCTCCTTCGTCAATTAAGTATTTAATAGTTGGCAGGGATGAAACAATGCGGTTGTCATCCGTTATTTCATTGTTGTCGTCAATAGGAACGTTAAAGTCCACACGCACTAGGACGCGCCTTGACTTAACGTCGAGATCCTTTACTGTCAGCTTTGCCATAATAAAGTCCTCCTTAAATAGGCTACGGTAATATTTTACCACATTGCCGTTAGTTTACAATCTAAATCGAAAAAGATGCATTTTATTAAAATAATCTTTTTTGATTGATGATCTATGCTTTATTTTTATTATGTTAAGCATAAATATGCATATGCCGTCGAAATATAACAAGCGGTTAATGGAATTTCATTAAACTGCATAACGCTGGCATATGTTTAGGCGCTTTTTCCATTTTAGGCCGTCGCTTGATTGATTCCATACCATCCTATATTTGAAGAGCGTTTTACGTCCTGTGGGGAGTTGAATCAATAAAGAATGATGCAGAAATGCGAAAACCTTTATCAAAAGCAATTATATAATGATCAAAACGTTTTATTAAGTTTTTTAACAATAAAATATACACTCATATGGGCCAGCTGTGGCCATACTATGATTGTCGTTTTATATTGAACTGTGGTATCCTGTGTACAAGCTCGACTTTTAGGAGGTCATCATGAACGAAATTGATTCACTATCAATATCCTGCATAAGGCTGCTTGCTGCTGACGCTATAGAAAAGGCCAAAAGCGGCCATCCGGGAATGCCGATAGGCGCCGCCCCGATAGCTTATGCGTTATGGAGGCGTATGCGCCACAATCCTAAAAATCCCAAA
The DNA here is from genome assembly GCA_900547135.1 of uncultured Eubacteriales bacterium. GTDB lineage: Bacteria > Bacillota > Clostridia > Christensenellales > CAG-138 > UMGS946. Next base: position 4,006 of record URFJ01000037.1, on the reverse strand, counting down.
TGGAGGGGAAGGGATCGTTTTGTATTGTCAGCAGGCCACGCATCCATGCTTGAATATGCGATGCTCAATTTATACGGTTACGGAATAAGTCTTGATGATATAAAGCAGTTCAGGCAATTTGGCAGCATAACGCCGGGCCATCCCGAATTTGGAATAACGCCTGGCGTGGAGGCTAGCACTGGGCCATTGGGCCAGGGCTTTGCAATGGCGGTTGGAATGGCAATGGCGAGATCCCATCTTGCGGCGCGTTTCAACAGGGATGGTCTCCCAATAGTAAACAATAGAACTTATGTTTTGATGGGGGATGGTTGCATGATGGAGGGCGTTTCCTCCGAGGCCGCGTCGCTTGCGGGAGCGCTTAACCTTAAGGGCCTTATAGCTGTATATGACTGCAATAATATTACGATTGAAGGAGGCACCGAACTCGCCTTTACCGAAAATGTGGCGGGCCGCTTCACCGCTTATGGATGGCAGGTGATAAGCGTAGATGATGGCAACGATGTAGACGCGATTGACCGCGCGCTTGCGGTTGCCGAGCTGCAGGACAGGCCGGTGTTGATCATAGTAAAGACAAAAATAGCCTATGGTACTCCTAAAGAGGGGAAGAGCAGCGCCCATGGAGAGCCGCTTGGCGCTGAGAATATCGGAATTGCGCGTGAAATATACGGGTGGCCCTATTCCGAGCCGTTTACAGTGCCGGACGTGGTTAAAGAGCACTTTAATGCATTAGCCCAAAAGGGCGGCGAGGACGAAGCGCGGTATGATGCCATGTTGGAGGAATATAGGTTGCGCTATCCAAATCTTTATGATGAATGGGAAAGCATTCACGACACATCGCTTCCGGAGGAGCTGCTGAACGATAAAGAGTTATGGAACTTCACAGGGAGTGTGGCAACGAGGGCGGCTTCGGGCAAAGTGCTGAATATTCTATGTAAGCATCTGCCTAATCTGATAGGCGGTTCGGCCGATCTTGGCCCGTCCAACAAGACGGAGCTTAAGGGGCTTGATTACATGTCGGCTTCAGATATGGCCGGCCGCAACATACACTTTGGCATACGTGAATTCGCAATGGCCGCGGCATGCAACGGCATTGCGCTTTATGGGGGCTTGCGCGTGTTCTGCGCAACCTTCTTGGTGTTTTCAGATTATCTTAAGCCGGCGTTACGACTAAGCGCGCTGATGGGGCTTCCGGTGATTTACGTGTTTACACATGACAGCATTGGGGTTGGCGAGGACGGCCCCACGCACCAGCCGATAGAGCATATTGCCATGTTCAGATCAATGCCCAATACGCGGCTGTTCAGGCCTGCCGACGGCAAGGAAACCGCGGCGGCATATCTCTCGGCACTTCAGTTCAATGGTCCCACGGTTATGGCGCTTTCAAGACAAAATTTAAAAACGCTTGAGGAAACCGGAAGGGATGCCATGCGCGGGGGATACGTCGTTAAGCGGGCTAAGGGAAAGCCCGATATATTGCTTATGGCTACAGGCTCCGAGCTTTCGCTTATATTTAAGGCGTCCGAAATATTGGAAGAACAGGGATATGACGTACAGCTTGTCAGCATGCCCTGTATGGAACTATTTGATGAGCAGGACGATGCTTATAAGCAAAGCGTTATGCCAAACGGGACGCGCGTACGCATTGCGGTGGAGGCTGCTTCAACCCTTGGCTGGCATAAATACGTGGGAATTGACGGTTGCGTAATAGGCATGAACAGCTTTGGCGCTTCGGCTCCTTCAGGAAAGCTGTTCGAGCATTTCGGCTTCACTGCTGACAGGGTTGCTAATATGGCGTTGGGGCTTTTAAATGGAAGATGACAAGTTATACTTGAAGACCGTATAGAATTAAATGCCGCTCCGCGAAACGCGGGGCGGTAAATTATCAGCACTTATATGCCAAAGGAGGATTATATTTCGTTAGTATGAGTGTATAGGAAATCAGCTGTTGAAGGTTTTCATTTATTTAAAAAAGTGGTGTTAAAATAAAAGCATTTAAAATACTGAAAAGAACGGCATGGTATAAACTTAACCGTTCTTTTTCAGCTGCGCGGCCTTTGCCAGCTGTATCACCTGAAAGCTCGCTGCGCCATGCGCTTACCGTTACGCCAGGCCCGTCTTCCATCGCGCATCATGCGCCTGGAAATGTCGGGGTACATGGAAGTCACTGCGGCGGTGGCCGCTGCCGCTCCAATCGCTATTCCCGCAATAAATGTCAAAGGTTTCATCGTTTCTCACCCCCTTTATAAAAGGCTTATAAATGTATTGTGCTCCATGGAAGTGTCATGAATGAAAGGTAGTTTTTTGAATTTAATGTTTTAAACGATATGTGGTTCGTTTAAACAATTATAGACATTATATTATTCGCATTGTATTGACAAGGTATTTGTGCGGGCATAAGATAGCCTTAGCGGCAAAGTGCTGCGTTTCCTTGATTATACAGGGAATTGAAACAAAATTATTAACTTTACACGGAGGTATCCCAATGAATGCGTATATGCAGGAAGTGCTCAACAAAGTTAAGGCGCGCGACGCGCATGAGCCGGAATTCATCCAGACCGTCGAAGAGGTTTTTAAATCTCTTGAGGTCGTGGTAGATAAGCATCCCGAATATGAGAAGATGGGACTGCTTGAAAGAATGGTTGAGCCTGAAAGAGTTATAGAGTTCCGTGTCACCTGGGCGGATGACGCTGGCAAGGTAAATGTTAACCGTGGATTTAGGGTGCAGTTCAACAGCGCAATCGGCCCGTATAAGGGCGGACTCAGGTTCCATCCCTCCGTATATTTAGGAATCATGAAATTTCTGGCCTTTGAACAAACGTTTAAAAACAGCCTTACAGGCTTGCCGATAGGTGGCGGTAAGGGAGGTTCCGACTTTGACCCGCGTGGAAGGAGCGACGGCGAAATCATGCGTTTCTGCCAGGCGTTCATGACTGAACTCCAGCGCCACATTGGACCGGACGTTGACGTACCGGCTGGCGACATCGGAGTAGGCGGAAGAGAGATAGGATATCTGTTTGGCCAGTATAAGCGCATCCGCGGCGCATATGAAAACGGCGTACTCACAGGTAAGGGGCAGACTTACGGCGGAAGCCTTATCCGTCCGGAGGCAACAGGCTTTGGCGCAACATACTATGTAGCGGAAGTGTTTAAGCATGAGGGCGAAGAATTTGCCGGCAAGACGTTTGCCCTCTCAGGATTTGGAAACGTTGCCTGGGGCGCCGCAACCAAGATATCCGAGTTAGGCGGCAAAGTCCTAACGATCTCCGGTCCGGACGGATACGTATATGATCCCGAAGGAATCAACACACCTGAGAAGATCGGATATCTGCTTGAGATGCGCAATTCAGGCCGCGACCGCTGCCAGGATTATGCTGATAAGTTCGGTGTGGAATTCTTCGCGAAGCAGAAGCCATGGGGCGTTAAGGTTGACGTAGCTATGCCGTGTGCCACCCAGAACGAGATAAACATGGACGAGGCGAGGAAGATCGTGGCCAATGGCACCAAGTATTATATTGAGGTTGCCAACATGCCAACCACTAACGACGCACTTGAATATCTTATGGGCAATGGACTAATCGTCGGACCGTCAAAGGCGGTTAATGCAGGCGGAGTAGCGGTTTCCGCTCTGGAGATGAGCCAGAACTCAATGCGCTACGCATGGTCTGAGGAAGAAGTCGACAGCAAGCTCACGTCTATAATGACCAATATCCACGACGATTCAGCGAAGGCTGCCAGCGAATATGGCCTTGGATACAATCTGGTGGCGGGCGCCAACATAGCCGGCTTTATGAAAGTCGCTAGAGCTATGATTGAGCAGGGACTTGTCTAATAATTAGTGAAATATAAAAGGCTTTCTGCTATAGCAGAAGGCCTTTTTCATTGTCGACAATAAACCACCAGCTCTGCTGGTGAGAATAAGATATTTATATATAGTAGACCTCCGATGTTAGAATTGATGAAGGTTCGCCAACCGCATCAAAAACAAAGGAGGTCTAAAGCCATGCAA
>URFJ01000036.1 GCA_900547135.1 uncultured Eubacteriales bacterium | reverse complement strand
CCTTAATCCCGCATATACCGCCTCCGCCACCGCCTTGCCGTCAATTATGCCTGACATTCGACATCTCCCCCATTGCTTACAACCTAAAATAGTCTACAGCGCCTATGAAAAAATCGTTTACATAATTTCCAGGCACGTTTTTATATAGTCCCTCACGGCAGCGTTCGCTATGAGCCATTCTCCCGAATATTCGTCCGTCTGGCGAGGTGATACCCTCGACAGCCCAGTCCGAACCGTTGGGGTTTGTATCCATATCCATGGAGGGCGTACCGGAAAGATCCGCGTACTGAGTAGCGATCTGCCCGTTTCCCTCCAGCTTTTCAAGAAGCTCAGCAGAACATACGAATCGTCCCTCTCCGTGTGAAACAGGGGTTAAATGTACGTCCCCAACATTATAACGCATCAACCATGGCGACTTATTGGAGGCTATCCTTGTCCTGACAAGCCTGGACTGATGGCGTCCTATCCTGTTGTAGGTAAGCGTTGGGTTTGAGGCTTCCACTCCCCGTATTTCACCATAGGGCACAAGGCCCAGCTTTATGAGGGCCTGGAACCCATTGCATACGCCGCAGATCAGTCCGTCGCGCGCATTCAGAAGGTCTGAGATTCTTTCACTTATCAAAGGGTTTCTCATAAAGGCGGTTATAAATTTGCCCGACCCGTCGGGTTCGTCCCCGCCGGAGAAGCCGCCTGGTATGAACAGAATCTGAGACTTTGAAAGCCTCCTTGCGAACTCATGAGCCGATTCCTCAATCGCCGATGAGGTTAGGTTCTTTATTACAAGGATATCCGGCTTAGCTCCTAGCGCCTTTAACGCTTCCGCGGTATCGTATTCGCAGTTTGTTCCCGGGAATACCGGTATTAATACCCTTGGCGAGGCAGTATTTACCGCTGGTCTAGGCCATACGGAGGCTTTATAGGAGCATTTCCTTATGGCCTTTCTGCTGGTTTCAATGTGTGTTGGATATATGGGCTCAAGCCTGCCCTCATATGCTTCTTCAATATAATGCATATCCGCGCTTCCGCCGCTTACTTCAATGCGGTACCCTTTGGAAGTACGCCCTATAATTTTGCCCACTCCTATATCGCCTTTAAACTCGGGCTCAAGTTCTATTATAAAGCCGCCGTAACAGGGCTTGAACGCAAGATCGGAACCAACATCCAGCTTTGCTCCTATGCCATTGCCCAGAGGCATCTTAATCAATGCCTCCGCTATGCCCCCACGCCCAAGGGCGAAAACGGAGACAGCCTTTTTTTCCTTGATCAGTCTGGAAACCGTGGCGAACACCTCAAGCAGCGACTTGCCGCTACCCTGGCCGCTTTCCCATCCCTCAGGCGCGATCAGCGCCAAATCCGAGCCTGCGCGCTTGAACTCAGGCGATATAACATCGCCGGCGTCAGCCACGGCAACCGCAAATGATACGAGCGTTGGAGGTACGTCCAGATTATCAAATGAACCGCTCATTGAATCCTTACCCCCGATTGCAGCCAGGCCAAGATCAAGCTGCGCTGAAAGCGCTCCTAAAAGCGCTGCCATAGGCTTTCCCCACCTTGACGGATCGTTTCTCAGCTTTTCAAAGAATTCCTGCAATGTTAGCCAGCATCGCGATATGTCAGCTCCCGATGCTATTACCTTTGATACGGAGTGCACCACTGCAGCATATGCCCCCTTAAACGGGTCGGCCTCGGATAGGTACGGGTCATAACCATATGCCATAACTGAGCATGTATCGGCCGCGCCGGATAGCATCGGTATCCTTGCCGCCATCGCCTGGGCGGGCGTACGCTGCCGTATCCCGCCAAATGGCATTATCACCGTACCAGCGCCTATTGTGGAATCAAACCGCTCGCTCAGCCCCCTCTTTGAACATATATTGAGATCGGATGCCAGTTTAACCATTCTGCCTTCGAATGATCCGCCCTGTATTTCACTTTCATGAGGGGCTGGAGCGGCTACGCGTACATCAGTATGCTTTGCAGCTCCGTTTGAATCAAGGAAATCCCTTGATATGTTCACGACCTTACATCCGTTATGCCGCATTACCAGGCGCCTGTCGTCCGTTACTCGGGCCACAACGGTAGCTTCCAGGTTTTCGTCGCCGGCCAATTCAAGAAACCGTGGAACATCGCCCTCTCCCAGCACTACGGCCATGCGTTCCTGCGATTCGCTTATAGCAAGCTCTACGCCCGATAATCCCTCATATTTTCTTGGAACTGCGTTTAGATCTATATCAAGTCCGTCGGCAAGTTCGCCAATGGCGACCGATACCCCGCCCGCGCCGAAATCGTTACACCTTTTTATCATGAAAGCAGCTTCCTTATTTCTGAACAGGCGCTGAAGCTTTCTTTCCTCCGGTGCGTTCCCCTTTTGTACCTCCGCTCCGCATGTGTCAAGAGAGGCGGCGTTATGCGCCTTTGATGAACCCGTTGCTCCGCCGCAGCCGTCCCTTCCCGTACGTCCGCCTATCAATACCACCACGTCGCCAGGGGAGGGCCTTTCCCGCCTGACATTCTCTGCTGGGGCCGCCCCCACGACAGCTCCAAGCTCCATATGCTTTGCTACATACCCTGGATGGTAAATTTCATCCACTATACCCGTTGCCAAACCTATCTGGTTGCCATAGGAGCTGTACCCTTCCGCCGACTCCACTGCTATCTTGCGCTGGGGCAGCTTCCCATTAAGCGTCTGCGGCTCAAAGGGATCGCCCGCGCCCGTTATTCTCATAGCCTGATATACGTAGCTCCTTCCCGACAACGGATCGCGTATGGCACCGCCAATACAGGTAGCCGCGCCGCCAAAAGGCTCTATTTCCGTGGGATGGTTGTGCGTTTCATTCTTAAACAGCAAGAGCCAATCCTGAGCGCTTCCATCGCTTTCAACCTTGATCTTTACGGTGCATGCGTTGATCTCCTCTGACTCATCTAGGTCCTTAAGCTTTCCTGATCTTTTAAGGTATTTTGCACCTATCGTTGCCATATCCATAAGCGAAACCGGCTTTTTTACTCCCAGCTCCTCCCTTATTTTGATATACCGTTCATACGCTTTTTTTGCCATTTCGTTTTCAAATGAAACGTTCTCTATCTGAGTTAAAAATGTCGTATGCCTGCAATGATCCGACCAATAGGTATCAATCATTCGTATTTCAGCCAGGGTTGGATCTCGATTTTCGCTCCTAAAGTACTCCTGACAGTATCTTATGTCCGCCATGTCCATGGCAAGCCCATACTCCTGTATGATGTTTTCAAGCGATTTGTCATCAAGTGAGATGAACCCGCTTATCAAGGGTACTGGACCCGGCGCTTCACACGAAATCTCAAGCGTATCAGGAAGGGCGAAGGACGCCTCCCTGCTGTCAACCGGATTAATTACATACGCTTTTATTTTCTCAAATTGATCGTCCGTAACCTCTCCTTTAAGCGCAAAAATCTTCGCCGTGCGCACGGAGGGACGCTCTGATTGAGAAATAAGCTGGATGCACTGCGCTGCCGAGTCTGCGCGCTGGTCATACTGGCCCGGGAGGTATTCGGCTGCGAAAACCCTGGATTCTGGAAGCTGCGGCAGTTCATCATACGTTACATCCGTTTGGGGCTCTGAAAATACCGTTTTGCGGCAATATTGAAAGAGCTCACCATCTATTCCTTCCACATCATAACGGTTAAACAGCCTGATTTCCTTTAGACCGTCTATACCCAAAAACGATTGCAGTTCATGCAGCAGCGATGAAGCAGCCACATTAAAGCCCTCTTTCTTTTCTACATATATTCTGTAAACCATGCGTTATCCTCTCATTCAGCAAATCCGCCAAGGGCAGACCTGCCAATATCCCTTCTATAATGCATTCCCTCAAAGTATATCCCTCCGACCGCTGAATAAGCCGCGTCAACAGCTTCCTTCAATGTGGCCCTTACAGCGGATACGCCCAATACCCGGCCGCCCGACGTAACAAACGCATCCCCTTCACGCTTTGTTCCGGAATGGTATATTGTTATGCCGTCAAATTCCTCGGACTCCCCAAACTCTATTCTCTTTCCCGTTTCGTACGATTCGGGGTAACCGCCAGACGTAAGCACGATACAGCATACGGCTCCATCTTTGAACTTTACGTCAATATCCTTTAAGCGCCCCTTTTCAACAGCAATCATAAGTTCCAGAAGATCAGCGTCCAATAACTGAAGTACCGCCTGGGTTTCCGGATCGCCAAACCTCGAATTGTATTCGATGACCTTTGGGCCGTCTTTGGTAAGCATCAATCCAAAGTACAGGCATCCCCTGAATAAACGGCCCTCCTGCTCCATAGCGCGGATTGTTGGGATAAATATACGCTCCATGCATTCCTTTGCTATATCGTCCGTATAGAACGGGTTAGGTGCTATAACGCCCATTCCGCCGGTATTTTTTCCCCTGTCAAAATCAAGAGCGCGCTTGTGGTCCATGGACGAACCGAGCGGCACAATGGTACTTCCGTCGGTAAGCGTTAGGACTGTTACCTCTGGGCCCTGCAAAAACTCCTCAATTACAACCCTCGAACCGCTTTCGCCGAACGCCAAGCCGCGCATCATGGCGTCCACGGCGTTTTGAGCTTCTGCTCTGTCGTTGGCAATTATTACGCCCTTTCCCAGCGCTAGCCCGTCAGCCTTTATAACAATAGGATACTCGACTGCGTCAAGATATCCTTCAGCATCGTCCGGGTTGTCAAAAGCTTTGTACTTGGCCGTGGGTATGCCGTACTTCATCATAAGCTCTTTAGCAAATATCTTGCTGCTCTCTATTTCCGCCGCCCTTTTAACAGGGCCAAAGCATGGTATGCCCGCCTCGTGCAGGGCGTCTACCGTGCCCAGCGCAAGCGGGTCGTCTGGAGTCACTACGACAAAATCAACCCTATTATCCTTAGCAAACTTCACAATACCGCTTATATCCTTTACGCCGATTGGTACGCATACGGCGTCCTCGGATATCCCGCCGTTACCTGGAAGCGCATATATCGTACCCGCGTTAGGGCACTGTTTGATCTTTTTTATTATTGCGTGTTCCCTTCCGCCTGAGCCGATTACCATTATATCCATACCGTGTTACCTCCTGACATGATCAATGATGAAACAGCCTTGCGCCTGTAAGCGCCATTACCATTGCGTACTTATCGCATGTAGCTATGACCTGATCATCCCTGATCGAGCCGCCAGGCTGAGCTATGTATTTAACGCCGCTTCTATGGGCGCGTTCAATGTTGTCGCCAAATGGGAAGAATGCGTCGCTGCCAAGGGATACATCGTTAAATCCCGTAAGCCACTCGCGTTTCTCATCGCTGGTCATGGGCGCTGGCCTCTCCTCAAAGATATCCTGCCATTTACCGTCGTCCAATACGTCGCCATACTCGGCATCGGAAAGATACAGGTCGATTGAATTGTCGCGGTCTGCGCGTCCAATACCCTTTTTAAATTTCAGGCCAAGCGTCTTTGGATGCTGGCGCAAATGCCAGATGTCCGCTTTGTTTCCGGCAAGGCGGGTACAGTGTATCCTTGATTGCTGCCCCGCCCCGACGCCAATCGTCTGGCCAGAGGAAGCGTAACAAACTGAATTTGACTGCGTATATTTTAACGCGATCAAAGCAAGGATAAGGTCGCGTACGGCCGAGTTCGGTAATTCCTTGTTATTCGTTACAATATTTGATAACAAATCCGCCGTGATCTCAAGATCGTTTCTGCGCTGTTCAAAAGTAACGCCATATACCTGTTTTTTCTCTATCAGGTCCGGCACGTAATTTTCATCTATCTGGAGCACGGTGTAGCCGCCATTTCGCTTTTTTCTTAAAATATCAAGGGCTTCACGATCATATCCCGGGGCTATTACGCCATCAGATACCTCCTTTTTTATGCAAACCGCCGTTGAAACGTCGCATATATCGCTTAACGCTATAAAGTCGCCGAACGAGGACATCCTGTCTGCTCCCCTAGCCCTGACATATGCGCACGCAAGTAGTGAAAGCTCACCCTCGCCAGCAAAATACGCCCTTCTCAGCGTATCGTCCAATGGCATGCCTACAGCCGCTCCCGCCGGACTTACATGTTTGAAAGACGCGGCGGCCGGCAGATTAAGCGCAAGCCTAAGCTCCCTTACCAGCTGATAACCGTTGAGCGCGTCAAGAAGGTTTATATAACCTGGACGCCCGTTAAGCACTTTAATTGGTAGTCCGCCATTCTCCATATAGACGCGCGCGGGCGTTTGATTGGGATTGCAGCCGTATTTCAATTCAATAGTTTGCATCGCTTGCTCCTTAGTCTTATAGTACTTGCTTTAGCTTAACTTGTTTATTATCCTGGTTTCTACGCGTCCGTTCATTAGATTTACAAACCTAACGTACAGCGCCACCCTGTTTTCCCCGTTAAGGCATTTCCAGATATGATCTGAAAGTCCACTGGCGTTACCTGATAACGATATGCTCTTGGGTTCGCCTTCAAAGGACGGCAGCGGGTTTGCATCCTCAGAATAGGTATGTATGAGGTGCCCTTTCCCAGCGCTTGGCATTTGGTATTCGTAAAAAAACCTTTCGCAGCCTCCGCCTTCTCCACGCTTTAATATACTAAGTTTATAGGAGAATCCGCCATCATGAAAATCAACCATTCCGCTTATACGCGGAGTGTAGTTCGGCGCGTCCGGTTCGTATTCCCTGGAGCGCAGCGCCGCCTCAAAGGAGCTTCCTTCATCCAGCGCGCGGCAAATGGTATCCGTTTGATCTCCGTTTGTAACGACAACCGCCCTATCAAGAGTTTTTACAGGGTTATATATTATCAGCGACGGATCGGTCATTTTGCCCGGGTCGTGCGCCTGGGTCCTCAGGGTCAACCCGTCTTCTACAAATATCCGGTTGCGACTGTTCTTGCTTCTTCCCATGATGAAATACGCTATGATCGCGCTGCCGCCGTCATCGCTTCGCCCTATCGCGATTCCGCGTCCCGGATAGCTGTTTTCAAGCAGAACAGCCCCAATATCTTTATCACTTAATGAGTACATTTTCCTCCTCCTCCAACACCCTCCTGCATACCAGTTCAGCCGCCATGGGCAGCAACACCCATTCGCACTGCTCCATTACACGGCGCTGTAGCGTTTCCGGCGTATCGTCCGGCATCACATCCACCGCCTTTTGCAGCAGTATCTCGCCGCCGTCCGTTACCTCGTTTACATAATGGACAGTGGCTCCCGTTACCTTAACCCCATATTCCAGCGCGGCCTTATGTACTTTCAGGCCATAAAAGCCCTTTCCGCAAAAGGAAGGTATCAGCGAAGGATGTATATTTATTATCCGTTTTGGGTAACGTCTTACGAATTCCAGGCTGAAAATTGACATAAATCCCGCCAGGATTATTATGTCTATCGAATACTCCTTTAAGAGTTCTTCTATGCGCCCTTCAAAAACCGCCTGGCTTGCGCACTGCTTTTTAGATACCGTTGCAGCGTCAATGCCTGCATTATGAGCACGTACAAGCGCATACGCGTCCTGCCTGCTGGATATTACCAGCTTGAGCTCGCCGCTTTTAAGTTTGCCTTTATTGCCGGCGTCAATGAGAGCCTGTAGATTTGTACCACCACCTGATACCAGCACGGCTATCTTGGCCTTTTTATTACAATGATTATTTTTATTCACTACCTGTATATCCTCATATAGCGTTTACTGTATGACAACGCCTTCGCTTCCGTTGATGACGTCCCCAAGCAAATATGCGTCCAGACAAGTGGCATTTAGCAGATTAACGGCCTTATCCGCCTCTTCTTGCGCCACTATTAGCGTCATTCCTACGCCCATATTGAAGGTGTTGAACATGTCGCGCTCCGGTACGTTTCCTTCCGAACGGATAATATCAAATATGGGCGGCGTTCTCAATTCGCTCCTGAATATCCTTGCGGTAAGTCCTTCTGGAAGACCCCTTGGGATGTTTTCGTAAAAGCCTCCGCCCGTGATATGCGTAACGGCCTTTATCCTAACCTGTTCTTTCAACGCCATTACTGAACTAACATATATGCGCGTAGGCTTAAGCAGCTCCTCTCCCAGGGTGTTTTCAAGGCCGGCATACCTTAAGCCCAGATTCGCCCCATTATCGTCATCTGAAATGCCGAATATCTTTCTTATAAGCGAAAACCCGTTGGAATGCACGCCCGAAGAGGGAAGCGCAATCAACACATCTCCTGCCTTGACAGAGGTATTGTCAAATATCTCCCCGCGGTCAACAATGCCAACTGAAAATCCGGCAAGATCATACTCGTCCTCAGCGTAAAAGCCGGGCATCTCGGCTGTTTCTCCGCCTATAAGGGCGCAGCCAGCCTGAACGCAGCCTTCGGCAACGCCCGATACTATGCCTGCCACGCGCTCTGGAATGTTTTTTCCAAGCGCTATGTAGTCAAGAAAAAACATCGGTTTTGCGCCACAGCAAATTATGTCGTTAACGCACATGGCAACGCAGTCTATTCCAACCGTATCGTGCTTATCCATATAAAACGCCAGTTTGAGCTTTGAGCCTACGCCGTCGGTCCCGCTGACGAGCACTGGATTGGAGATTCCGCTCAGATTCGGCTCAAACAGTCCTCCGAAGCCCCCGATATCCATGAACGCTCCCTTTACCCTAGTTCTTGCTATATGGGGCTTCATCAGCTCTACAGCCTTATACCCCGCCGTTATATCCACGCCGGCGTTGCGATAGCTTTCACTGTGACTTTTCATTGCTAAACATCTCCTACTCTTCCCTTATTCTTCCTGAGAACTTGCTTCGTCCCGCATGCGTGGGGATTGGACATGGGTATTCGCCTGTAAAGCAGCCGGTACAGAAGTCAAGCTTGGTGTTATCTGCAAGCTTTGTTACGTTTGCCGTGCTCAGAAAGCCCAGCGAGTCAACATCCAGCATGGTCTTAAGCTCGTCATCATTATGCTTCCAGGCAATCAATTTATCCTGCGAATCTATATCCGTGCCGAAGTAGCATGGGTACAGGAACTTCGGAGCTGATGAGCGCACGTGGACCTCTTTTGCGCCAGCATCCCTAAGCAGACGGACAATACGCGCAATGGTGGTTCCCCTTACGATGGAATCGTCTATAAGAACTACCCTCTTTCCTTTAACCGTTGCCGCAACTGGATTCAGCTTTATACGAACCTTCTGTTCACGGTCGGCCTGCGTAGGCTGTATAAACGTACGTCCTATATATTTATTTTTAATAAATCCAACACCATACGGAATGCCCGACTGTTGAGCGTATCCAAGCGCTGCGTCTATACCTGAATCGGGCACGCCTATGACGACGTCGGCCTGCACGGGATGTTCAAGCGCCAAAAACGCCCCTGCGCGGCGCCGCGCCATATGAACCGAGCTGCCATCGATAATGCTGTCGGGCCGTGCAAAATATATGTGCTCAAATACGCATAGCGCCGTAGTGCAGCTGTTGCAGTGCTCATCAATGCTGGTTAGTCCCCGCTTGTCGGCTATTACAACTTCGCCAGGTCTTACGTCGCGCAGATAGACCGCGCCTATGCTGTCCAGCGCACAGGTTTCCGAAGCGAACGCATAGCCGCCTTCAAGCTTTCCTATGCACAGCGGATGGAAGCCGAATGGATCCCGCACGGCCAGAAGCTTGTCCCTCGTCATAATAACTAGCGAATATGCGCCCTTGAGATTATACATCGCCCTGCATACCGCTTCCTCTATCGTGTCCGTTGGCAGGCATCCTTTAATTATATTATAGGAAATAACCTCCGTATCGCTTGACGTATGGAAGATTGAGCCCGTGGCCTCAAGCTCGCTTCTTAGTTCTTCGTCGTTTATGAGATTGCCGTTATGGGCAAGCGCCATGCAACCCTTCATATGGTCTACGGCCAGCGGCTGAGCGTTAAGCCTGGGATTGTCGCCAGTCGTTCCATAGCGGACATGGCCAATGGCAATATGTCCGGTTCCTAGCCTTTTTAACGCAGGGCCGGTAAACACCTCGTTTACCAGTCCGGCATCCCTATGGCAGTTTATCACCCCATCCCTGCATACCGCTATGCCGCAGCTTTCCTGTCCGCGGTGCTGCAACGCGTACAAAGCGTAGTAAACCGGCGAAACAACATCGCACGGCTTATCCATATATATGCCAAAGACCCCGCATTCCTCATGCAAACTGTCAGATACATGCTTTTTCATCTTTTTACCTTCCCATAAGTCGTTTTAAAATCTCACGATACGCATCCTCTACGCCGCCCATATCCCTTCTAAAACGGTCCTTGTCAAGCTTCTCCTTTGTCGTTGCGTCCCAAAAGCGGCATGTGTCGGGCGAAATCTCATCAGCCAGCACAAGTTCTCCGTCTATTGTCTTTCCAAATTCAAGTTTGAAATCGACCAGTTCTATATTTAGATCGCTGAGATAATTAGACAGTGTTTCATTTGTTTTCAGCGCATAAGCAGATATGGCGTCAAGTTCCTCGCGCGTAGCAAGGTTTAGGGCGAATATATGGTATTCATTGACCATCGGGTCTCCGAGCGAATCGTCCTTATAGCTGTATTCGAGAACCGTCTTTTTAAGCTTTGTCCCCTCCGGCAGCCCCAGGCGCTTTGATAAAGATCCGGCGGCTATATTCCTTACTATCACTTCAAGGGGAATTATTTTCACCCTTTTAACCACCGTTTCCCTGTCCGAAAGCTCCTCTACATAATGGGTGGGAATGCCTTCCTTCTCAAGCATCCTCATCAGGTGATTGGTGACAAGGTTGTTTATCGCGCCTTTGCCCGCGATCGTGCCTTTCTTTTCGCCGTTAAACGCGGTTGCGTCGTCCTTGTATTCCACAATGCACAATGAGTCGTCATTTGTTGCGTATACCTTTTTTGCCTTTCCTTCATAAAGCTGAACCGTCTTATCCATTGGTGTATTCTCCTTTTTTGTCTTTATATCATGTTTGTCCGACATGATATGCCGGTCTGCAAGCGGATCCAAAATAAACAATGGGCCAACCGCCATAAAATGTAATTCAAAAGACCTCCGCGATACACGGAGGCCGCTGTTATATCAGGTGTGGTTTTCTACAAGCCGCGTGTCCTTTTCAATGACCGTCCTTTCCATATCCGCACGCATCGCCTTTATGCGCATGAGCAATTCTTCATCGCCTAAGGCTATGATCTGGGCTGCTAAAATAGCCGCATTCGCGGATCCATCAATGGCCACCGTAGCCACCGGTATTCCAGACGGCATCTGAACGGTTGATAGCAATGCGTCGAGTCCGTCCAGAGTGGAGGACTTAACCGGCACGCCAATTATAGGCAACACTGTGTTTGCAGCCATAGCTCCCGCAAGGTGGGCCGCCTTGCCAGCCGCTGCTATTATAACGCCAAAGCCGTTGCTCTGTGCATTCTTGGCAAAATCCGCCGCTATACCAGGCGTTCTATGCGCCGAAATAATCCGCGCCTCAAAGGGAACCGCCAGCTCTTTAAGTTTGTCAAACGCTGGCTGCAATACAGCCAGATCGCTGTCGCTGCCCATGACTATGGCAACCTTCTTCATTTCATAGCTCCTTCAGATTTCTATCGTGCGGAAATAAACCCGCATCTTAATTATAATACCAAAAAACCATATTATTTTGCAATAATCTGCAGTGCCAATATATAAACAAATATCATAATATAGTCTAATATATTTCGCCATTTATAGAAATGGCCTCCATAACATGATATTATAGTTGCTGTATTAAGGAGGGCATGACATGCGATACATACATGCCGCCGATATAGAGCATGCCGTTGCAGATCTTTGCATTACGGCTTGTTGTTGCGTCCCTGCGGACGTCATGGCGGCCCTGAAAAAAGCACTTGAAATTGAGACGGAGGACAGCGCCGCGCATGCCGTTTTGAATCAAATTATTGAAAACCATAAGCTCGCTGCCGAGCGCATGCGGCCGTGCTGCCAGGATACTGGCCTGGTTGTCGTATTTCTTGACGTGGGTTTAGACATACACATTAAAGGCGACTTGTATTCTGCAGTTAACGAAGGTGTTAGAAGAGGATACGAATCGGGTTACCTAAGAAAATCAGTTTTAAACGCAATAACCCGGGTAAACACTCAGGATAATACGCCGGCAGTAATCCACGTCAGGTTTGTAGACGGGGACAAGCTGCGTATAACCGTGGCCCCAAAGGGATTTGGCAGCGAGAATAAAAGCCGGCTTTTCATGCTCGACCCTTCACAGGGGATTGACGGAATAGTTGAATCCATAGTTAAAACTGTGCTGGACGCTGGAGCCAGCGCATGTCCTCCGGTAGTGGCTGGGGTAGGAATTGGCGGAACTGTCGAAGCGGCCGCCCTGCTGGCCAAACGCCAGCTGTTAAGGCCCCTCGGAGCGCCGTCTCCCGATAAGAGAACTGCCGATATTGAAAGGAAATCCCTCGAATTAATAAACAATTCAGGTGTTGGCCCTATGGGGTTGGGAGGGGCAACGACGGCGCTGGCTGTTCATGCCGAAGCCATACATACTCATATAGCAGGTCTTCCGGTAGCCGTAAATTTACAATGCCATGCATGCAGGCATGCGGAAAGGACGCTATAGGTGCATAAAAAAAACGTAACGCTCCCATTACAAGCTGGCAGCGATGAAATGACCTCCCTGCGTTGCGGAGAGCCCGTTTATCTTTCCGGTTATATATACTCGGCGCGCGATGCCGCCCACGCAAGATTTAAAGAGCTGTTGGAGTCTGGAGACAGACTTCCCATGGGCATGCCCGCATGCATATACTATGCCGGTCCATGTCCGGCAGCGCCCGGAGAAATTATTGGGCCATGTGGCCCTACTACTTCCAGCCGAATGGACCCATATACGCCAATGTTAATTGACTACGGCCTTACGGCAATGATAGGAAAGGGCCCCCGCTCAGCCGAAGTCAAGCAGGCTATGAAAGGAAAGGCCATTTACTTTGCAGCCACCGGAGGCGCGGGCCTTCTGATAGCAAGCTGTATACGCAGCGTTGAGGTTATAGCGTTTCCCGAACTGGGGGCCGAGGCCGTAAGGCTGATGCGAATAGAAGATATGCCGGCAATAGTGGCAATAGACTATGACGGCCGCGACCTGTATAATATAAACCGTGATTAGCGGGCGGCTCAGCCTGCCAGTGGGCAATAAAGCGCAAAATACGTTAATTGGCCTTGTTAAATAAATTAAAGGAGCAAATTAGAGATGGCAACTTGTGCGATAACCGGAGTAAACTGGGGCGATGAAGGGAAAGGAAGAATGGTGGACCTGATCGCCGAGGACTATGATATAGTAGTACGATATCAGGGAGGAAGCAACGCGGGACATACAATAGTAAACGAGCATGGGAAGTTTGCCCTAAACCTCATACCTTCGGGAATTTTCAGAAGTGGCGTTGTTAATGTTCTTGGGAACGGAATGGTGATAGATCCCGAACACCTCGTAGGCGAAATAGAGGGCCTGCGAAGGGCCGGAATCGAAATAAGCCCAGAAAACCTAATGATCAGCGACCGTGCTGTGGTGGTATTTCCCTTTCATAAGGAGCTTGACTCGCTTGAGGAAGCGCGCCTTGGCGATGCTAAGTTTGGATCTACAAAGCGCGGGATAGCCCCATCCTATGGAGATAAATATCAAAAGAAGGCCATACTTATGGGCGAACTTCTTATGCTCGAAAAGCTCCAATCCCGATTAAGGGGCATACTGGACTGGAAAAACCTGATGATAGAAGGGGTATACGGCGCAAAACCATACTCACTCGCGTCAATGATGGATTGGCTTGAAGACATGTGTAAAAAAATAGGCGGCCATATATGCGATACGGGAGCGTTTCTTCGCAGAGAACACGCGGAGGGAAGGAACATAATGTTTGAGTCCCAGCTTGGCGCGCTGCGCGATATAGACTTTGGCATTTACCCGTATACCTCATCATCGTCGCCAATAGCGGCTTACGCCCCTATTGGCGCTGGGATGCCTGGCGTTAACGTTGAGCGCGTTGTAGGAGTGGCAAAAGCATATTCTACATGCGTGGGTGAAGGACCGTTTGTTGCGGAATGGTTTGGAGCTGAGGCTGACGAGCTTCGCCGGCATGGCTTTGAATACGGGGCTGCAACGGGCAGGCCGCGAAGGGTCGGACCGCTTGATATGGTGGCGACACGGTATGGCGCCCAGATGCAGGCAGCCACTGAAATAGTACTGACTAAGCTGGACGTCATTTCGTATATGAAGGATATACCGGTCTGTATCGAATATGAGCTTAACGGGAACAGAATATCCGATTTTCCGTTTCCCATGCTGCTCAACGACTGCAAGCCTTTATTTACAACGCTTCCTGGCTGGGGCGAAGACATAAGCGGAATCCGCCGTTTTGAGGATCTCCCCAAGGCAGCGCGCGATTATGTGCTGTACATAGAAAAAGGAATAGGAAAACCGGTTTCCTATGTTTCTGTTGGCCCTAAACGCGATGAAATAATAGTACGCTGATAGTCGCTTCAACTTTACGATAAGGAGAATTGCAAATGAAGAAGGAAATGTATGAAAGCCCCCTCTGTTCGCGCTACTCATCAGAGTACATGCTCAACCTTTTTTCTCCCGATAC
>URFJ01000035.1 GCA_900547135.1 uncultured Eubacteriales bacterium | reverse complement strand
CAGGTACGGCAGTGTTCGTGAAGCGCGATCCTATATCAGTGTATTTTGGCATTAACGCCCCGTACTTTGATACAGAGGGGCGCGTAATTACGCTGGAATACGAAAATTATTATTTTGTCACGGTATATACTCCTAATTCGCAAAGGGAGCTTGCTAGGCTTGATTACAGAATGTCGTGGGAGGAAACGTTTGCAGGGTATTTATGCGGGCTTAACAGAAAAAAGCCGGTGATAGTATGCGGCGATCTCAACGTTGCCCATAATGAGATAGACCTTAAAAACCCAAAGGCAAACCGCAATAACGCCGGATTTACGGATGCCGAAAGGAAAAAATTCACGGAGCTGTTGGGGTATGGCTTTATTGACGCGTTTAGGCATTTATATCCGGATCTTACGGATGCGTATACCTGGTGGAGCTACATGGCGAATTCGAGGGCGAGAAACATAGGTTGGAGAATTGATTATTTTTTAGTCAGCGATCGGATTAAGAATGCCATATCAAGCTGTAGAATTATGCCTGAAGTAATGGGTAGCGACCACTGCCCGGTTTACTTGGAATTGAATGAAAGCATAATGGCGGGACTCGTTCACGAAGAAGCTATGAATATGCATACTATATCTATATAATGTGGAGTATGGAGACTGTATGACCAGATCAGAGCTAAAGTTGTTTCTCGCAGAAGCCGAGTTAAGAAAACTTTTATGCAAGGTTTATTTTTCGCATGACGGCTTTGACGAATATTTAATCCCGCTTAAATCAAGCGAGAGGTTATTCCTTTCCGCGTTTGAGGACGAGTTTATGCTCGATGGCTATTCAATAAGCCGGATAAAGGATGTTGAGGATTTCGTTCTTGCCCCGCCTGCCTTTCAGACAATTTTGTATGAAGAGGGAATATTAAACTCCCTTGAGGCGCCGGATATAGATATAACGGACTGGTATCCCGTGTTCAGATACCTGGAGGATCGGGGAAGATATGTCATTGCCGAGCGAAAGACGTATGATGAGGATGGTTTTTTTGTCATAGGCAAGATAATGCGCGTTGGAAAAACAGGCGTTTATATATGGCATTTTGATGCTAACGGCGTTTGGGACGAATCTCCTACGAGGGTAATGTATTCCGAAATAACAAATGTAACGTTTAGTAATAGATATGTGGAGATATTTGCTAAATACATAGGAGCCCCTCCGTCCGACGAAGGCTTTGAATACAAAGATGACATTGCAGAGCCTGGAAAGGTTTTGGAATTCAGGCCAGGTCATAGCAAATAGATACACCCAGGCGCTAAGAACGCCAGGGAAGAGCTAAGGATTTGTGATGTGCTAAGGAACCACCCCTCCCAAGGGTAAACACGCCTGGAGGGCCGGATCTGGGCGATTCTATGTTCCCGGCGCTTGAAATAGCGATGCTAGTCCTGCGCTCCTCGGCCCTGAACTGACCACAATCCGACTCCTTGAGGATTTTAAGTTTACGCAGCGCCGGACTTTGTTCTGGCCGCTTGCCGTAGGTTCCGCTACGCCTGCGCGGGCTGGGTGAGCGTAAACCGTGTTTACTCTTGTCAGCTGTGGGTAGCCATAGACTATATTATTATAAAAACCTGGAATAGGATTAAGCAATAAAATCGGCCGGATTATCATAGCAATGATAGTCAAGAGATAGTAGACACAAAAAGCCGAATTAAGCCACTTGTTCAATTCTGAATTGGACAGGTGGTTTACCATTTAGCTTACGAACAGGAGGGATATGATTAAATTCCAGTTTGAGCAATTCCGCCTGATATTCCAATTGCTCTTCCCGGCTCAGTTCTTTCCTTCGGGTATACTTACTCAATGGATTGCCTGATTTCCGCTTGTTTTCCAGTGCGCCTTCTCCTTCTGATTGGTATTGCCGTTTCCATTTGCGTATATTTCCATCGCTAATCACTGTTTCTTTGCTCAGGCTTATTGGCGATTCTCCGCTCAAATACCGCTTTACTATCTCGTTTTTCTTCCTTGCTATGGTATGTATATTCCTTCCGCATTTTTTACCGCCTTTTTCTCATGATACAACAAAAGACAGGGGACACGGTTTTTTGTGTCTCCTATCTTTATACCACTTCAATCATAGCATAAGCCGGCCGTTTTTTATAAAGAATCAATGAGTGATGAGCTTCAACCCCATATCAAGGTCATCGATTATATCCTCAACATCTTCAAGCCCCACGCTGAGGCGGATAAGGGATTCCGATATTCCGGCAGCCTCAAGCGCTTCAGGCGTGTAGGTGCTGTGGGTCATTGAAGCCGGATGCTCTATAAGCGTTTCGGCGTCGCCAAGGCTTACAGCCAATGTGCATAGCTTCAGCGAGTTAATAAAGCGCTCGCTTTCATCCTTTGTCGCGTTCAGCTCAAAAGCAACTATTCCGCCGAATCCGTTTTTCATCTGCTTGAGGGCAAGCTCATGCTGAGGGTGGGATTTTAGGCCTGGATAATATACCCGTTTAACCATCGGATGGTTCTCAAGATGCTTTGCAACCTCAAGGGCGCTTTCACAGTGCTTCTTAACACGGATATCCAGCGTTTTGAGTCCACGGTTTATCAAAAACGCCTCAAACGGTCCTATAACAGCGCCGGTCATGTCCTTAAGGCCAAACATAGTGCATTCTGTAATAAAGTCGGCCTTGCCGGCAGCCATGCCCGCAATAACGTCGCCATGGCCGTTTAAATACTTTGTAGCGCTGTGAATTACCACATCGGCGCCCATATCAAGCGGTCTTTGAAGATACGGAGTACAGAAGGTATTATCTACGATTACCTTAATATCTGGATTATATTTATGCGCAATTTCACTGATTGCTGTTATATCAACCAGCTTGAGGTTGGGGTTTGTCGGCGTTTCAAAATACACAACCTTTGTGTTATCACGCAGGTTTGCCTTAACGGCGTCAATATCCTGAAAATCGACAAGGGTTACTTCTACGCCAAAACGGGTTAACCCATGGGTAAAATAGGAGAACGTACATCCATAAAGGGCGTCATCGGCAAGAAGATGGTCGCCTGCCTTTAACGCTGTCCATATCACAGTGGTTATGGCGCCCATGCCGGAACTCATCACCATGCCCGATTCGCCGTTTTCCAAAACGGCTATCTTTTCCCCGAGCTGGTTGGCATTGGGGTTACCCAGCCGTGTATATATATAGCCCGATTCATCTCCCTTAAAACGGCGCGCGCCCTGTTCGGTGTTATCAAACACAAAGGTCGATGTTTGAAATATCGGAGTAGCGAGGGGGTTGATGCCCGGTATATCCACATGCGCGGTGTGGATCTGTTTGGTAGAAAAGCCCTTGTACATGTCGCTCGACATGGCTGTATCCTCCTTAAATGTTTTGCTATTAGCACGTGAATTATGCCGAAAATTTATATTTCTATGGTAACACCACAGTAATAAAGCGTCAAGTCGGACTAGGGCTAAAGGTTTATATATTCGTCGCTTTGCATAACCGGCATCACGCTAATTACTAACGCGTTTATTAAATACAAACATATGAGGCGGATTTCAGATTCAGTTAGTGAAGCGAAATGACTACGCGTTGATGTGAAAAAGCCGTCGTTTCCTGCGTTTCCCTGAACAACCACAGCCTTGCCTGCTAAAATGAGTTATGCGGCTGTTATCCTAGCTAAACCGGGACCAAAGGCAAGATGATGATACTTAACCGCTCTATGAAGACTGTGCCATCGCCCTTTCAAGGACGATGGCACAGAGTGCAAAAGTAGATATAAGTGCGCATGTGCGACGGGCAATACTCTCTATAGTGCCTCTACAATGGTTGTTACGCCCATGCCGCCGCCTACGCACAGCGTGGCAAGGCCGGTTTTTTTGCCCATGCGCCTCAAGCTGTAAAGCAGGGTTACCAATATCCTGGCTCCCGATGCGCCAATGGGGTGGCCAAGGGCTAAAGCACCGCCGTTTACGTTGACTTTATCCATATCCCATCCCATATCCTTGCTTACCGCGATGGATTGGGCGGCGAAAGCTTCGTTTGCCTCTATGAGATCGATCTCATCCAATGTCATGTTAGCCTTATTAAGGGCCTTTTTTGCGCTATAGACGGGACCTATTCCCATTATATGCGGCTCCACGCCGGCCGACGCCGTTGCTATGATCCTTGCAATGGGCTTTACTCCCAATTCTTCCGCCTTCTCAGCGCTCATAACTATCAATGCTGCGGCTCCATCATTTATTCCAGAGGCGTTTCCAGCGGTCACGGTTCCGTCCTTTATGAACGCGGGCCTAAGCTTGCCCAAACCTTCCTTGGTTACGCCGGCGCGCGGGAACTCGTCGCGGTCAAACATAACGGTGTCGCGCTTGACCTTTACCGGCACGGGAACTATTTCCTCGTCAAATCTGCCTTCATTTTGGGCAGCTTCACACTTGTGCTGGCTGTTTGCGGCAAACTCATCCTGCATTTCGCGCGTTATTCCGTACTGCTTTGCAAGGTTTTCGGCTGTTACGCCCATATGATAGTTGTTAAACGCTTCCCACAGGCCGTCCTTTACCATCGTGTCAACCACTACGTCCTCAGGCGTGCTCATGCGGTATCCAAAGCGCGCTTTAGGAAGCACGTATGGCGCCATGCTCATGTTTTCCATTCCGCCTACCAGCACCACATCCGCGTCGCCGGCCTGTATTAATGCAGCGGCGGTATTTACCGACTTTAGGCCTGATCCGCATACATTGTTTATGGTCATAGCAGGGGTTTCAACCGGCAGACCGGCCTTAATCATGGCCTGGCGGGCTACGTTTTGCCCGAGACCGGCCTGAAGCACGCATCCCATAATTACCTCGTCTATATCCGACGGATTGATTCCTGCACGTTTGACAGCTTCTTTTATTACAATGCTTCCCAACTCAGCGGCGGGTACGTCCTTAAGCGTTCCTCCGAATGAACCGATGGCTGTCCGGCATGCCGACGCTATTACGATATCCTTCATTTATCCTACTCCTTCCGTAACTCTATTCAACATTCATGACTTTAATATCATCAGGTACTATAAGCTTTGCGCCAGTGGCAGCCTGAACTTCCTCAACGGTTACGTCGGGCGCGATTTCCCGAAGGACCAGGCCTTCAGGCGTTACTTCCATAAAGCCCATGTCGGTAATGATGACGTCCACCACTCCGGCCCCAGTCAATGGGAAGGTGCATTCCGACAGGATCTTATGGTTGCCCTTTGCGGTATGCTCCATTGCCACTATTACCTTCTTCGCCTTGGCTACCAGATCCATTGCCCCGCCCATACCCGTTACCTTTTTGCCAGGTACGTTCCAGTTGGCGAGGTTTCCCTTCTGATCCACTTGAAGCGCGCCAAGAACGGTCATATGCACATGCCCGCCCCTTATAATTGCAAAGGATTCGTCGCTTGAGAGAAATTTTGCCCCTTTTACAACTGTTATGTATTGTCCTCCGGCATTGAATATGTCCAAATCAAGCTCGTCTTCGCCAGCCGCCGGACCTGCGCCGATTATGCCGTTTTCAGCGTGAAACGTTACGCTTATGCTGTCAGGGATGTGGTTGGCTACCAGCGTGGGCAGCCCTATACCAAGGTTTACAACGTCTCCGTCGTTTAGCTCCATAGCCACGCGCTTTGCAATAAAGTTCTTCTTATCAAGTGCCATATTTATCTGCCCTCCTTGGGAATGCTTACGATTGCATCTATAAATATACCGGGTACAGTGACAAGTTCGCCGTCAATTTCGCCTACGGGAACGATTTTTTCAGCCTCAACAATTACATAGCCGGCAGCGGCGGGCATGACGGCATTAAAATTCTTTGAAGAGCCCTTCATAAAGCAATTTCCAGATTCATCAACAACAGCGGCGTGAACAATGGCAACATCCCCCGCAAGCGCTCTTTCAAAAAGATATTCCACTCCGTCAAAGCTGCGCTTTTCCTTGCCCTCCTCTATCACGGTACCAACGCCTGTAGGCGTATAAAATCCCGCAATTCCAGCGCCTGCGCAACGTATACGTTCCGCGAGCGTACCCTGTGGATTCAACTCGACTGTAGCTGGGTCGTTATGATACATCTGCTGTGCCATGGGGTTTAGGCCTATGTAAGTACAGATTATCTTGTCAACCCTGCCGTTTTCCATAATCTTTGTAAGGTTGTTTTCGGCAAGCCCCATATCGTTATTGACTATTGTGAGATGCCTGGCAGGGTGGTCGATCAGTTCGCCCAGGATATATTCCGGACTTCCACCCTGAAGGAACCCGCCTACTAGAAGCGTATCGCCATCCTTAATCCTGGATAGCGCCTCCTTTGCAGTTACAATTTTGTTCATTCGCTGTACCTCCGTTTTATGTTAGCGCACAATTATCCGCGCATTAATCATACACTTTATTTTATACCTATGGGACTCCATTAGCAACGAAAATCATTGCAATGGCGGAAAATTTGGTGGATATGTTCAGTGCCGTCATCCACCGGCACTTTCATCAGGGGAAGTTTCCATCTCAAGCATAGCCCGTGCAATGCTGAACTTAAGGCTGGTGTATTTATCCTCGTTGGGTATTTCAATCATGACAAGGGCAAGTCTCGCATCCTCGTCGGATACCCCAGTTCTGAATC
The DNA here is from genome assembly GCA_900547135.1 of uncultured Eubacteriales bacterium. Taxonomy (GTDB): domain Bacteria; phylum Bacillota; class Clostridia; order Christensenellales; family CAG-138; genus UMGS946. The sequence goes on along the minus strand of URFJ01000035.1, from coordinate 7,981 downwards.
CTACAAACCACGATATCTCACGGCTTTTGTCCGAGCCGATCTCCGCTGTTCCCGTCTTGCCCGCTACTGTGCAATTTTTTACCCGCAGAGGGCGGCCAGTGCCATTATACTTGGAATTAACAACGTCTTCCAGCATGGGAAGCAGGTTGGAAACGGCGGATTGAGTGACTGCGTTTTCTATCCATATTTCCGGTTCGCGTATTGATACGGCGCTATATCTTGAGCCCTCCGTTTTATACAACCCTTCGACTATGCGGGGGGCAACCATGGACCCGCCGTTTGCAAACGCTGAAAACATAGCCGCCAGCTGAAGCGGCGTAACCAGCAGCTCGCCCTGGCCGTATCCCATGTCCGCAAGCAGCTTATATGAAATATCTGTATTCTCGTTTACAATCTGAGAATTTAACGAACCCAGCTCAAACGGAACACTGCCGTTCATCCCGATTTTTTCTAAAAACTGAATAAAACGATCCTCTCCCATCAGCAGGGCGGCATTGGCAAAGTAGATATTATCCGAGTGCAGCATAGCGTTTCGCATATTTAGCGGAAGCTCCCTGTTGCGTATCTCAGCGCGCTTTATGGATGGCCATATCCATGTGCCGTATTCGGTCGGGGTCCAGTAATCGTTTACTATTTTGCCTGTAAATACATAATCGGGCGTTAGAACATTATATTGCAAAGCGGCAGCCGCAGTAAAAGCCTTAAAAGTAGACCCAGGAGGATATAGACCTTGCGTTATCCTGTTGAGAAGCGGCTTTTGGGCGTCATTGGTAAGCTCTTTATAATAGGCGGTATTCCCGCGCGCAAGCTGATTTACGTCACATGACGGATATGACGACATTGCCTGGATTGCCCCCGTTGTTGGATCCATTACGACTACGGCGGCGGCTACGTCGTCGCCATAGAGCGTTAGGTCAAGCACTTCCTCAAGCCTAAGCTGTAAATCCATATCAAAGGTGGTTTTTACATCATAACCATCCTGAACATCCTTCTTGTACAGCGTTCCCTGATTTATCCCATTATAGCCTCTGATGAAGATCATATAGCCGTCCCTGCCGCGAAGGTCGTATTCATGCAGCCTTTCAAGGCCCGACCTTCCAACGATGGAATCGGGGTTATACAATCCGTCCTCGCTGGTGCGGCCTTCGTTATACTGGTCCAGCTTCTCCTCGTCGATAAAGCCTACGTATCCCAAAACATGGGCAAGAGTATCGCTAAAAGGATAGTTTCGCAGATACCCATAACCCTCCGAATCTATACTTATTCCGTCTATAAGAAGCAACTGCTCCTTAAGCGTGTCGGTAAGCTCGTCAGGATATAGCTTGTCCAGCATGATGGACGAGCCCGTCGTAGCGCCGCGAATTCGCTTTTCAAGGGCGCTGGCGTCAAGCCCAAGAAGGGAGGCTACCTGTTGGGAAAACGCCGCTGGTTCTGCAATCTCTGAGGTATTGGCTAATATAGCGTGTGCGCTTACGTTTTCAGCCATAACGTAACCCTTAGCAGCTACGATCTCCCCTCTGGCCGAAATGAACCGGTGCTTTACTATTCTGTCACCCCAATCCATGTTTGGGAAGATCAGGGAAGGGGACCAGGGGATAGCCCAGCCGTTGTTTCGGTTGCGCATCACAAGGCTAAACGTGTGAGTGATATCGCCTGCCAATGCTGAATGATACGTAAGGGTATAGCTAAGGGTGGTTATATACTGTCCTTCATTTATCGATTCAATAGAGTATGACATAGAGGTTATATCAAGCATGTCGAATGTTGACTCATAAAGTGCCGCGAAGCGTTCCTCTGATATATTTTCAAATGTATTTTCGAGGTACTGCTGGTTATCCAATAGGGACTCTATCTCCTTAAGCACATCCTCAAGCGGCTTATCCTCTATCGCCGCCGGAGCTGTCGATGGAACTGGCGATGGAGAAGGCGCGGGGGTTATAACCTCGGTAGGGGACGGAGCAGAACCAGGCTCTGAGGATGAAGGTTCGTTTGAAAGCAGAACGCTATTAGCTGTCGAGACGTTGGCACCGGTGGTAGCTGCATCGGGTGATACATCGATCCCTCCCATTGAAGGATCCGTCGTTGGGGTTATTCCCAGGCTCGGAGACACGGTGAAATATACCCTCTCAGTGTCGTATTCAATTCGCCTCCCATTTTCGCCGATTACGTTGTAGCGCGACCAGACCGATTTGGTTACGGAGCTTATGATCTGCTCCATATCCTCCTGGCTCCTTGCTGAGTCGGTGTCAAGATATTTATAACACTCGCTGTATTCTCCGGCGCAGAGCTTGTCAAGAAACGCTGTAATAAGCTCGCCGGCAGAAGCCGAGGCGTTATTAGAACAGCCTCCGATAAACGCGGTTGTAAGCACAAAAATCAGTACAAAAATACACGACAGCGCTCTTCTCAAAATATGCCTCCATATATTTAAATTAACTTATTATATAATAGGGAATAAGTATTGGCAAATGCTTATTGGTAATTCCGTATAATGTACAATGGGATAGGTTTGACAATAAGAAAGTATTATGCTAATATTTATTTAAGTTTATGTACAAGATGAACAATAAAACGGGAGGAGTAATGAATACTCAAAGACGAACTGCCTGCCGGTATACAGGGGCGGACCGCGACAGTTATAGAACTATAAGGCCACTAGCCGGCGTTATGGCACGATTTAGAACGTGCCTTTTTTCTTTTGCTACCACATTAAGGAATTCTATAGCGTCTAAAGCCGCCGAGGATCACAAAAAAGTATCACCGCATAAAACCCGTTCATTTAACTTTAAGCGCATTGGTTATGTCGCGATTGACCTGCTGTTGGGCGCTGGATTTATATTATCTCTGAAATCTCTGCATGGTATGTCAAACACGGAGGACGGAAGGGTAAAGGTATCGATAACCGCAAACGGAAAATCGGCCGAATATCTGGTCTGGCCAAAGACCGTAGAGGAATTTCTGGGGGAAGCGCAAATAGTTTTAAACCCGGAGGATGTTGTATCATATCCATTGGACGAAATGCTTGACGATGGGATGTCAATAGAGATTGTCAGGGCTTTTCCCGTAGCGGTAACATCGGAGGATAAGGTTACTGTGGTAAGCCTTTGCGGAGGTACGGTAGGAGACGCATTATCAAAGGCAAACATTTTATATGATGCCGATGACGAGCTTTCTCATAAGCCCTTTGCGGATCTTGAGCCGGGACAAAGGATAAACTATGCTTCGGTCGAAATTGAATACGATACCTCTTATAGGCCGCTCTATGCCCAGGAGATAATTATGAAGGACGCTGAAATGTATGAGGGCAAGAGCGTAACCCAACAGGAGGGAAGGGACGGTACAAAACAGATTACTCAGAGAATAACCATTAAGGACGGCGTTGAGATATCGCGCGAAACGGTGGACCAGACAGTGATTGCCGAAGCGGTTGACGAGGTGATAAGGGTTGGAACAAGGATTAGGTATCAAACCAGCTATTTGGGTGAATGGAGGCGCTATAAAGCTCCGCCTACAGAGGATATGATTGCAGAGGTAATGTACGTGGAAAGCACCGCATATACGCACACGGGGGAGAGGACGGCAAAGGGGACCTGGCCCGATCTTGGCACTATTGCGGTTAATCCAAAGGTAATACCGTATTATTCTAAGATATACGTTCCAGGTTACGGCTACGGTACCGCCCTGGACACCGGAGGGTTTCGCCATGCGGAGAATGGCATGAAAAACCTTGTGGACCTGTTTTTTAATTCGGAAAGCGAATGCAGGAGTTGGGGAAGAAAACGCAATTTTAAGATTTATATTCTGAAAAACAGTGTAAATGTTCCGAGGAACCCATAGATATGGATAAGCTTAATACAAAATATTTAATTAATAGGTTTGGCTTGAAGCCGAATAAAGCCCTTGGCCAAAATTTTATCGACGATAGGGGTGCTCTAGAGTCCATAATCAATGGCGCGGATATCGATGGAAAATGTGTTCTTGAGATCGGGGCGGGGATGGGTACGATGACACGGATGCTGTCCAAGCGCGCGCGCTTTGTCGTTTCAGTTGAAATAGACAGGGGGCTTGAGCAGGCCCTAAGCTTTGCCTTAGAGGGATGCAATAATGTAACCATGCTTTTCACCGATTTTTTGAAGTGTGATCTAAGTATGCTTCATGAAATGCTACAGGGTGGAACGATTGACGTTGTAGCCAATCTTCCGTATTATGTAACAACACCCATATGCATGAGGCTGCTAAAGAGCGGCCTCCCGATTGAGACCATGACCCTAATGCTTCAAAGAGAGGCGGCTGGCCGGTTTTTTGCTCAACCGTCCTGCCGTGCCTATGGCCCGCTTGCGGTTATATCGCAATATCAATATACAGTCTTAAGGCTTATCGATTTAACGCCGGAAAGCTATTACCCTAGGCCTGAAGTTGAATCAACCGTGGTTAAGCTTACAAGAGTACATGGAAGACAGGGCTTTAATAAGCTTTGCAGGTTATGCACGCTGGTTTTCGCTAACAGGAGAAAAACCATTCAGAACAATCTTATATCCGGCGGAATATCAAGGGAGAATGCGCTTGATGCATGTGCTCAATGCGGGATCCCGCCCTCTGCGAGGGCGGAGGCCATAGATGTTAGTTCTCTTGCGGCGCTGGCGCTGGCACTGTTTGATTGACAAACTATATATAGATGGGTTATGATTGTAAAAGATGCGCACTATATGCGACGTCTATCCATATATTTGTTAGAAAGGATAAAATAAATGAAAAAAAGAGGTATGGCCACCCTCCTTTTGGTTGTAGTTCTAGCCGCAATTATGTGTGGATGCCAAGTAAAGGATAATGAAGGCAATACTCCGGCTTCGGTGCTTAAATACGGAATTGAGGCTTTTAAGAATTTTGATGATGAAGGCCTTAAAAAGTATTTTATTGATGAGGGCCTTGAAAATGGTTCGATAAGCGTGTTTGGCGATCTCCCGGAGGAGGGCGGCAGCATGATGGAATTCATGGAGGCAAGTTTTTCAAAGCTGGAATGCAAAGTCAAGAACACATCGGCGTCGGGCGATAGCGCGACATGCAACGTGGATATAACCACCATAAGCAACCGTATAGCCTATGAAAAGTTCTTAAATAAGGCAAAGGCTTATGAGGGCGAAGTGGACGCTGAGGTTAGGCATCAGCTATGGCTTGAGGTATTCAAAGACCCCAACGTTTCAACTGTGACCAATAATATAGACGTAGAGTTTAAAATGATTGATGGAGTATGGAAGGCAATAGCTACCGAGGACTTTGCACAGGTGCTTGCGGGCGGCTCATTCAATACGACGGGCGAAGTAGAATAAAAACGAATAATGCAAACAAGCAGCCTTTATATATTAAAGGCTTATTTTTTTGTTGATTAAAATCCCCTAAAATCTAAAAGCTTTTATAAGTGTTTATAGGTATCATCCTCACATAGTAGTTTGAAATCAAGGTTTTTCGCATTTCTTCTTAAAGTATGTAACAACTTTTATAACGAGGTTTGGTAATGTCGAACAAGCCCTAAAATTCTATTTTTTCATTTCTATTCAAGCATAGTAGTGTGGTAATATTATGGAAAAATTGGGAAGAAACCTATCTATATTTGCTTTTTCAAAGTTAAGCTAGAACCGTGAGTGCTATGGTATAATGTTTTAAAAAGGTTTATAGGTCTAATTTATGTTTCCAAACAGAATGACATTAGAATTTATATGACAAAACTGAGCAAGTAAAAGCAGGATTTTTTGACATGAATCCATTATATTTGATACAAGGGAGGGACTGAACATGGAATCAATACAACTTTTACAGCAAGCTATATGCTATATGGAGGAAAATCTCTTTGAAAGCTTAAGCTATGAGGATATAGCGAAAAGTGTGTGTATGTCAAGCTATAATTTTCACCGAATATTCAGCATTATGATAGGCATGACCGCCAGTGAATATATAAGAAATAGGCGCCTCTCGTTAGCGGGCCAGGAGCTTCAATCAACTGATATTTTAGTGATTGATGCTGCCTATAAGTATGGCTACGACACACCTGAAAGTTTCTCAAAAGCTTTTACTCGTTTTCATGGAGTAACCCCGAAGCAGGCAAAGCGTAAAGGTACAGAGCTTCATTTGTTTAATCCCATCGTAATCAAAATAACAATGGAAGGTGGCAGCATTATGAATTACAGGATTAATAGCAGAGGAGATCAGAGGTTTATTGCGTTGGTAAGAGCATTTCCGAATGAAATTATAAATGATAAAAACGACCATAGTATTTCGGATTTTTGGGCGGAGTGTTACGAAAAAAATCTTATCAAGCGCATAAGGTTGCTTCGTAAGGAGGGGAAAAGGGATTTATACGGATTGTGCAGCCCTGTCGCAAAAAATGAAACTCACTTTAATTATGGAATAGGCGTGATTATCGACAAAGAAACCGATGTTTCGGAACTGAACGAGGTTCTAGACAGTGGTTATTCAATTTGGCAAACGGAACCTATGGATTATGCTGTATTTAAATGCTTTGGAACAGACAGCGTTTGTATTGGCGAGACATGGAGTAAATTTTTCAAAGAATTTGTTCCGCAAACAGGATACATTCAAACAGATGATACCGACTATGAAATTTACCCTGAAAAAGGAGAAGAAGGTCTGTTCTGTGAGCTTTGGATTCCTGTAAAAAAAGCGTGACGGCATAAATGCGTTTATAAAGCATCATAACCATCATTAACATAAGGAATACAAAAATAGCCATAGACCGCTTTAAGGCCCATGGCATTTTTGTATTATACGCTTATCTTAGTTTTATGCCGTAAATCTTTGAAGCGCGTGTTCCAATGACAATCATATTTCCAAATGCAGCGGGGCTGGCTTCAAAGTTGCCATCAAGTTGCAACGAATCAAGCAATATGCCTGTCCTAGCGTCGATCAAGTACATCGTACCGCCTGCGTCAAAGGTAACCAGATATCCATCTCCATTTTCATCATACATCAAAATCGGAGAGGAATAGCTGTAATTTTTGAGGTCATAGGTCCATACCTCTCCGCCTGTTTCCTTGCTGTATGCGACAAGCCTGCCGCGCGTATCGGTATCAACGGTTAGAGCGTATGATACGAGTACAAGATCGGATACGTTATTCTTCCCAAGCGCTGCGGTGCTCTGAACCCCTCCGGATACGTTGGTGCGCGTACAGCGGTACCCGGGCGCTTTCCATATTATTTCGCCTGTAATAGCGTTAATTTTCCAAAACGGTATTTGCGCTATATCATTTTTATCCGCCGTCCAATGGGTCGATGTACCAAGATAAATGACCGCCTCGCCGGTATTTTCGTTTATCTCGAATATGGGAGAACAATTAGTATCGTCAAGGACATCCTGCATCCATATAACCTCCATCTTGAGGATGTCTATACAGAACAGGTTTCCTGCGTTATCAGGAACATACATGTAATTGCGCCATATGATAGGGCTGGCTTCAAAGCCAAGCCAGTATGACGACGTACCATGGCTGCGCGTGCGTTGGGTAGTGTAGCGCCATTTCAGCATATCGCTTGGATCAATGGATATGGTGCCGGCGGATTCATCATACTTGGTATTTAACTTAAACTGGTATATGATGCCGCATTCAGACGCATAAGTTACAGTATCGGTCGGGCCATGAACGATGGTAGATCCGTCAAAGGCTTTAAAGCTTCTCAGGGAAAAGCTGTCCGAACCGCCATAGCTGAATAATTTTTGACCGTTAATGAGACTGAAAATCATGTTTTCCGCTGGTCCGGATGGTCCAGAATCCCCAGCCCCGACATACAGCAGGGGATAGCCGCGCGGATCAATGCTGCCGGAACCCTTAAAGGTCCATCCGCCTTCTATATGGTTTCGGGTAAAGGATCCGTCATCTATATCAAGAAAATAAATATAGCTGTTTTCAGTTGCGTATATAACTTCAACAAGGTCATCCTTAGCTTTTTTTTCATTAAAGATATTCATGAC
>URFJ01000034.1 GCA_900547135.1 uncultured Eubacteriales bacterium | reverse complement strand
CCACTGACCAGCCCTTTAACCCTGTCTGAAACAGCGCCCCGCGCTGTCAGGAACAAAACGGGGGGGCCTTTCCGATGCCCTTAAGCCGGCGAAGTACCTAAAAGCCGTCCGCCTTTGGCATCATTATATCAAGAATCACCGCATCATATTCAGCACACAATAGGTAGTCTATCGCAGCTTCACCATCCGTACATCTGTCCACTGAATAACCCTCAGACATAAGTTTCTTGGTAATAATACGATTCAAATCTGGCTCGTCCTCGGCAAGCAGTATGCGCATAACATTACACCTCCCTGAAAACTTTAGCGTTTAAAGATTAAAGCAGGATTAGAAATATGTGTACATGTGAAATATTATTGATATTATAGCCGGTAAGCACACAGGCATCAAACGCAATTAATTTGTTAGTTAAACATCGATTTAATCTTTCATTTCAAAAGGCCGAATAGGACAACACCCTATCCGGCCTTTTCTTATCGCTCTTTATAATACCTATTATACGGCTATCGTAATAATACTCCTTATTTCTTAGTTAATTGACCGTCCTTTAGTTCCCAAACATTATTCATCCCTGTAACGAATGACGGGTCTGCGGCCGCATTAGGGTTATCATACAAAGATAATAAAGTACCGCCGCCTGACCCTGTCCCTAGATAAAACGAGCCGTCCTTATAGCCTACCGCCCTTACCTCGCTATCAGCGCTCATGTAGCTCTTTGCCCAATATTGATCGGTAAGGCAAATTGTGAGCGTACTTTCCTTCCCGTCGGATGCAACGCTCCGAAACTTTGCAACATTTCCTTTGTTATAGGTAAGTTCGTGAGTTAAAGTGCCTTCCTCGCCTGTAGTGGTGACTGAAGCAATATCCCCGATTTCGCTGTACTTAGCGTCAGTCCAGCCAAAGAAACCATAAGTCATTGGTACCGTGCTGCTTGCGGACTCGCTGAAATAGGCGGACGTAAACGCAAGGTCTATATCCCCGCTTAGCAAGGCTAGTACTCCGTCAAGGCCCACGTCTTCCCTATCGCTGAATGTATCGCTGTCTTTATTATAGGCGGCGTTAAAAGCATTGTAAAACGTTTCCCAGCTGTTATAGCTAGCACTTTGGCTGCCCTGGGGTGTATCATTGGTCTTAGTGTCCGGCGTTTTGGTTGTATCTGAGTTCCCGGCGGTTCCTGAAGGCGTAGTGCTACTTTCACTTGCAAAAAGTCCTATATCACAGGCGGAAAGTGAAAACACCATTGTCACAACGAGTATTAAAATTAAAATCTTTTTCATTATTAATATATCCTTTTAATATCTTTATTTTTATATAACTACAAATCAATTTACGTCGTCAGAAGATCGTAAACGCACCATATAACTTATTTAAGGATGGTTATGCCGCCAATAAGCGGTAAGGGTTTCTTTTCACCTTTGCATGCGCGCACTATGCCGATAATGCTGAAAATTCCAAAAACCCAAAAGAACAAACCAAGTATAAATGTAATTACCAATCCAACGCTCAATGAAATAAGGATTGTTACAGAGCTAAGTATAGCGTACACAATGCCATATAAAATCGACGCGATACATAGCACTAGGCCCTGGTTTGCGTGATAACGCGCAAAGTTTGATTCCTTAGCCGCAAAGATCGGCACCAGTACCAATGGGCCTAAATAGGCCAATATGGCCATAGCCTTATTATCCTGAGCGTCACGGATATCATCCTTTGCCGGCGCTCCGTTAGCCAAAGGCGCTTGATAGGCGGCGGAATGATTCGGGTCCTGTTGTGAGTTGGCGGCCGGCGTGCCGCAGGACGGGCAGAACCTCATGCCGTCTTCATATTTAGTTCCACAATTTCCACAGTAAACCATTTAAAAAACTCCTTTCAAATTTAAACCGCACTGTCCACAGAATCTTGCTCCCTTAGACAGCTCAGTTCCACAGTTTGGGCAATTTACCTCTAAAATCTCCAATTTAGCATATGAGGTTTTATTATTTCCCGCCTCAAAATGCTTTTCAATTTCCATACGCCATCGGCCGGTCGATGAATGTATAACCCTTCCCGCAAAAAGTGAACGAATTAGCCTTAATGACTGGGTACGCGTTATTGCCATGGCATAGCCAGCATATTCTTGTGCCGCTAGCTTAGTATCAGGCAACGAAATAGGTTCCCGCTTGAATCCTACGGCCTCCATTCCCCGGTCAATCATACAGGCAAAGCGCCATGGTTCACCCTGCATGCGATAAAGAAAGGTAGCTGCCGCTTCGTCATCGGGAAGGGCAAGCTCAACCGCAGCGGTTTTATGCGATTCATCATGCCCAATAAGCCACAATATAGGCTCCCGCGCCTTATCATCCTTATCGTCGGAATCGGCGGCCTCCGGCTGAACCTCCGGTATAACGATAGTTTCAGGTTCTTTCGCATCAGCAGGCTTCAAGCCAACATAAAGCCTATGTGCGCCGCAAATCCGCTTTAATACCGGATATGTGTCCTTTAATCGACTGTCCTTGATTATTTTCTCTAGCTCTGCTACAAACGACGGAGCTAGAGAGTGCAATCTTCCTATAGGAGCGGCCACGCCTTCCTGCATAAGCTTCGCAACGGCCGCCGCCTGCATTGTGTTGAGGGTATCGTCAATACTCTCTATCCATTTTAGGTTCTTCTCCCTCATCCCCCTTAGCTTATCTGTAAGACATTGCTCGAAATACTCCGTTTGATATCCCAGCTTGGAAAAGGTATAGCTTTCTCCGGTGGTAAGCGTAACCGTCACGCCATACTCATCCCTGACCATCCCATTGATAAAGCATAGCGGTATTCGTCTGGCGTTTTCATCCGGAGGCAAAGAACATATACAGTCGTCATAAAGGCGGAAAGTAGCGTTTCCATGAATTTTCTCGCCATTTTCCTCTGCGTGCAATATCCCGCTTATTTCTAAGCACGGACTTCCCTCGATATACAAAGCTTCAAGGACCCTTTTGTTATAGGCAGCATACAGGGCATTATAAAACCATTCGCAGGCGTTTCCGAGCTGTGATATATAGATTATCCCAATTTCAGTCTCAAGCTCTACCCTGTAGTTTTGAGCTTTAAAGGCTAACAGGTCCTTGTAGGGTATCGCAATCTGGTCAAACAGGGTGGATATTCGAAGATTTTCGTTGTCAACCGCCAGCTTAGCACGCTCTGAAAAAAGTGGACATTCAACAAATCCCTCAAACTCCGGCTTAGGCACAGCATCCTGCTGATTTTCATTAGTTAGACCGCCGCCTACCAGCTTATCCATCATTGCATTTCCCTCCGTAAGCATTCATTAAAGCTTATCCAAGCTTGTTTCCACAGCCTCCGCAGAATCGCGTACCCGGCGGGTTTTGCTCTCCGCATGCTGTGCATATGCCAGACGCAGCTGACGGAGCGCTCATAGGAGCTCCGCAGTTGTTGCAGAATTTGCCAGCTAAAGCGTTCTTCGCTCCACATTGCGCACACGTCCTAAGCTCCATAGAGGCTCCGCAGTTGTTGCAGAACTTGCCGTTGCCGGCCGGTTTTCCGCAGACAGGGCAGGTAACTGTTTTGCTCTCAATCTTACCCTGCCATACGGTAGCCGTTTGCCCCGCGGCGTCGATATTCCTTCTCATGGCCTCGGCCCGCGCCCTTGCCACATATACTTCCTGTCTTGGTGCGCAGTCAGTACACAGCCCCTCGTCTTCGTTGAGGCATGCGTCGCACACATATCTATGGCATCCGTGACACCGGTGGAAGTGCTGCATGGCCTCATTTTGTGCCAATTCAAAGGCCCGTTCATGCTCCTTTTGCCATTCCGGAGAACTCCCCTCGAACCTCTCAGAGAGAATGTCTCCCCCGCGCTCCACTGAATAACCTACATCCCGCGCCCTTCCCCCAAGGAAACTTCCAAGTACTCCAACTCCGCGCGACAGTCCGCGCAAGCCCTTGCGTTTTTTATAGGTTTCGGATTCTATAAATGAACTTTTATACCCATCATTGCAGATATCGCAATAAAAGGTAAACTGGAAGCCCGCCTCGGTAGAATTATCCTGATAATTTCGAGTAAAGGATTTAAGCATATATTATCACCTCATTTCTTAGCAATTTTTACCCTGATTTTTTTGCCGCAGGCATTACATTTGGTGTTTTGAAAAAACTGCATAGCACCGCAGCGCTTGTTCTCGCAATATACCATTAGGCCGGCTTCACACAGTTCGCACCGTTCCTGCACAAATGTCTGTCCTCCACAGGAAGGGCATTCTACATACAGAGGCCTGCCGCATCCTGCGCAGACAGGAGTCCCCTTTTCAATGGGCCGAAGGCACGTGGGACAAAGATACCCAAATGGACTCATGCTACTGCACAGCGGGCAAAGGCGAGCGTCGCGGTCAATGAGTTTACCGCAATGGATGCATGATTGCTTGTATGTCGCCATCCCCTGTCACTCCAATCGTGCGCCGCAATCGCCGCAGAATCTTGTGCCTGGTGGATTCTCCAGGTCACAGGCGGGGCAAACGGCGCCCCTGCTTCCACTTAGCTTTGAACCGCATTCCTGGCAGAATTTAACGCCAGCAGGGTTAACAGCCCCGCATGAAGGGCAACTATTTTTCTTAATACCCACTTTGGCGCCGCATTCCTGGCAGAATCTTACTCCTTCAGGATTTTGATGTCCACATTCGGGGCATGTACGGCCTTCCATGGCCTCCTTTTCCGCCTTCTCCTTGGCGTCCTTTTCCCCTTGCAAGCTTTGAAGCTTGGTCAACGCAGCCGCAATATTTGCCTGCACCAGCTTTATTCGGTCGCTTTGTTCACCGAAAGAGTCCAGCCCGTATTGCTCCACCGCCCTCTTCCCAATTTCAACATACAGCTCGGATTCCTGCTTTTTGAGGTTGTTTAACTCTGTTTGCGCTGACATAAGTTGTACGTTCGGGTCATCCTGCGGCATGAAGCCTGACAAACCCTTCATCAGGCCACCAAGCCCGCTCAATAGATCAGACATTCTCTTCCATCCTCCCTTCGCTTAATTCAAATTGCGCTATTCCGCATACTGTACAGAACTGATCTCCTTTTTTCACTTTTGCTTCGCATGAGCTGCAAACTCTCGGTGCGCATTCGGTACAAAGCATCCTGTTTTCATTAAAATGCTCATCGCACACCCACCTTTCGCAGCTGTGACACCAATTAAAATGCAGTCTGGCATCCGGTTCTGCAAGTTGTCTGGCTTCCTGCAAACATTCGGCATGGATAGGAGGAGGTGTGTAACCGCATTCGCATATCTCGCAGAAAAATGTAAGCAGATAGTCGTCGCCTTTCATAAGAAACCTACAATGCGGCGTGAAAGCCGGCGTTTCTTTAAGGATCATTGCTTTTGCCCACCTCCTTGTTTCCGTTGAATGACTTACCGGCTTCAAGTCCGGCTATAAACTTACCGAGCTTTTGCAGATTATCATCGTCCAGCCTTTTTATAGAATCGATAACCTCCGCAATCAATTTCTGTTTCTTTTCATCTTGCATGTTTAACGACCCCCTTAACATTTTCACACGTTTACTTGACTAAGTTAGATTCGAATGGTAACATGTGAGCAACAGAAAATATCCGGAGGAATCTTTTCTGCGGCCATAATAGCAGATGAACTACAATTTATCGTCATCCCTGGGGTGATTGTTAATGACAAAATGGGGTGATTTTCGGGGTGATTTTCTTTTGCTTATGGCCCTGCGCATATAAAGTGGGGACGGTTTTTCGATGTTGCTGCTGTTCATGGAGGTGCCGCAACATAAAAAGGGATGATTGGTGGGGTGATTTTAAATTATAACCCTTGACAACCTACTCTCTTAATAAAATGAGAGAGGATAGAATTGAAGGCAAAACTATTTGATACGGATTTTAAATACAGAATCATGGAGCTTGGGTATAACACCACGTATTGTCTTCATTTTACATATTTTTAGCACTAATAATTCCTTTTTTAAACATCAATCCATTTTGTATTGTATAGGAATAAAATTTTATATGAAAAAAATCAGGAAGAAACTTTATTGTGGGGGTATATCTAAATGGGAAAGAAATATATAGCCGGCTTCCTTATATTTATAATTACGGTAGCTATGGCAGCAGCTGGTTGTGCCGGATCCGATAATCTTGATCCAAGCAATCCTGTCACACTTACGCTTTGGCATAATTTTGGTGGCCAGATGCAGACAACGATGGATGAACTAATAGAGGAGTTTAACCTAAACGTTGGAAAAGAAAAGGGAATAATAATAAATGTCACCTCCGTCTCGGGTTCGGCTGCATTACAAGAAAAGCTATCAATGATTTCGGCAGGCGATCCGGGCGCTCCGGATATGCCCGATCTGACCACCTGTTATCCCGCTACCGCCACCCGTCTTAGGGAAAAAGGACTGATAGCGGCTCTTGATGAGCAATTTACCAAAGAGGAGCTTTCAGCTTATCTCCCAAGATTTTTAGAGGAAGGAAGGCTATCCGACGGCAAGCTTTATGTATTTCCTTTTGCTAAATCAACCGAAGTGCTTTTTGTAAATCAGACCCTGTTCGACCGTTTCTCGACAGCCACCGGTATTTCTCTTGAAAGCCTATCCACTTTTGAAGGCATTGCAGATGCGGCGCAGCGCTATTATGAATGGACCGATTCACTAACCCCTGGTGTTCAGGAAGATGGCAAAAGTTTTTATACAGCCGATTCACTTTTCAACATTGCGCAGGTAGGCCTGAAGCAGATGGGGAGCGACCTTTTTAATGGAGAACAGTTGAACCTTTCGTCCCCCGAGTTTGAGCGGATATGGAACGCAATATATGAACCAGCTGTACGTGGAAGATATGCTATTTATGACGGATATTCGTCGGATTTGTCAAAAACCGGTGAAATAGTATGCTCGACAGGCTCCACGGCGGGCATCCTGTTCTATGGAACTCAGATCACATATCCGGATAACACAACGGAGGATGTTGAATATACTGTGCTTCCTTTTCCCACTTTTGAGGGCGGTGAAAAGGTGGCTATACAGCGTGGCGCAGGAATCGTGGCAGCAAAATCAACCCCTAAAAAAGAAAAGGCCGCCGCAGTGTTTCTGAAATGGTTTACACAACCCGTGCAGAATATGCGTTTTGTGGCGTCTACCGGGTATCTTCCCGTTACAAACGACGCATTTAAAAACAGCATGGAGCAAGAAATCGCCAATAACGGAAATGAAAACATCCGAAAGCTTCTTCGTACCGCAATAACTGTTCATTCCGAGTATGACTTCTATATACCACCCGTATTTGAAAGCTTTAACGATGTTAGCGACGGCTATGAAAGCGGGCTTATCTCTATGGCTGTTAAAGCGCGCGAACGTTATCTTGAGCTATGCGAAACCACGGACAAGGATTCCGCCTATGCCGCGGCAACCCGCGGCAACTTAAATGCGTTCATTGAAGCGCAGTAAGCGGCCTTTGCGAAAGGAGAACTCCGGATGGGTGGTTTTGCGCCTATAAACACCATAAAACTATATAAGGAAGCAATCAGGCGCGCTGGACGTGACGGGCTTTCCATGCGTTTGAGACTTTTTTGCTGCCTACTGTTGTTTCTAAATATAATAATGGTGGGCGTCCTTGTGATACTGTTTGCCACAGGGGTCTTTCAGACCGGACTTAAAGAACATAAGACCTTGCTTCAGAATGAGCTTGCTCATCTTTCACAGGATGTATATCAGAGTTTTGGCGCGATCTCAGTTCAGGGGGTAGAGCTTTCAAGTACGCTATCTGCCAGTCTTGAACGCCGTCTTAAGGAACAGGGTGTAGAGGCATACGAACTTAAGAATCATCCTGAGCTGATTGAACAGCTTTTTGACGGAGAAATAGCAAAGCTCATCGGGGCGCTTGAAAGGACAAAGAGCAGCGGCGTGTTTATTATGCTGGACGCAACGGTAAATCCTAAGCTGCCAGACGCGGAAAACTCCCGCGCATGCGTCTACCTTAAAAATATGGAGCCCAATATAGTTAGCGGCCTTGAATCAAATCTAAGGTATCTTTATGGTCCGATGACGCTTGCAAGAAATAGTGGTATCTATGTTCTTCCCCAATGGAAGATGGAGCTTAATACCACAGAGGACGACTATTTTCATACAGTAATGCAGACGGCCCGTGATTTTGACCTTCCTGTATCCCGGCTTTACTACTGGAGTGATGGAATGGTATTGCCTTATAACAGCGAGAAAGTTATGCTCTGCTCGGCGCCTCTGATTGCATCCGACGGAACAGTCATGGGCGTTTGCGGATTTGAAGTAAGCGAAGTGCTGTTTAAGCTGTCAAATACGCCCGATAACAATGTATATGATTACCTGTTTTGTGTGCTATCCCCCCTTCAGGAGAATAATTTAAGGGTATCCGGCGCTCTTTTTGCGGGAAGCAATGCAGCTTACCCGTCCAGCCTTACGGAAGGCGTCCTTACCATATATCCAGATGATAGGGCATTCTCATGTTACAGGCAATCCAACTCCGACAGCTATGCAGGATTACATCAGGATATCGCGCTATACCCCGTAGATTCGGCATATAGGAATGAACGATGGTCATGCGCTGTAATGATGCCTGAGAGCATTTTATCGGAAAAGATATCGGCCCGTACCAGTACGCTCTTGCTGGGATTAGCGCTTTTGATGGGAGTGGATATAGTATTGTCCGCCTTTATCAGCCGTCGTTACATAAGACCTGTTGTAGAAGCACTTGAATCGCTGAAATCAACGGATATATCCACAGCCGCAAAAACCAGAATCCCTGAGATAGACGACCTTATTGTTTTTTTGAGAACACAGGATGAAAGGGCCGACGGGGAGCAATCCCAGCCAATATTGGTCCAGCAGGAGCAATCCTCGCTGTTCCAAGATTTTGTTAGAAATATTGATACGCTTTCTATGGCTGAAAGGGCTGTATTCGACCTGTATATGGAGGGCCATACCGCAAAGGAAATTGCCGATATACTCTGCCTTTCTATTAATACTATCAAAACCCATAACCGCCGTATCTATATGAAGCTGAACGTTTCGTCCAGAAAGGAGTTAATGGTATATATTCAAATGATGGAGGAGGCTAACAGCCAAAATGCCCAAACCAGATGATGTTACATCTGCACTTAGCGAGCGAATAAAACGGATAATCCATGAAAAGCGCCTCAAGCAGAGTGAGTTCGCAAAATTGCTTGGAATCAGCGCCAACTATGTTTATTTGCTGACCAATGGCAAGAAGAAAAGTTATATCAGAACCTCTTGCTTTGCTGATTGATAAAATATTCGACTATCCCGCAGAATGGATATTAACCGGCAGGTTACCTGAAAAACGCCATTCCTCCTGCAGCCTTAAAGACGAAACTATACGGCAGATTAAGCAATTAAATTATCAGGAACTGATGGCCGTAGTTTCATTTATAAAAACGCTCGAGGGAACTAAAGGCATCACATAAAAATTCGATGTTCTTGAAACATCATTTTTTTATAGTTAATTCGCTACCCTTTTTGTTAAGCCTAAAACGCTAACATAAACAGCGTTTCGCCTACAAAACGCCTAATGTGTCTTTTTACAACGCTAACCAAACCGCATATATAAGTTGATATAAACTTAGTATCCGCTTAACTCTATCCCCTTTGCAAAGTATCATCGGAAGATCTATTCGTTGAAATAAGCAAGTATGCCGTTTAGCAATCCCTTCGCCATTTTAACCTGATAATCAGGGTCCGACAGATTATAATCTTCCTCTTCATTCGACATATGACCCATCTCAATATTAATAATCATACGCTCACACCAGTTAAATCCCGCTTGATCGCTGCGCTTTACAACTCCTAGGTTCTTTGCTCCAGTTTTAATGCAATATTCACTTATTAAAAGCTCTGCGGCACGACTGCAGTTTCCCAAATATGGGTTTTTAGAGGGAATAAGCATAAACGCTCCATGAATATTTCTATCCTCAGACCCGTTACAGTGCAGCCTCAAAGCATAGTCTGTTTTTTTCTTGTTAAATAACTGCGCCCTTTCCACGTTAGAGATATCTATATCGTTAATTTGCCTTGTCATAATCACCGTAGCTCCCTGTTGCTCAAGCAAATCCTTAAGAATCAGTCCAACACGCAGATTTACTTCATATTCCGGCGTTTTCGTCCAAATACCCTGAGTTCCCGACGTCACTTTGCTTTTCATCTCGTTTGACCCCGGTGAAACCGGTTCCTTATCGCTGTTGCCGTGCAGCTGATGACCAGGGTCTATACCAATCACATACCCTGACAATGGCAGACCGCCAATTTCCGGAGTGGGTTCAGGTTCCAATAGTGTTGGCTCCGGCAAAGAGGTTACCGATACAATTGATTGTGGAGTATTAGTAACATTAACATCCGGCGTTTGATGAACAGGGGACTGGGAGGGCGCTTCAATAGATATTACATTATTATAAACCACTGGATGTACCTGGAAACAGCCTACGCTTGATACGATAAGGACTGTACAGACGATAATTATTATATATCTCCTCATAATAAATTGTTATTTCCCTTCATTTGCACATTAGGTAAATATCCCAGGCTGCGTATAGATTTAACTTTGAACGCCGCTTGCTAGGTAAGCCAATCCTTCTATATAAGTAATACGTCATTTAAGTGCCTATGTAAATATACAGTGTTATAGTATTTAAGTCAAGCTATACCGCTATAATTACCTAATGATTTAATCCGTATATATTTATTAGTTTATCCACTTTTTAGTTCTAAAACACTTCGAATGCGATATACGGATTTTTTGAATTGACAATACTCGGCAAGCATGTATTATATTAATATAAATTAATGTGTTAGAATCCTTGTTTATCATCAGATTGCACTTTCGTTGATTTCGGAAACCGATAGTTTGGGGATCTTGGGGAAGTAAAGCGATATTACTCCTATAGAGCTCTTTTTTACTATATTTCTGTAACCTTTCCCCTTATTTCAACCTTACCTCTATAAGCTTCTTAGAATAGACAATTTGATAATTAAGTAGTCCATAATTCATATCACATTGCGTAATAAAACCAAATAATTTTAAACATAATTTATTAACTTTTACGCATTTAAATATTTTTAAAAAGCTGTTATTTCATCATCCTCTATTGACTTAGATACACCTTTAATGACGAAACAATATTGTAATTCGCTTTCCTTTTTTATTTCATTATTTTTAAAATTTGTTTAGTCTAGATATCTTCTGCCTTGCACGTCTTTGTATAGCTTCTTTGATCAAGCTATACACAAGTATCATACCCATAAAAAACATGGACATACTTATCATCTGAGTAAGTATAGCGGATAACAAATTAGCAACCTGTGAGATTACATTATCTGTAAACACCATCGCTTGTGGATTAATTGCAAATGTAAGGGCAATGTTGGATACTACATACATTAGCGCAGCCTTCATTCCCAACATATAAATGTTTTCATCGCGCGTACCGATTACTGGCAGCAAATTTATCAAAATTATTCCCAAAATAACTATAATAGGACCGTTTGACGAAAACGCATTTGAGAATGGTAGCATCATAGCTAAAACATAGTAGATTATATTGATCAGCGAATAGTTCCTAACCCTTGTTGGCTCATTGTGTCTGCCACATTTGGGGCACTCGGTACGTAAAGGTGGTTCAATATTTCTTGATGTGTTATTAACAAAGCTGAGTTGCTCAAAACAACCTACGTAACGCAGCCCATTAGTCCGTTTCAGTAGCATATTTACAGCCTCTATAGCCATCTTAGAGCAAATAAACTCAACTATCGGTGAGAATGTGCCAAATACACCGCTGATACGTTCGGGTATGTTTTCTTCAAGTTCAAAGCATTCATGACAAGGTGTTACATCGGGATAATAACTTATGCCAATTATACCATCCTCACCTAAAAGCCCCCCGGATACATATGGTAT
Organism: uncultured Eubacteriales bacterium; assembly: GCA_900547135.1. GTDB lineage: Bacteria > Bacillota > Clostridia > Christensenellales > CAG-138 > UMGS946. Next base: position 3,005 of record URFJ01000034.1, on the reverse strand, counting down.
TTTTAAGTCAACACATACGCTGTTTATCCATCGTCTAGCGCTTCCCGGCGTATCTATAGCTGCCACAACAAGATCAAAATGCCTCGTTTGCGCTATCTCTCTAAGCTGATCCTCGCTTTCTATGCACACATTTTTCGTATCTATGTTTAACTCGCGATTTATATCTAAAAGCGCATTTTTTAGTACCTCGGTTTTAGGCTGGCCAACGTCTGTTTCTTTGTATAAAAGCTGTCTGTTGAGGTTGCTTACTTCAACATCATCAAAATCTACAATTGTCAGATTTATAACTCCCGCAGTTGCAAGCATCCATGCTAAATGTGCGCCAACGGCACCGGCGCCTAGGATGAGAACCCGTTTTGACATAAGTTCAGCTTGGTCATAATCACCATTAATAGCAAAATAGCACTTGTTTCTGGAATATATGCTTTCAAGCTCAATAGGTTCTGTAACAAACACATTATGCGAGAATAAAGTATTTGCCTCGGCTATTGTAAATGTCTCCAGTATTTCCTCCATTGAAAAAGCACGGGTCTTTTCGCGAATGCTACATAACATATCAATCTGATATTCTTCAATAGTGTTACTAAAATTGGCACCCATACGCAATATATAAGAGTCTCCATTTTTTAGTATTATCGCAGCTGGGTTAATGTAAAATTTGCCGCTCATTACCTTGCAGCTCTCCTTCTGCGCAAAATCCTTCGTATAATAATAATGGGTATGTTAATGCAAACCATCACTGGGAAAACAGTATAAATAATTGAGTTATAGTTCTCAAATAGTGCTATTATTGCGTTTGTTGATATCGTAAGCGCAAATATCGGTAGAAAAAGCCTTGTAAGCAATGATACTGCTGTATATGCCAACTTATGGTCGTTTTGCAATTGAACATGCTCAGCCCGGAAAGGATGTGCCATATATGCATCGGCAGTATCCCGAAGAGATTCATCCTCGAACAGTTCGCATAGTATGTGATAACCATCAAGCCTTATTACGAAAAATAGGTTCATTACTATAGTTACAGCATTAGCCAGCAGAAAAAAGCCTACGTTATCATACAGCGCCTCGGATAGAGGACAGAAAATAAGTACAGCTATGGTAATGCCAAGTATTATAGTCTGTGCCATTACCCCCGCAAGCCACACTGTAATCCGTTGACCTCTGTTGCGTAATCTGCGAACGCCTGCAACATCCGTATAGCATGCTGGCGTAAAGAAATTGAGCATCACACCTACCCGAACAACGGGTAGCCCATATCCCATAAGCACGAGCGCATGCGCTGATTCATGAAAAAATGCCAATATCACATAGGACACTAAAAACCTAATTAGGTTTTGCCATCTAAATAAATTGAGTTCAGCAGTTAGACCAAATAGCGTATCCGAATGCGCTAACAACGCATATCCGCAAAATAACAACGATAGTATACATAGCGCAAATAGTGTGTTCTTTATAAATATGCTTGGCTTAGAGCCGCATTTTATCAGTCGGGATGGATTAAATAACGGCAGTTTAAGAGACGTAACATCAAATCTTCGCGGCGGTGGCTCACCTAGCAAGCCTAACGAATGCGTAAATATAACAAATTGACATATATCATTTTCATCATAACGGCTTTGAAGAGCAGTAAGTTCTTTAATGGTTTTTGTACCGTCACATTGCTCCAAAAGCCGGTATTCATTTGCACCGATAAAATAGTTCCTATCGTTATTTTTGCACGTAATGAAAACATCTCCAGATCGGGCATAGGCAATAATAAACAGTTCCCTGTGGAACAGTGGTTTTTGAACTCTTTGAATTGATTCAGATGTCTCAGGCATGTATACGCTCCCATTTAACAGAAACCGAAACATTTCCACTATCTACGAATGCCAAACGCAATTGCTTTCTGAATTTTATAGATTCAATGCAGTACCACAAATATTGAAACGATGCCCGCAGGATTAAAATCAGTCACCTACGCCAGCTTCAAGAGCCATTATAATTTCTATAGCCGTCATAAGTACGGTTACTTCCTGGACTTCTTCTACGTTAAACCTCTTCATCATTGTCACCTCCTTATATTGATTTTACAACCATAGATAAAAAATCGAAAAAATCTCACCACGGGGAAAGATTATATCATGATGCACGGGCATCGTTTCAAACAATAAATTTACAAAAACATATTTTGTATTATATTTATAGTATAATACATAATTTATAAAAGTCAAGGTATTTTTTTAATATTTTGGAATTTTTCTGAATAATGACCTAGTAAATTCTATATTAGAACTATAAAATTGAGCTTTTTTGGTTATATATAAGCGGTTTATAATTTACGAAGATGCTATTTTCTCGCCAAAATTGCCGGTTACCGCCGAAATTATAAATGAATCATACTGTCCAATATCTTTAAACAAGAATTCACATAGTTTTACATCAACCGCAAATTGAATAGATAAATCGCGTAGTGTTGATTCAGCCATATGAAATACCGCTGAAGTGTAGCATATATTTAAATGCGTAACAAGTGAAATATCGGTTTATGCAGATGTGAAATAATGACCTTGTGGCCATTGTAATATTTTGCTACCGCAAAATGTGAAATGAAATAAATCCCCCCTATGTCCGCATGCATTTCACTGCCCGAAGGAGGACAATTTCACGCGCGGAGCACATTTCACAAATACACTAAGTGGATTTAATCCGATGAAAAACCGCCTTGCAAAAGCAAGACGGTTTTTCTGTCTAAGGACGTGAGTATTGATACAATTATACGTTTTAAAATATGCACCCATATAAGTATCTTTATCAAGATAAGGGTGCAAATATTAAAAGAAGGTGCGATCTGTTAAAACATTTCTCCAGAATAAACTGATAAGCATATTCCCCAGAAATTTTGTCGCTTGTAATTAAATCGAGTACAAAGTAATTTATGTACGCCTGAACATAGGCTGACCCAGTGGGTGCAATGTAGAAAACATTCCTTATCATATCGTCTAATCGTTCTGCTTCAAATTCAT
>URFJ01000033.1 GCA_900547135.1 uncultured Eubacteriales bacterium | reverse complement strand
GCCACATGTGGTTTGGCGTCACACATGGGGTTAAAAAAAAAAATGGGGGGGGGGGGGGGGGGGGGGGCCCCCCCCCCCCCGCGGCTCACTAAGCGAATCGCAATAGGCGGTTTTACGGCCCTCCCAGCTTAGCTTTAATGTCCACACGGGGAATTATCCTTTCTCCGGTAAGCCCAAGTATATACTCTACGCTTACCCCGTATAGCCTTGACAGCTTTATAAATACGTCTACAGGTACGTTGATCTTACCCAACTCATAATCAGAATACGTAGTCTGATGCACGCAGAGGTATGCGGAAAGCCTTTGCTGGCTTATGCCCGCGTCCTCCCTTAATTCTCTGAGCTTTTCATATCTTTTCATCCGTGTTCCTTCTCTGTTCCCGCTTGACCTGGCCTGGCGGATTATGTTAGTCTATATAGTACGGTATCAGAACTTAATTATTTGCTGTGCGCATATAATTTGTGATGCGGCCACAAGGAGCAGTTAAGCTGGCAGCGACGTTTTTATAAAGTTTTGAGGTACAATGTGGTTGAATATGAAAGCCTATTAAACCAAATACGTCGGGAAAACTGTGTTATGGCTAAACCTGTGGCCGAATACACTGGCCGCAGGTTACGTGCTAATCAGGACGCTATGACTTCGTCACTGCATCTTAGATATCACTTTGTTTAATATATACGTATTTGTAATATATATAGCGAACTATATATTTAATCAAACACCTCAAGAAAGTCATTACTCCATTATTATATTGTACTTAAAGTACAAAGTCAAGGAGTTTATTTAATGTTTTCAAAAGAAATTTTCTCTCAAAGACTACGTGCTTTACGAGAGGAAACAGAAACCTCAAGACAGGATCTGGCAGACGAACTCAGTATGACTTATTTTAGTGTTGCTAAAATGGAGAATGCTGAACGGGCTGCATCTATCGAAACCTTATGGGCCCTGGCAGATTACTTTGACGTGTCACTTGACTACCTTGTTGGCAGATCCAACGACCCGAAGCATCGCTAAACTGACCGCTTTGTCTCCGGCGGCTTAGAACCTTTTTTGCAAAAAAGGTTCTAAGAACTCCAAAAAAGGCAAGGGAGAATATTAAATTTGGGTGAATGACCACAGTTTTACAATCCACCAGAAATTTGAGTAAACAATCCAAAGCTTGGTCGTACCTAAAAATATAATCCATCAAAGGCTGGCAACATGCGCGCCGATCTTTTGATACCAAGCGAAAGCCAGCCTGATAGTTGCTTGCATCGAAGGCTGGCTTTCGCGGGTTAACTCGCGTTGCGCTGATCAAGCGCGACGCGAATCGTCAAAGGCGAATATGCGCATGCACGGCGATCTTTGATACCTTCGAAGCTAACGATTAAAATCCAAAACGATAAAAGTCAAACGTTGTTTTTCGGGATTCCAAAGGGGACTTTTTACAAAAAGTCTCCTTTGGCGGGGTTTGGGGCGGAGCCCCATAGAACAAAAGCACATGCGGCCATGCCCCTTAAAAATCATTCGATTGTTAAAATTTCGCGATGTTAACGGTTAATTCACCTCGGCTACACACTTTTACATACAAAATGAACAGCGTCTATGATATAATGTGAAAAATGATATTTTGCACCATATCGGTGATTGAGGAGACAATTATGAAAAAGTGCGCCATCGGTGGCCAGGCCGTTATGGAGGGCGTAATGATGAAGTCGCCGCAGGGCATCGCCATGGCGGTGCGCAGGGAGGACGGCTCCATTGCAAAGGAGTTTAAGCCCTATCAATCCAAAGCCAAAAAGGGAACGTTTTTCGGATTCCCCATAGTTCGCGGCGTGGTGGCGTTTGTCGAGTCGCTTCAGGTCGGGATGAAAACCATCACGCGCTCTGCCGAGATGGCGGGCATAGAGATGGACGAGGAGCCTACACGGTTTGAAAAATGGCTGGCAAAGGTGTTTGGCAAGTCGGTGGAGAAAATCGTCATCGGCATCGCTGTGGCGCTTGCGGTCGTAATGTCGGTTGGCCTGTTTATGCTGCTGCCCACGCTGATTGCCGACCTTATATTCGGGCCGGAGGTGTCGTCCGCGTGGAAAAGCCTTACGGCGGGCGGGGCGCGGCTGCTGATATTCCTCGGGTATATAATCCTTGTATCGCGGATGAAGGATATAAAGCGCGTGTTCATGTACCATGGCGCCGAGCACAAGACCATCGCCTGCTACGAGGCCGATGAAGAGCTTACTCCGGAAAACGCGAGAAAGCATAAACGGCTTCATCCCAGATGCGGAACCAATTACCTGTTTCTTGTGATGGCGGTTTCCATCCTGTTCTTCTCAGTCGTCGGCTGGAGCGACAACAAGCTGATCCTGTTTGGCTCCCGCATACTGCTTTTGCCGGTTGTGGCGGGCTTCTCCTACGAGGTGCTGCAGCTTGCGGCCAAGTACGACAACATCCTTACAAGGATAGTACGCGCCCCGGGCATGGCGCTTCAGCTCATTACCACAAAGGAGCCTACAGACGACATGCTGGAGGTGGCCATAGCGTCCTTCAACGTGGCGATTGATCCGGAAATACTGGTTCGCGAAAGAGAGGAAGCCGCGGCAAAGGCCCAGGCGGACAAGGCGGAGAACGCCGCCGCAAATGAAAGCGCCCCAACCCCTGCCACGGAAACAGCCGTGTGCGGAGGAAACGCCTAGGTGAGGCGGTTTGCTTTAAAACTATGATCGGTTTTTCAGGTAAAAATACCATACATGAGGTGAGAAGTGCGCTAAAGGGCGCGCTTTTTGCCGTTGCGCATGAGGAAGCGGCCGGACAGGCGGCCATAATGCTTTCGGCTGTAACCGGGATGGACGAACTTGAGCTGCTGCTCAGGCGCGGCGAACGCCTGGATGAAATTAAGCTTGGCGCTATTGAGCGCATGGCGCGCCGCCGGCTTGCGGGAGAGCCGCTTCAGTATATCATAGGCGAGTGGGAGTTCATGGGGCTTAGGCTTATTATGCGCCCGTGCGCGCTGATTCCGCGCCAGGATACCGAAACCGTTGCAGAAGCAGCGCTTACGCTGGCTAATGAGCGTGGATACACGACAGCGCTTGACCTTTGCTGCGGCACCGGCTGCATTGGCATAAGCCTGGCGACTTTAGGCGGCCTTGACGTAACCATGTCCGACATAAGCCGAGAGTGCGTGGCGCTAGCTAAGGAGAACGCCGCCATGCACGGGATAAGCGCGCAATTCGCCGAGGGCGACCTTTTCTCAGCGCTAACCGGCGCACGGTTTGACCTTATCGTGTGCAATCCGCCCTATATACCAACTGGCGATATCGAGTCGCTGCAGCGGGAGGTGAAAAACGAGCCGCGCCATGCCCTTGACGGCGGGGAGGACGGCCTTGATTTTTACCGCCGCATAAGCGGGGAATACCGAGGATACCTTAACCCGGGCGGCGCGCTTTTGCTGGAAATCGGCTTTGACCAGGCTGATGTGGTGCGCGGGATGTTTGGCGGCGCAAGGGTGATCAAAGACATCGGCGGGAACGACCGCTGCGTTATAGTCGGTTAAGAGCGTGAAATATGGGCGGGTGGGTTGTTAACGCGCCCGAATACGTATTATAATAGAAGATAAGCGTAAAAGGGACCTGAGATAGGAACGCATCGACTGAAACGGCAAATGCCGTATAGCATCGCTACAAAGCTTTGCCATAGTTGCCGCAATGGCTTGAGTTGTGCGCCGCGCTCTGCAAAGAATTTGCGCGTTTTATACTAAAACGCTTAAAAAAGAGCTGTTTCGCGCATCCGCTTTATCATCGTTAAACGGAATGCCGCTTTGGGTTTTGGGTATGCGTTCCTCCTCTTTAATGCGTCCGCAGCAAACGGCTCCCTTTAAGGCGGTATTTTCCTGGCTTACCAAAAATTTATTTGATTATTGTATTGAGGTGCAGCGTGTTTGAAAAACTGGAAGCAATAAAAAAAAGATACGACGAGCTTGGCGAGTTTCTTGGCTCGCCCGACGCAATGAACGACCGTAAGCAATGGCAGGACGCGCTAAAGGAGCGCGCGGCGCTTGACGAGACCGTGGGCGCATACGGCGAGTACAATGACGTATGCGCTGAGATATCCGCCCTGGAGGAAATGCTGCACGGAGCCGAGCCGGAGCTTAAGGAGCTTATCCATCAGGAGCAGCCCGCGCTGATTGAAAAGCGGGAAGGTCTTGCTGAACGGCTTAAGGGTTTGCTCCTGCCAAAGGACCCCAACGACAGCCGCAATGTAATGATCGAGATCCGCGCCGGGACGGGCGGGGACGAGGCGGCGCTGTTCGGAGCCGTTCTCCTGAGGATGTACCAGCGCTACGCCGAGCGGCACGGGCTTAAAGCCGAGCTGCTGTCCGCAACCGAAACCGAGATGGGTGGCGTTAAGGAAGCGGTGCTTGCGCTAAAAGGAAAAGGGGCGTACAGCCAGCTCAAATACGAAAGCGGGGTTCACCGCGTGCAGCGCGTGCCGGAAACCGAATCCCAGGGCCGCATACATACCAGCGCCGCCACGGTGGCCGTGCTTCCCGAGGCCGAAGACGTAGAGGTTGAGCTGAACATGGCTGACCTGCGCATAGATACATACCGTTCAAGCGGCGCGGGCGGCCAGCACGTAAACAAGACCGAAAGCGCAATACGCATCACCCATCTGCCTACGGGGCTGGTGGTGCAGTGCCAGGATGAAAAATCCCAGCTTAAAAACAAGGAACAGGCGCTGAGGGTGCTGAAAACGCGGCTTTTGTCCATGTACAGGGCCGAGCGCGAGGCAAAGGAGGCCTCTGACCGGCGCAGCCAGGTGGGCTCGGGCGACAGGTCCGAGAGAATCCGCACCTACAACTTTCCGCAAAGCCGCGTAACCGATCACAGGATAGGGCTTACGCTGTATAAGCTCGACGCCTTTATCGACGGCGACATGGACGAGGTGATCGAAGCGCTTGCGGTGGCCGACAGGGCCGCCCGAATGGAGACGTCCCAGCTTTAAGAGGGAACGGACTGCCTAAGATGACGGAGGAATTATGAAAACCCAGGTGTTCAGGGCGGACGCGGGCGCCAGATATGCCGCGGGGGTGCTGCGCGCGGGCGGCCTTGTGGCGTTTCCTACTGAGACGGTATACGGCCTTGGGGCTAACGGCCTTGACGGCAGGGCCGTGGCGCGCATATTTGAGGCAAAGGGCAGGCCCCAGGACAATCCCCTGATACTTCATGTCGCGAGAAAGAGCGACGTAAAGCCGCTGTGGACGCATATACCCGACCTTGCCAGGCAGCTGATGGACGCGTTTTGGCCAGGTCCGCTGACGCTGATATATAAAAAAAGCGATATCGTACCGGATGAGGTTACAGCCGGCCTTGATACCGTGGCCGTGAGGATGAGCTCAAACAGGACCGCGCTCACGCTGATACGCGAGGCGGGCGTGCCCGTAGCCGCGCCCAGCGCGAACCTGTCGGGCAGGCCCAGCCCCACGGAAGCCGCCCATGTGATAGAGGACCTAAACGGGCGCATAGATGTTATCCTTGACGGCGGGCCATGCGAGGTCGGGCTTGAGTCCACAGTACTTTTGATATCAAAAACGCCGGTTATTCTCCGGCCCGGGGCGGTTACACGCGAGATGCTTGAGGCGGCGATAGGCCGCGTTGAGCTGTCCCACAGTATACTCAGGCCGCTAGGGGCCGGCGAAGCCGCTCCTTCCCCGGGTATGCGGCACAGGCATTACGCGCCCGACGCCGAGGTGGTGGTGGCAAAGGGCCCCGCGCGAAGCGCGGCAGATCTTATACGCCGAGAATACGACGCCAGGGAAGCGGCGGGGCAAAGCTGCATAATTCTTGCATCCGAGGAGACGCAGTCCTTTTACAGGGGGCGCAGATATGATATAATAGGTTCCGCAAAGGACATGCGGGAGATGTGCGCGAACCTTTTTGCGGCGCTTCGCGGGCATTCGGCGGATTACGACGTGATTTTTGCCGAAGCCGTATCTACCGACGAACTTGGCCTTGCGTATATGAACAGGCTTCTCCGTGCGGCCGGCTTTAACGTGATCGGCGGGGAGCAGGCCGAATTTTAACGAAGTTTGCCGCGTTTCCCGCTAATTGCGGGCCGCGCCGGCATTTTGCCGCGATATAAAACAATTCTACCCATAAAGGAGACGACTATTTTGAAAACCCTGCTATTCGTCTGTACGGGCAACACCTGCCGAAGCCCAATGGCCGAAGCCCTGTTCGATGAACTGATAGACGACCACCCACGATTGCGAGGGAAGGTGCGATGCGAATCGGCGGGCACCATGGCTTGCGACGGGGCCCGAATCACGGAATTTGCTAAAAATGCGCTTCTAGACATGGGCGTAGACGCGTCGCGCCATCGCGCGCAGCAGCTTACAGCCAAGCTTGCGGATAACGCCGACCTCATACTTACAATGGAGGCCCAGCATCTGGACGAGCTTGAGGCGATCTGCCCCGATGCTGATCACAAGGCGCATACCCTGAAGGGATATGTCGCGGGAGTCGAGGGATTCCCGGGCGACGGCGAGTTCGATATAGAGGACCCGTTTCGCGGTCAGGCCGACGACTATGAAGAGGTGGCTGCCGAGATAAAGGCGGCGGTTTCAAGGCTGATTGAAAAGCTTGACCAGGAAATGGAGGATTTTGAGTGAGAATTGCGATTGCCTGCGACCACGGCGGCTATGGGCTTAAGGAAACGCTCGTCCCGTTCATAGCTTCGCTTGGCCATGAAATTGACGATATGGGCTGTTTTTCCGAGGCCAGCGTGGATTATCCCGACTATGCCTTCCCGCTTTGCGAAGCGGTAGCCGATGGAATGTATGACCGCGGCATTCTCATATGCGGCACAGGCATAGGCATGAGCATATGTGCCAACAAGGTGGATAAAATCCGCTGTGCGCTCTGCTGCGACGCGCTGTCGGCGCGCCTGACCAGGGAACATAACGACTCAAACGTGCTGGCGCTCGGCGGGCGTATAATAGGCGTTGAAACGGCTAAGGAGATCGTTCGCGTATGGCTTGAAACGGGGTTTTTGGGCGGCAGGCACGAAAAAAGGCTTCAAAGGATCGCAAAATATGAGCAAAGGCCGATCCAGCCGGTTTGACCAATGCCGCTCAGCGCCGCGTTATGCGGGCGCGGGGCGTTTTTTTACGGCTTTGCCTATGCTTTTTTGGGTTACATGCAGTAAAATTAGCGATTACAACGATTTAGGAGGACTTTATACATGGGTAAGGTATCGGTAATAGACCATCCGCTGGTTCAGCACAAGCTCAGCGTGCTGAGGGACAGGCGAACCGGCACAAAGGAGTTTCGCGAGCTGATCTATGAAATGTCCATAATGCTTGGCTACGAGGCCACCCGCGGCCTCGCGCTTGAGGACGCGGTGGTGGAAACGCCCCTGGCGACCGCAAACGTTAAGGTGCTTTCGGACAAAAAGCTTGGCATAGTACCCATACTCAGGGCTGGCTTAGGAATGGTGGACGGCATAACAAGCCTTCTGCCCTCGGCAAAGGTGGGGCACATCGGGCTGTACCGCGATCCGGCGACGCTTAAGCCGATAGATTATTACTGCAAGCTGCCCGACGATATATGCGAACGCGATGTGATAATAATGGACCCCATGCTGGCCACGGGCGGATCGGCAATAGCGGCAATCGGCGTGTTAAAGCGCGCCGGCTGCAAAAATATAAAGCTGATGTGCATAATCGCGGCGCCGGAGGGGCTTAAGGCGGTGCTTGAGACCCATAACGATGTGGACGTATTTTTGGCCTGCATCGATGAAAAGCTGAACGAACACGGCTTTATCATTCCAGGCCTGGGCGATGCCGGCGACCGGCTGTTTGGGACAAGGTAGCGGGTGAAAAGGCGCCCTGCCGCCATGAGGCGCGTTTCATAGAGCAGAATCTTGGAAGTATACGGTGTTTTAGCACGGTATTGCCCCAGGAATAGTCCTTAAAAACGCAAAAGGAATTACAGCACAAAGACTTGATACGCCTGTCAATACTACGCAGTGTTTTTTAAAGTGTGTGCCCAACAGGGCATGCACTTTTTTAAACCTTATATGCTGAAGTTAGGATTAAGTATAAATTGTCATCGTTCGACAAAATAAACCCCTAGTATTGTATATATGCAATGTACTATAATAGAAATATGGTGTATTAAGTAGTTACTTGGAGGTTGTTATGAAAAAAGTAGTATCAGTTATTATCGCTTTGATATTTATGTTTAATGGAACATTACACTTGGTAAATGCACTTGAAAATGATATCGGCCTGGAAAGGTATGCCGACTTAATTACTAAGTATTATGAGGCCATCAATAATAAGGACTATGATAGCTATTTGGATCTTATAGGTTCAGAATATAAAAATGTTATGATATCTGCTTTACCTATGCTTATTAAGGAGAGAATTGGTTTGGGAGTTATTAAATCAGTTGACCTCAAGTCAATTAAGATTATTGCTGACGTTTCTGAATCTGACCACTCGGAAATAGACAGTATTAAAAGAAATGAAGATAGTAAAGAAATATATTCAATGAGAAACCTCCTTGTTAAGTGTGATATGGAAGTGTATAATGAAAATGACTATTATTTCAGCGGAAATAATTATGCAAGTATTATATGTGGATTTGTTAACGGTGAATTAAGGGTTATAGATGATAAATTGCCCTTACCTGATGAAGTTGCAGAATATGAACCAGATAAAACATCTATATTAAATTATATCAACAATCGTTTTACAGAGGAAAGACAAGGATTATATCTTTCTGATAAGTTTATTGAAGAATACAAAGAAACAGCAACATATAATGGGATTATGCCCTCAAGCATAAAGGTCCTTAGGATAGCAAAGAATAAAGTAGAGACTGTTAATTTTAAACAATACTGCCGTGTAGTGATGGTATGTGAAGAAGGATATGAAGACAGACAATCCGACTATAAAAAAGCATTTGCAATAGCAATAAAGCATTTTGGCTGGTTTAGGGTTTTAAAACCACACGGGGTCTTAGGCAGCGATATAAGAGATACTAGTCTTGACCAAGTATATAATCCAGAGTTAAGAAATCCTAATAATTACCCCAAATGTGATCAAGCCATGCATGATACGTGGAGCACAGTTATGGTAAACTCAGAAAAAAGGATATTTAAGCCGCTTTATTATAATGAAGGTGCGGGAGCAAACTACGGAGATGAAACTCAGTATAAAGGCAGGATGTATGAATGGCAGGTATGGAAAAAACTCATACCTGGAGGCAGGAATTATGAACAGGTATTAAAATACTATTATAGCAACTGTGCTGGAACATCAGCAGGAACTATAATCGTGTGTTCCAGCCATTCCGGCACCTATACAAATATCACCAGGTCAACTCATTATGTGGAAGGCTGTACAAAATGCAAAGCAAAAATAGAAGAAAACCATACTTGGAGATTGCAAGGAAATTACAACGTATGTTCAAAATGCGATTATTCCATAATGGTGATGAGTACGCCCTCCCCTGCGCCAAACGTCAGTAATACTATGTTGTTAAAATAAGTTTTAATATAATGCAAGGAGAATGGGTATGAGAAAGCTATCGGTTATTGCTATTTTACTATGTGTATTATGTATTATGGGCTGTTCTTATACAGGCAGTACACAGCCTAAACCATCAGGGCCTGACCAGAATGCAATAGAAACGCCTGCCGTCTCACAAGCCTTGGAAACGCCAGGCAGTTCGCCAATACAAAACGTTAGATTTTGTGATGAGCCAGAAGAGTATGTTGAGCTTGAGAACTTTCTTAGAGAGTTTGGTTTTGGGGACGCTGAACGGTTAGAGTTATATCCATGGAGACTTAAAAATGGACTATGGAGAAATTCATTTTATGATGATGCCCCCAAGCATGCTTATGTTTTGCTATGCGCAACCTCTGAGGCGGAGTGTGCTTCTGGCGCAAATGTAGGTATCCCAGGTGATGAAGAGTACCGTATTGGAGGTAATGGGATTAACATCAGAGTAATTAATAATAATCCAGCATATTCAGATGCTGCAAAGGAGGAAGTACGCTATTTAGTGGATAAGGAATCAACATTTAAGGTTTTCTATGACGATGTAGTAATCCTTCTTAACGGGTATGGAATTACAGAAAGATCATATCCTATACTTGCACCGCAACCAGCATATTCCATGCTAAAATACATAAACCATGATATTAACCGTGTAATCGAAGGTGTAAAGGGGCCAGGAGAGCCAAATAGCATATACGAAATCTATTATTGCGGTAACGAGATAATATGGTTTGAACAGCTTGAAGATATCGGTGTAAAGGGCGTTGACTGGGATTATAAAGGGTGAGAGCTAATAAATTACCAAATCATCCCATCAACTTTAGCATATTAAAAAGTGGTGTAAAGAGCTTTATAAATTGCTCATGCCGCCACCATTCTTTGCTTATGCCTATTTGGTAATCAGGCGGATTTTAGGGCGGCAGTAGAGCAGGTTATTGGCAAAAACGATATATATCGTATCACTTATTAGTATGAAGTATTGTATTAAAAGATAGCTGAACAGGCTTTGGGGTCCTTATTCTGATCATGAGAAACCTCATGGCCTTTGTTCTACGTCCCAAACAAAAATAATAGGGTAAGGGAATCTACGGATACATGCTAAGGGGCGGCTAGAGTCCTGCATCGCCGTCAGGTTTGCCGCGGCCTTTTTGGGGCCTTATAGTCCGCTTTAAAAACCCGCCCAGCGATACCCCGCTTGGTTTATTCAACCCAGGAGGCTTGCCCTACGACCACGCTTGCAAAAGCCGCGCCTATGGGCAGTCGCGGCCCTCCTCCTCCATTATGTGCCTGACCTTGCGCTTAATCCGCTGCAGGGCGTTATCAATGGTTTTTTTGTTGCAGCCTAGCATATCGGCTATTTCCTGATAGCTCTTTGCGTCGATAAACAGCGTAAGGGTTTTATATTCAAGCTCGGTTAGGCGCTCCTTGATCTTGCGTATCATGCTGTCAACGCTTTCCCGCACTATCAGCATATCCTCAGGATTATCCCTTGCGTGCGAAGGTATCACGTCCATCATGGTGCGCTCGTATTCCTCGTTGCCAACGGGCCTGCTGAGGGAGATATAGTTATTAAGCGGTATGTGCTTCATGCGCGTGGCGTTTTGTATCGCGGTTATCATCTGACGCACTATGCACATCTCGGCAAAGGTTTTAAAGGCCGCCTGCCTGTCGGGCCTGTAATCACGTATCGCCTTGAAAAGCCCTATCATGCCCTCCTGCAGGATATCATCCCTGTCGGCGCCCAATATAAAATACGATCTGGCCTTTATGCATACGATGTTTTTATACCTGTAATATAGCTCCTCGTCAGCAAGTTCGTCCCCTGCCTGCGCCATGGCCACAAGCTCGTCGTCGCGCAGATCCCTGTAATCCGCCGGTGCAGTGCTCATAACGAATTCCTCCTTAATACCCTTAGTCGCCAGCGGCTCGCGTAATGCGGACGCGGGTTATGCCGCGCTTAATGTTTCTCCCGTTGCTTCACGCTGGCCGCCCGTGCGACTGACCAATTGAGCTTATACCGCCCATTAGGGCATGTTCCCCATACAGCTCAATTCTTGACCAGTTCAATATCAATGCCGCCGCCCGCGTTGCCCTTGCGCTGTAAACAAGCACCGCCGCGCTCCATCCCAAAAACCCTCCTTGACAAAAAACATGGCTCATCTCCAATATGTCCGGCTTTTGCGGATACAGCCCTAGTTCATTTTTCGCCTCAGAGCCGCCCGTGCGCCAATACCAAACGCGATTTGCCGCCCATTATGTCCGGCTTCGGCATGGTTCTAGTCCATTCCTCGCCTAAGCCGCTCAAGCGCCTGCCTGTAACTGTCGTCAAGCCTGCTTTCAAGCATGTTTCGGCTATGCAGCGTGTCGGGTGCGTCCAGGTATGAGCGTCTGTATTCATCCTTTGCCGCTTCCATGTCCCTTAAAAGCTCCCTTGCGCTCACCCGTTCGGCATAGTTCATCACCATCACCTGCTCAAGGCCGTCGGACGTAGCCACCCGTATCCGTACGCCCCGCCTGCTGAAAGCGCGCACAGTGCGCTCTATAAACATGTCGGCCGTTTCGCCCGCGCCGGTGTAAACAACCATCCCGTCGTCAAGGCTTCCGGTTATGCTTTCCGGCGTATTTTGATGATGCGCGTCGAATACGAGCATGACGCTTACATTTGTAAACCCCGCGTAATCCCTGAGGCGGTCGAACAATACGTCTCGGGCATGCTCAAGCGGAAGGCCGCTTAGCCGGCCAGATGCGTTTATAACGTTATAGCCGTCCACGATTATCAGGTTCATGCGCATCTCCGGAGTTCATACGGGGCAAACGCCTGAAAACTCCGTCAGGCCCGCGGCCCGGCGGCACGGCGATGCCGCGCCGGACCGATTGTCCGGCGTATCAGGCGCGCCCTCCTTACCCTACAGGTTTTGCAGGCGCCGCGCCGCCGCTCCCTTGCCGCCTTTTTTCAAACATTAAAATACCGGCGGCAACCGACGCGTTTAGCGATTCAAGCTGCCCGCGCAGGGGAATTGACACAAGGAAATCGCATTTTTCCTTTGCAAGGCGGCCCAGGCCTTCGCCCTCGCCCCCTATAACCAGGCCAATAGCGCCCTTTAGATCGCATTCGTACACAGGCGTTGTGCCCATATCCGCGCCGGCTATCCATAGGCCCTCATCCTTCAGCCGCTCAATAGCGCCGCATATGTTTGATACCCTGGCCACCTTCATATATGAAACCGCTCCGGCCGACGCCTTGACTGCGGCGGCTGTAAGCGACGCGCTTCTGCGCTTTGGTATTATTACGCCGTGCGCTCCCGCGCATTCCGCGCTCCTTATTATGGAACCCAGATTATGGGGGTCCTCTATGCCGTCAAGAATGATCACAAACGGCAGTTCGCCCTTTTCACGCGCATACCCTAAAATATCCGATATGTCGCAGTACTCGGCGCCAGGGATAAACGCCGCTATGCCCTGATGGTTGCCGGTTCGTCCCCCATATCCAAAGGGCATGCACAGCTCGTCCAGCTTTTGACGCGGCGTTTCGCGAATTATAAGGTTTCTGTCGCGCGCCAGGCTCAATATCTCCCTGAGCGAACCGTCCTGCTCGGCGCTTACCCACAGCTTGTCAATGCTGCGCCCGCTCTTTATCGCCTCTTTAACGGCGTTTCTTCCCATGATGATGTTAGGAAGCTCGTCCTCGGGCAATCTTGGCGTTGAAGGCTCTATTGCCTGCTCCCTTTTGCCGTAGCCGTCGTCACGTTTATCATACGGTTTCTTGTATCCGCCGGAGCCGCCGTCGCGCCGTTCATACGGTTTGTTGTAACCACCGGAGCCGCCGTCGCGCGCTCCTCCTCCGGTATAGCGTCCGTCTCCGTCCTTTGTGTCATTGTATGGCATAGTTGTACCTCGTTCCGTTTTTTATCAGATATTAAAAATCCCGCCCTTAAAAATCAGCCTTCCAATATTATGCTCATCAGCTCGTTCAGTCGTTCATCCCTGCCGCTGAGATACAAATAGCCAACCAATGTTTCAAGGCCGGTAGCGTCGCGGTAATCCGCCGGATCCGCGTTTTTAGGAACCGTATTCACATGCGCGTTTCGTCCACGCCTGCATATTGCAAGCTCTTCTTCAGTTAGCATGTCCTTTATTCTGCAAAGCGCCCCCGCCTGAGCCGCGGCGCATACGCGCGACGCCGCTCTAACGTGAAGTCCGTGGGCCTTAAAGTCGGTTTTATGTATTAGATACGTCCGCACATAGAGGTCGTAGACGGTGTCGCCGATATAAGCCAGTACAAGCGGGTTCAATAGCGCCGGAGGCCTGTCCAGCTTGTCGGGCAGCGCCTTGCCGACCGTTTTGTGCATTGAGGAGAATATGCATTCGTTCATATACCTATTATAACGGCGGTTAAAAATATTAACAAGCGTAAATAACCCTGGACATAAAATACGGTTTGGAAAAGATCCACACCGGCAATAAACAGGTTAATCAAGCCTTTACGCCTTTGTGAGTTTTGTGTATTGATCCGCCTCGGTGGATTAGCTATACGCTGGTTATTATTAAATTGAGCAAGCTGTGCAGGCCGGATATAGTTTTGCGGTTTTGAAACTAAGTATGTAAAATATCCGCATGCTGTCACACAGAACGCTAAATCCGTTTGGGATGTAACAAGCTGATATATGAAAAATACAGGTTCAGCGGTTTTTAATTGCAGCATGAGGATACCCGCTAAAAGTTAACCCACATTTCATCTTCCACCATAACCCGCCTTGCGGTTATATTAGCCGGCAACGTCATAATTAAGGCCGGCTATCCATCCCATTTTAAGGCAGCAGCCGCAAGGCAATAGCTTGTGCTCAGGCTTCCGCCGTAACTGCCCTTCAGGCGTTTCTTGTTTTTACGTCATAGCACCTCCCGCTTCGTCCGCATTGTGGCTTTTCTTCATTCTTTTCAGGGATATGTAAAGGGTTAGCGGGAAGTAAATTCTGTTTTAAGCAGAACCTTTACCACACCCATACCGTTTATTTGGTATAGGTTTATTGGAAAAGGGGTTGAATTTTATGATTTTAAAAAAGTGGATTTTACCGCTGCTTATATGCATCTGCGTTGGGTTTACGCTGTTGCCGGTTTTTGCCCGAGCGGACATGGGCCCAAAACCATCCGTGATTATAGATTTTAAGGGGCTTGAGGGCGAAACCTATTATGCCACGCTTTTGTCAAAAACCGATTCGACCGGCCCTTACAGCGCAATTACAAAGGGATCGGACTACGCGCTGTATGAAAGCGGGAACGCGGATTATGACATCTTTGTTAAGTTTGCAAACTATAAGGATGAGGACGGCTATTACTTTTTGCAGTATTTTACAAACTGCGGCGCGGATCACAGGTTTGCGTGGACCTATTATCCGCCCGCCAATTTCAAGATACTCGTCTACTTCCCCGATTACGATACGTTCGCCGTCAGCGGCGAGGCGTATGAACGGTATGCTTTTGACAGCTACTATGCCGTTTCTGTAGCCGGTACGCCCGCAAATGGGAATGCAGCTGTATCGGCTGAACAAAGCTATGATTATTCCGCCGAGGTCGTCTCGCTGATTGCGCGCATCACCCTTACCATAGCGCTGGAGCTGGCCATCGCGCTGCTGTTTGGGTACCGCGAAAAAAAACAGCTGGTGTTCATAGGTACGGTCAATGTTGTAACCCAGATAGCGCTTAACGTAGCGCTGAACATGATAAATTATCATTTGGGATGGCTTGCGTTTATCGTGTTTTACGTGATTCTTGAGATTGCGGTGTTCGCCGTTGAGGCAGTGGCGTACTGTACGCTGATGCATAAGTATAGCGTGGAGGCGACACCTAAATGGAAGGCAATCATTTTCGCGTTTACCGCA
>URFJ01000032.1 GCA_900547135.1 uncultured Eubacteriales bacterium | reverse complement strand
CTTCTGCGCTCTTCAAGCGTCCTCCAAGAGAAAATGGCGTCTGAGGTATCCATCAGCCCATCAAGGTGTATGCATCCTGACATTACATTTGGTAATGCAACCAGCAGGGCGCCGCCCAGCAGGCTGGGCATGTTGACCAAGCTTATTATCCATATACCTAGCGCCCACATTCCTCCTATTATTATACCTGCCACAGGAAGCAACGCAAGCTGTATGCCCCTTGCTTCCTCGTCCCATCTGCATGGTAAAGGAATCACGGTAAACATGGTCAATGCCATCGACAAACCGCTTATGAATTTCTTCACGCCATACCCTCCTGTATTATGGATGTAATCATACCTTTATGAAGCGTAGCGCTGCCGTTACACATCTCAATCACTGCATCGCATAAATGGGCCATACGCCTGTCTATAGCGGCCAGCCCACTCATGTACATATCCGTGTATACATTGAAAAGCTCCGCATTTGAATATATATAATCTGAAACCATTACTATATCTCCAGCCCTACCGAGTACGCGCTCAAGACCCTCCGTAACGCGCATGCATGCGGAACTATCCGCGAACCCTGAACCAAACATCTCATTAGCCAGCAAAGCGGTAATGCTGTCTATTAACAGCACGCTTTCGCAGGCCACTTTGTCAAGACATTGCTGAATGCATGTATATATTTCAAGCGTTACGAATCCAAGGCCTTCCCTTTCTAACCTATGCCGCCTAATCCTGTCCACGTCCTCGTCATCCGATGGATTCATGGTTGCCACATAATACATTGGTCGGCCACCTGATATTGATCTTGCAACATTCATCGCAAGTGTTGATTTTCCGTTTTTACAGCCTCCAGTTATATAAATATTCATTGCAATGCTCCAAAGCAGTTATTAAATAGAAAAACAATCCCCATCCTTAATGTTTTCCAAATAATCATCGTCAATATTTCCTTCCGAAAATGTCGCCATATTATTTATAATACAGCAGGCGGCCTGAATCAGCATAAAACCCAGCGGGCACCCGCTGCCCTCGCCTAACCTCATGCCAAGGTTCAGCGGCGCGCTTAGACCAATCGTGTTTGCAGCCACTGCGTAACCTCTTTCATAAGAAGCATGAGACGCGAACATGTATTCCCTTGAAAGCGGAGCGAGCTTATATGCGACAAGCGCGGCAACTATGCTAATGTAACCGTCTATTACAACAGGAATTCTATTATGGGCGCAACCAATGTATAAGCCTGCCATAGCGGCGATATCTAGCCCTCCCAGCTTTGCCAATACGTCGATAGGGTCGTCAGCATTGAGCATATTATTATTGATTGCGTCTGTAATTACCTTTTTTTTATTTTCGTAACCTTCATCGGTTATACCGCATCCCTTCCCGGTGATTTCGTCAACAGGGACGCCCGTTATGGCTGAAAGCACAGCGCTTGAGGTTGTGGTGTTGCCAATGCCCATCTC
The DNA here is from genome assembly GCA_900547135.1 of uncultured Eubacteriales bacterium. Taxonomy (GTDB): domain Bacteria; phylum Bacillota; class Clostridia; order Christensenellales; family CAG-138; genus UMGS946. The sequence goes on along the minus strand of URFJ01000032.1, from coordinate 14,258 downwards.
TCCTACGCCTACAAGCCTAACTCCATCCTCCGCAGCAACGCCGGCGCGCTCTATTCCGACAAGTATCGCGTTTACAGCGTCAGCATATGACATGGCTGGACCGTATCTTATATTATTTGTGCCATGCATAAGCTTTCTGTCTATTACACCCTCTATTATTGTGTACGAATCTATGCCCACGTCCACTATTTCAAGCTCAGAACCAAATTCCTTCGCAAGCACAGCAACCCCAGTTATACCCCTAGCCATGTTTGCCGACTGCATAAGTGTAACGGACTTTGGCGCGCTGGACACGCCCTCAATAACAACTCCGTTATCAGCAGCCATGACTATTATACGGCGCTTATCAACTTTGTTTTTTATATTTCCTGTTATGCCTGCAACCCTTGCCGCCGTATCCTCCAGCATTCCCAAGCTTCCTGGAGGCTTAGCCAGCTCATTTAACCTGTCCCACGCTGACTTTTGTACAAATTTATCGGCCCCTTTGATTTCATCTATATAAGAATTTATCCTTTCAATACTATCCATGCCATCCTCCAATTTATTAAGCGATTTTACCTGAAACCATTTTATTGCATTTACACGCACTTATCAATGATAACCTTAATTAATATAAAGTTTCATTTTTTATATAATAGAATAAATTAAAATTTTTGTCAATATATGGTAACATAACTATTTTATCAATTACATTGATAAATAATAAAGTCTATGATATAATGCAATCACAATTCTTATTTTGAGGTGAATTGATTATGTCATACAAGCTCACGATAAAACGTATTCCACGATCCTGCAGCAAACCTACAAAGATAGTATCACTAAGGATGCCCGTATGTCTTATAACAAAAATAAACGAGATCTCCAGATGTGCAAATACCTCAAGAAATGAAATAATCAGCCGGATGATCGAATATTCGATTGAGGAGTTGCACTTGAACTGATTTGGCCTTATAACCTCATCCAATATACAAACATCATTACACACAAAGCTTGAATCCTATAACTATTGCGAAAACGTAGCCGTTATAAGTATGTATAAAACGTTAACACCAATAAAAACGGATAGAAGCTTAATCAATGTATTGTTTCAAGCACGCATTTTACCGTTTCTCTGCATTCGCCGCACGCGTTTATCCCTGTCCATATTCTAAACGCCCCGTAAGCCTGTTCCAGCAGCATGCCCTGACCATTTTCATAACGCAAGCCAACTTCCCTCGCTAAATGAGCCAGCACAGTCTCACGTGGTTTATATACCATATCCAGCACAAATGCATCCTTGTTCAGCATGCCCAGGGCTGCTTCATCGTCAAAATCAGGCTGTCCCTCCATTCCGATGGGTGTAGCATTGATAAGTAATCCGGCATCTTTGCATGCACTGGACATATCCCCCCAACCATAGGGTTCGGACCCGCATCCCCAGCTTTTGATCAGCTTTGACAACCGATCTGATTGCCCATTCCTCCGTGCTACAACGGACACGCTATCAACAGCTGCCGCCAGCGAGCGTGCAGCTGCCCTTGCGGCCCCCCCTGCTCCCAGTATAACCGCCCGTATGCCCTTAACGCGATAGCCGGTGGACTCTATCGCCCTTAGCATGCCGTCTCCGTCCGTGTTATAGCCTATCAAGGCGTTATCTTTATTTATTACTACGTTGACGCTGCCAATCTCAGATGCGTTCACCGATATCCAATCAAGGTATCTGATTATCTCCCGCTTATGAGGCATTGTACATGTAAACCCGCTTAACCTATTCGTTTTTATGATATCCCTTATATGCCTAAGCTCGCTACTTTTGACACGTATTGTAATAAATCCGGCATTGATGCCATAGTAATCGAACATGGTATTATAGATCTCTGGGGATAGGCTATGACTTACAGGATCACCAATAATTGCATACTGTTTCTTCATCTTACTTCCTTTCATGACTTAAAAAGCTATGTTATAATTCGCTTAAAGGCGGCAAAGCAATATCGTATTCGACGCCCAATAAGGAGGATACCATGCATATACTTTTGTTAAACGGTCCAAATCTTAATCTTACAGGCGTAAGAGAGCAAAACATCTATGGCTCAACCACACTCGTCGAGATAGAAAAACTTCTGACAACTCGAGCAGGCGATTTTGGCATAGACGTTACCTGTATCCAGAGCAATTGCGAGGGTGCTCTCATCGACGCCCTTCACAATGCGATGAATGGGTGTGATGGAGTTATCATAAACCCAGGAGCGCTTTCGCATTATTCCTATGCTCTGCGCGACGCAATAGCGGCGAGCAATTTGCCAACCATTGAGGTACATATGAGCAATGTCAGCGCCCGTGAGCCGTTCCGCTCAACATCTGTATTGACTCCCGTATGCAAAGGCAGTATAGTAGGCTTGGGATACAGGGGCTATCTGCTAGCCCTTGAGTATTTCGCCTCCATACTAAATTATAAGGAATAAGCACTATGAATTTCAATTACCATCTTAAAACAAAAGTGTTTTTTGGGGAAAATTCGGTTAATAAAAACGCTTCGGCGCTGGCTCTTGGCGAACGGGCTTATATTGTAACGGGTAAAAACTCCGGAAGGGCGAGCGGGGCTGTTGATGACGTGACAGCTGCTTTAAGGGCACTTGAAATCCCATATGAAATATTTGAAGGGATACAGAACAATCCCGATGTAGAGCAATGTAGGAACATCGGCGGCCTTGCCCGCAGCTTTAAGGCTGATTTTATCATTGGCATAGGCGGTGGGTCACCGCTTGACGCGTCAAAGGCTGTTGCTGTATTTGCCGCGAATGACATACCTGCTGAAGACGTATTTAATTACGGATATAAAAATGGAGTATTGCCTATCGCGGCTATTCCCACAACATCTGGCACCGGCAGCGAGGTTACCCAATATTCCGTGATGACATGGCACAGGATTCGGTCAAAGCGTTCATTCGGCGGGGAACTTACCTTTCCACGCGTTGCATTGCTTGATCCAAGATATACTAATTCGCTTTCTCTCGATTCTACCAGGTACACCGCCATGGATGCGTTTACTCATTGCTTTGAAAGCATGATATCCATTAAGGCCTCGCCGTTAACGGACGCGTGGAACATGTATGCCCTCAATTTGTTCGGGCAATGTATGGGAGCGCTTGAAGATGGCGACGTTAGCGCCTTTAGGGAAAAGTTGATGCTAGTCTCCCTGATCGGAGGCTCGACAATAGCCCAGACAGGAACAACGCTTATGCATGCAATGGGATATCCTCTTACATATTTTTACGATATACCCCATGGATTGGCAAACGCAATGGTCATGCCGGCCTACATGAGGGTTGTAGGCAAATTTAGACCAGCCAGGCTCGAAGCCGCGCTTTCGTCATTGGGATGCAATTATGGCGATGTTATTGATTATCTCAATCGAAATTACCCTGTAACCATTACCCCACGCGAAGATGAGCTTAGGCTATGGTCGGAGCAGACCCTGCAGCAGGCGTCTGTGAGGAATACCGGAATTGAACCCGATGCTGGCGAAATGTATCAGCTTTTCAAAAGCATTTTCTAACTAAAGCACTTAATAACACGTGTTGTTTTACTCAGCTTATAACGATCCTATTGTGTTGCCAATAGGATCGTTACTAGCAGCCATATCGTGTTGATTAAAGCATTTTCGGGCCGGCATTTATTATGTTTTGCGGCATATTTTTATATTTCTGGAAGTTCTTTATAAAGCGCTCTGCAAGCATCCTTGCCTTTAGGTCATATGCGTCCTTGTCCTTCCACATCAGCCTGGGATTTAACACCTCATCGGGCACGTTTTTACAGGTCAGTGGAACGTTAATATTAAATATTGGATCTAGCTCATATCGGGAGCCTTCCAGCGCCCCGCTTAAAGCTGCGGAAACCATGGCCCTTGTATACTTAAGGCTTATCCGCTTTCCAACCCCATATGGACCTCCACTCCAGCCAGTGTTTATTAAGTATACATTCGTTTCATGTTCAGTTATACGTTTGCCCAAAAGCTCAGCATATACCGATGGATGCAGCGGCAGGAAGGGTGCGGCAAAACACGTTGAGAACGTTGCCTGGGGTTCGATTATCCCACGCTCTGTTCCCGCTATCTTCGACGTATAGCCTGATACAAAATGATACATTGCCATGTCTTTATCAAGCCTAGAGATGGGAGGAAGCACTCCAAAGGCATCGGCGGTCAAGAAAACAACGGTTTTGGGATGTCCGCCGATCCCTGAAGCTACGCAGTTTGGTATATATGTAACGGGGTATCCTACGCGGGTGTTTTCCGTAAGTCTCGCATCAGCATAGTCAAGTTCCCTTGTCTCCTCATCCATTATAACGTTTTCAACAAGGGCGCCAAACTTAATAGCGTTCCATATCTGAGGTTCGTACTCCTTGCTGAGGTTAATACACTTCGCGTAGCACCCACCTTCAAAGTTGAAAATCCCTTCGTCTGACCAGCCATGCTCATCGTCGCCAATGAGCATGCGCGCGGGATCTGCAGAAAGCGTAGTCTTGCCTGTGCCTGAAAGCCCAAAAAACAGGGCACTGCTCCCATCCTCGCCCATATTAGCGGAACAATGCATGGGGAATACACCCTTTTGGGGAAGAAGATAGTTCATTACCGAGAAGACGCTTTTCTTTATTTCGCCCGCATACCTGCTGCCCGCGATAAGCACGCGGCGCTTTTCAAAGTCTACTATAATGGCGGCCTCCGAGTTAACGCCGTCTATATCCGGGATGCATTTAAAGCCAGGCGCTGCTATTATTGTAAACCCTGGTTCAAAGTTTTCCAATTCTTCTGAACTGGGGCGAACGAGCAGCTGGTGAATGAACAGGTTTTGACTGGCCAGCTCGTTCACCACCCTTACTGAAAGCGCATAAGCCGGATCAGTGCCCGCATACCCGTCAAATACAAATATATCGCGCCCCTGAAGATAGCTTACCATGCGATTGTAGATAGCATCGGCTTTTACGCTTGATATAGGCCTGTTAATGTTGCCCCAGTCTATAACATGATGCACGGCAGGGACTTCGACAACAAATCTGTCATCGGGAGACCGTCCCGTATATTTTCCAGTATTAACGACCAGCGCTCCAGATGAATTCAATTTCCCTTCGCCCCGTTCCAGCGCCTTTTCAACCAATATGGAAGGCGAGGCATTGTGTAATACTGTCCTTGGCGATATGATGCCGAGCGATTCAATATAATCCTTCATGGCCATTTCCTTTCATTTGTTGTCAGGTGTTTTAATATGTATTATTGATCAATATGTAAATTATATCCCACGGCATCTGCGTTTACAAGCTGTGCCGCCCATTATATGTTAGTTTATTTATTAGAATTTTCCTCGAATTTTGCCGATTCTTATTTTTATATAATATTAGTTAAATCGTGGCGGCAGGCAATCCGTCCTGCTTAATTTATAATATCAATATGGCAGGCGCTCATCGTTTTCAGAGCTGCCTCATGGCCTTCCTTGCTTGTACCCGCACACGCCGCCGGATCAACTATAATTTGGATTTGCGGATAATACGCCTTTAGAAGCAGCGCATTTGATACTACGCATATATCCGTACACAGCCCGCACAGCTCAACCGCCGTTTCGCCGCCTAAAAAGGGTTTGATCAATTCGGGCAGCTCCGTACATGCAAATGAACCCTTCTCAACCACCATCATGTCAGGTGTAAGCTCCGCATCAATATTTCTATTTAAGGCATGGCCTTCAGTGCCCTTGATGCAATGTTCAACGGGCAGCTTGCTCCCCTCAGGTGTAGTCAAATAATCGCTGCTATGTGTGTCCATAGTCAAAATAATTTTATCGTTATTCTTCTTGGCAGCCTTTAATTTGTCCAGCACCATCGGCACGATTGATAACGCCTCTGACGAACCTAGAGCGCCATCAATAAAATCCTTTTGCATATCAACTACGATCAAAATATTTTTCACTGAAACCACCCTTTAATACATCTAATATACCGGCCACCCAAGAACATTTGCGGACATAAACAATATAAACCCTATTACGCACAGAATAGTCGCTATTATATCGTATCTCCTCTTGCCGCCAGTAAGCGCTGAGAGCGCTATGGCTACGGGGAACGCCGCGGTCAAATACCGCGGTGCGCTCAAAAGCCATGTCGGCCCTACCGCCATAATAAAGTACGCGATGAAATACCCGGTGTACGATGACCGCATCCTGCGCGCCGCCGCTATCATTATCGCCAGGGTTCCAAAGATGTAAACAAGGCCCGGGAACCATAAGCCCCATGCAGTTTGCAATTCCATGTCATTAAGTGCCCTAAGGAAATAAGAGGTTTCATACGATACCGTATTGAAAAACAATCCCATCCTCTGATGCCAATGATCCCATTGATATTCCATAAACTGCAGGGGGTTCCCCGTTACCAGATAATTAATAAGCACATATGCGCCTAGCCCAAGCGGGACTATCAACAAACCGCCAATGCGGGCCGAAATGGATTTAAGCTTTTTCCCCGAACCCTGTCTATACATGCGTATAACATCACGGATGGCCTCTATGCCCATGGGCACTATCATCATAATGCCGATTGAGCGCGTAAACGCAGCTAACGCTCCCATAAGCCCCGCCCAAAGGTATTTCTTTTTTCGAATCAGCAGCATGCAGCTTACGGTCAAAAGCAGGAACAGGCTCTCGGTCATCGGAGATGTAAAGAAGAACGCTGCTGGCAATATAAACATGTAGCGCACTACCCGCAGCGCGTCGCGCCTGCTCATATCCAGCGCCGCGAGTTCATACAATACAATCGCCGCTCCTATTGAGCATGTAAAGGACGTAAGCATCGCCGCTGCAAAATAATCGCCTACAACCAGCTGAAATACCTTCATCACCATTGGGTAGAATGGGAAAAACACAATATGAAACCGCGGGTCTCCTTGAGTTACATACCAATTCTTTGCTATTCCTAAATAGCTTGGCGAATCGCTTCTAAGCCAAAGCGTCTGCATCCGCTCAAAAATCCCGCCGTTATATCCCTTTACAATCAGATCCACCATATATGCAAGTACAAATATAAGGATTCGGCTTGCAACCATCCATATTATTATCTTTCCCCATGGGTGACGCGACCAAAAGCGGCCTTGCCTTCCCATATCCACTATCTGTGGCTCGGCATCGCTATTAAACCAGTCCTTTAAAAGCATATATACAAAAGAAACCAATAACGCACCGAAAGCAAATACCGAGATTGCGGCAGTAACCGCCGATGGTATGGATATTTTATTCTGATCAAGAAGCCATATTATAAAAATGGCGCTTAGGATTGCAAGCAGTATGCTGGAAATGGTATAAAACGCTTTTTTCATAGATAGTCATCTGGGGTCAGCGCCGCTTAAGCGGCGCTGACCTTTTGCCCTTAGTTTAATTTTACCTGCGCAACGCCTTTGGCTTAGCCAGGATTTCAGAACAGATTATACCATAAACGATAGCCGCTTTACTATCAAAATGTGGCAATTGCTTCCCTATCTGTCCAACGACTATCAAATTGTCCTCTGAAACCCTGGTTTCACCGCAATCCTCTATCCCCGTCATGCTGGTTTCCATATGGGCATGCCCTGACCTCATGGATGGTTCTACAACATGTCCCGATTTATTGTCAGGCCCTGTCCTTATGGTTCTATAGATAGTATTGGGCGTGCCTTCAGGCTTCTTATCATAAACCGGATCCGGTTCTGTATTGCGGATGGTGGATTCGCCGCTGCTCTGCGACACCCTGGGCTTTAATGACGGCACAACATTCGGAGTTGGAACGCCGTGCTGCTGAACTTCCCGCTTCTCGCGTTTTTCAGCATCCAACTCAAGCATGGCTTTCCTTCGGCGCTCCGCCTCGCGCCCTTCAAACGCCTCCTGCTTCTTTTTCTCTGACTTCGACGCTGATGACAAAACAAATACTATGATAATTATTATGATCAATAACGGCATCTTAAACGCCTCCTTTCCGCCCTTAAGGGGTTAGGAGCGCCGGACCCCATGGGCAAACTCCCATAAGGGTCCGGACGATCCGTAACTATCATTCTTTATTTTCCGGCTTGGCCGTTGTCCCGATAGACTCGCGCATCTGCGTATCAGCCATTACATTTCTCATGTTGTAATAGTCCATTACGCCAAGTTTGCCGCCCCTGAACGCCTCTGCAATCGCCTTGGGCACCTCTGCCTCCGCCTCGATGACCTTGGCGCGCATGCCCTGTACCTCCGCCTTGTTCTCCTGCTCCTGAGCTACGGCCATTGCGCGGCGTTCCTCGGCCTTAGCCTGCGCTATGCGCTTATCGGCCTCAGCCTGATCTATCTGCAGCTGTGCTCCCACGTTTCTTCCAACGTCAACATCCGCAATATCAATCGAGAGTATTTCAAACGCAGTACCCGAATCCAGGCCTTTACCCAATACGGTTCTTGATATGCTGTCCGGATTTTCAAGAACGTCCTTATGGCTTAACGATGAGCCTACAGTGGTTACTATGCCCTCGCCTACGCGGGCAATTATCGTTTCCTCGCCAGCGCCGCCAACGAGCCTGTCAATGTTTGCGCGTACCGTAACCTTCGCCTTTGCGCGAAGCTCAATTCCGTTTTTGGCTATCGCGGCTATTATGGGCGTTTCTATAACCTTTGGGTTTACGCTCATCTGCACTGCGTTTAACACGTCGCGGCCCGCAAGGTCTATTGCGCAGCAACGCTCAAAGTCCAGCGGTATTCCCGCCCTTTGAGCTGCTATTAGCGCGTTTACAACACGGTCAACGTTGCCTCCGGCAAGATAGTGGGCCTCAAGATTGTTTATGGAAAGCTTTAGGCCAGCTTTTGTCGCTTTAATCATCGGATCCACTATACGCTTGGGGACAACCTTCCTGATACGCATTCCAATAAGCTGGAATATCCCTACGTTTACGCCAGATGCAGCTGCTGATATCCACAGTCCAATCGGTACAAAGGACAAGAATATGACTAAAAATAGCAATACCGCAACAATAATGATAATTAGAGAAACAGGGTCTATCGCCGCCATTAGTAAGTGCGAAAGAATGTTCATAGTGTTTTTTCTCCTCTCTTTATTAAGGTCTATATAATGCATCCGGATAACTCCGGTACATATCATTGTTTACCAGGCCATTCTAAATGAACGATTGAATTAAAAAATATACTAAGTATATAAAGCCTATCAATGCCGGTACACCGACAGCCAGAATCATCCATGACTTAATTTTCTGTTTTCTTAGCTCGCCGGTGTTAATGGCCCGGTTGTCAAAATCATCGCTGTCGTTGGCAGCAGGGAACTCAATACCACACTTGGGACAAACCGCGTTAGATTCAGAATAAAACGTGCCGCACTGCTTACACCGCTTCATCAGGCCTGATCCTTCCCCGTCCCGTTTCCCCCGTCCATCTTATTCTCGTTGTTTTTATCCTCTTCTTTTTTATTATACTCGCCTTCGGATATCTCCCTTACTAAAATTCTGAGATTCTCTATGCTTTCAATCCTTATGTATGATCCTTTGGCAATAAACTCGCCAGACGTTACCACATCAAGACGCCTTCCTTCAAAATCTGCATTCCCCGATGGTCGAAGCGGCGTAAGGCAGACTCCCTTGCGCCCAATAAGCTCCTGCATGCTCTTTTCTCCAAGGTCGTTGGACTCGTAATCAATATTATTCCTCAGTACAATCGGCGAACGCGCCAAATTGCCCCTTCCTATCGACCTGAATACAATTACCGCAGCAAGCCCCACCAATAATATGATGATCAAAAGGGTAATCAGCGCATGGGTAAACGTATTTGCGCTCAATACAATAGACGCTATCAATGTAATAATTCCAAGAGCGCCAAACAATCCAAAGCCAGGCATGAACATCTCAGCTATCAGCAGGGCCAACCCGACTACGAGACATATTACAGCCGCTACGCTCCAACCAGATAAATATGCAAGTATTGCTTCCATCTTTCATTCTCCCTTCAAAACAAGATTAGACTATAGCCGCTAAAACAGATTGAAGATATTATCATTAAACCAATCAGCAAACCCCATATCCCAATCCGGCAGTATCCCACGTTTCATCAGCATGACGAGCAACACCCATATTGCGGCAAGGGTAAGTGCCGCCAGTATAACTATTACAGCGGTATCCATAAATCCGCGCAGACGGCTGTGTTTCTTTTCGCCATCGAGCTCCGTCTCCTGCGCGCCGGGTTCCACCTTTACCCGATCCGTCCCCTCTGCCTTTTCTTCAACGTCGCTTTTACACTCTCCCCCGTCCTTCACAATATCAGACACTTCCTCCCGCTCTGCCGAAACCTGAGCTTCGTTTACCCTTTCAAGCATGCGCCTGGATTCCTCCTGGGTCAGATAAGCAACCCATTCGTCCATATTTTCAGGGCACGCGCTTTGTTCCGCCCGTGCTTTAACCTCCTTAAATACCGACTGCACCACCCTCATGGCCTTATCACGGTCTCCAAGTATTGAGTAGGCGTGGTTAAAAACCGCCTTTGCATTGGCGGCGAGATAATCTCTTAAAGCAGTCTTGTCTCCTCCGTTAATTTGGCAAGCTTTGCCCTCATTCATGGGTTTTCCTCCAATACGTTAGGTAAGCGGGCTTTCGTTCCCTTTTATTATACAGCACCATTTTATCAAATTCAATTCATTTACATTTAAAGTAAGACATAATAATGTTATATGAAATGGAGATTGGACATCAGACGGCTTATTTTAATAGTCGTAATCATAAGCTTCGTTGTTTTATTAGCACGAGGATGTTTCTATGCTTCGGACGCCGATGGCGAGGACAGCTACGAGCCCCGTTTAATTTTGGACAAGGGTGACTCAGCCAGTAAGCCACGCTATATTAAGGTATACAAGCATCAAAGCGGCAAAGTTGAAGAGATGGAGCTTGAAGAGTACATCATCGGTGTTGTTGCGGCCGAAATGCCTGCATCCTTTGAACTCGAGGCGCTAAGGGCACAGGCTGTGGCGGCGCGGACGTTTGCCGCACAGCGGATGAACGTATTCGACGGCGCTCCCTGCGGCTCGGAAGCCGAGGTATGCACTGACAGCAACTGCTGCCAGGCCTGGACTTCCGACTCAAATATGCACGCCAACTGGGGAAACAATTATGATAAATATTTTCAGAAGATAAAGGAAGCCGTAATGGGCTGCGCAGGAGAAGTAGCCATTTATGAAGGGCGGCCCATAGAAGCGCTGTATCATTCGACGTCGGGAGGCGCTACCGAGGATTCGCAAAACGTGTTTTCCCAGGCTAAGCCCTATCTTGTCGGAGTATCAAGCCCTGGCGAAGATAACGCTTCCAGATTTACAGCTACTGTCGAGTTCTCAAACAGCAAATTTGCTAAAAAGGTAAATTCGGTTTATCCAAAGGCCGGACTAAAAGCAGGCAAGCTCAAGTCCCAGGTTGAGGTGCTGAGCCGATACGAAAGCGGGAGGGTTGAGTTCGTTCGCCTTGGCAACGTAAAGATATCCGGCAAGGAATTGCGTTCGATATTTTCCTTGTACAGCGCTAATTTCACATTTAGCTTTACAGACGGCAATGTCGTAATAAAGACAAAGGGGTTTGGCCATGGCGTAGGCATGAGCCAGCACGGCGCAAACGCCATGGCTAAAAACGGTTCGGATCACATTGAGATCCTTAAGCATTACTATACGGGGGTAGACGTCGTTAAAATTGATAGTTTGATAAAGTAAACACATCAATTTTGCTGCTCTATATAACATCGCGAATATAAAACACATCCCATGTATGCTATAATGAAATTATAGTGGAGGGTTATAATATGCGTATTATCGGCAACCTCATATGGTTTGTTTTTGGCGGATTTTTATTAGGCATGAGCTGGACGGCGATAGGGCTGGTGTGGTGTATTACCATAGTTGGCATCCCTGTTGGCGTTCAGTGCTTTAAGTTTGCTAAAATAGCCTTTTTCCCATTTGGTAAGGACATACAGTACGGAGGGGGCGTTGTATCCGTTCTATTAAACATACTATGGCTGATCTTTGGCGGCATTGCCCTGGCAATCGAATCGCTCGCTCTCGGCGTAATCTTTTGCGTAACTATAGTAGGTGTTCCATTCGGACTGCAGTTTTTTAAACTGGCGAAACTTGCCCTTATGCCGTTTGGGGCAAAGATTGCCGGCTAAACAAGTCCTAACCGAGATTATCCGCATGCGTATTATTAAGTGCTTTAAAAAAATTAAAGCAATTCATCGTAATATCATTATAGCGGCCCTGTTGTATCAAGGCTGGATTGCATAACCCTGAGCTTATTCCGAATGCCAACGCGCCACACGCCTTAAACAGCGCTATATTTGATGGCGTAATTCCTCCGACCGCTGCCAGCGGGATATGCGGCATCGGTCCTCTCAGCGCTTCAAAATACTTTGGTCCCATAGTCCCTGCTGGAAAGAGCTTGACCATATCGGCGCCACATCCATACGCATACGCTACCTCTGTCGGCGTAAGCGCCCCAGGCATGCTGAACAAGCCCAATTCCTTAACATATTGGATTACATCCACATTCGTATTTGGTGAGACAGCGAACTTTGCTCCAGCGCCATGCGCGAGCTTTGCCTGGTCTCTTGTCATCACCGTTCCTGCGCCTACAACAATCCTATCTCCAAATTTGTCCGTAAGCGACTCTATCGCCCGCGCCGTTTCAAAGCCGTCTCCCCTCTGGTCAAAAGTAACCTCAATAGTACTGATTCCTCCATTGACCAGCGCGTTTGCGACTTCTATCAACCTTCCATTTGGCACAGAGCGCAATATTGCGAATATGTGCGTGTTTTCCAATTTTTTTAGTAAATCCATTTAAACCACCTCCAGCCTATTTTATTCCTGTTTTTTTAATTTGGCAATGGAATTAAACCATACGTCTGAACTGACTTTACTTTTATTAAAGGTCATAATATATTCAGTAGCCGGACTTGATGATCATCGTAAATTAATGCATAATTCTTATAATGTATATATTGGCGGTAATCAATATTTATAGAGCTTTCCATCCGCTCTATGTTGTTTTATAATATATTGGTGGATAAGTCCACGCTCCGCCGATTATACTCGGTGCAGTAGGCATATTGAGATCAACCATTTGTATGTATAGCTTAAAAGTATTAAGTGTCATACGATGAGTATTTCATGGCCAACGCGCGGATTTTAAAATTACCAACGTAATGGAAAAATGTCAATATAATAGCCTATATAGGACACAAGGAGGAATTCATGAAGGAAAGAATTGTCGTACTTGACTTTGGGGCCCAGTATAACCAGCTCATAGCGCGCAGGGTGCGTGAAGCAGGGGTTTTCAGTGAATTGTTGCCCAACGATGCCCCCATTGAAAGGATAAGAGGGGAATATCTGAGCGGAATAATACTCTCCGGAGGCCCGGACAGCGCGCACGTAGACGGCTCGCGGAAGTGTCCGGATGAAATATTTAACCTTGGCGTGCCCGTCCTTGGAATATGCTACGGAATGCAGTACATGGCCAAGCACTTTGGCGGCGAAGTTGGAGAGGCTGCCGTAAGGGAGTATGGCAATACCAACGTCTGCCTCTCCAGGCATCCACTATTTGAAGGAATTACCAATGGAACCATGTGGATGAGCCATAACGACTCCATATCCAGAATTCCTGATGGATTCAATGCGATAGCACAAACCAAAAGTTGCAAATATGCTGCAATCGCAGACGATGTAAGAAAGCTGTATGGAATACAGTTTCACGCCGAAGTGGTGCATTCCATACAGGGAACACTTATTTTTAAAAACTTTTTAAATAATATATGTGGCCTGAGCTGCGACTGGAACCCGCAGGACCTCGCCCAAACGCTGATTGATGAAATCCGCGAAAAGGTTGGCGCCGGCAGGGTGATTGCCGGACTCAGCGGCGGGGTCGACTCGTCCGTAGCATCCGTTTTGGTTCACAAGGCTATAGGCGACAGGCTGACATGCATATTTGTCGATCATGGCTTGCTGCGTCAAAACGAGGCGTGTGAGGTAATGGATTTTTACCGTGATTCGCTGGGGCTTAACATAGTGGCTGTAGACGCGGGCGAACGGTTTTTAAATAAGCTCAAGGGGGTTGTGGAGCCGGAAGAAAAGCGCAAAATCATAGGCGCCGAATTCATACGCGTATTTGAGGAGGAAGCGAAAAAGTTGGGGAACGTTGACTTTCTCTTACAGGGTACGATATATCCCGACGTTATTGAGAGCGGGAGCGGAGGCTCCGCGGTGAT
>URFJ01000031.1 GCA_900547135.1 uncultured Eubacteriales bacterium | reverse complement strand
TCTGTACAATCCACTGTAAATGAGTACATTTTGATTTTGAGTTCATCATCCATGACGCTGACACCTCCAAATAATTATTTGCTCGTTCTGTAAATGCAAAAACCTTATGTTCAGTATAATCATAACCCTTTCCTGCTGTAAATCAAGCAGGCAGGCCAGCATATTGTTTTCATTGACACTCAAATTGCTTGTCCGGAGCGTTGGCCCGAACCTCACAAAACAAAGAAGGGCGGTAAGCCGCAGCTATCCGCCAATCTTCCCTATGCCGCCACATCTAATGACCGGCTATTTTTTATTAACCAAATTCTACTTTAAAGATTTACTCGTCTTCTCCAGCGTCAAAACCTGAAAACAGGGATGCAAGCGAGGTTGTGGCCTGTTCTACCGGCGGAAGTTCGTAATCCGCGTCTTCGCGGCGCGGACGGCGCTCGCGCTCGGGCCTCTGCTCATTGTTTCTCGGTTCGCCTGACGGACGTTCGCGGCGTTCCTTATGCTCTGGAGCAGTACGCTCGCGCGGGGTGGAAGCGGGCTGCTGCTGTTTTTGCTGCTCTATCTGAGCCCTTCTGTCAGCCCTCTCACGTGCCATCTTGGCCCGTTCTTCACGCTCTTTTGCCAGCTCAGCTACCAATTCAGGGTTATCCTCATGTATTACATCGCGGCGGCTCAGGCTTATGCGCTTGGCCTCAGGATTGACCTCGAGAACCTTGCAGCGAACCATATCGCCTACGTTCAGCTCATCCTCAACCTTCTGTACGCGCCTTGCGCCAACCTGCGATATATGTATAAGTCCGTCAATAGTAGGCTCAAGGGCTACAAACGCTCCGAAATCCACTATGCGTACTACCTTGCCTTCGACAATGCTGCCCACCGGATACTTTTCAGCCGCCATTGTCCACGGTTTTGGCTGAAGCTGCTTATACCCTAGGGAAATACGACCCTTTTGCGGATCAACGTTAAGCACCAGCAGTTCCACTTCTTGTCCGGAATGAAGCACGTCCGATGGGTTTTTAACCCTTCCCCATGCTACATCCGTAACGTGTATAAGGCCGTCTACCCCGCCGATATCCACAAATGCCCCATAGTTAGTAAGCCTGCGCACAGTACCCGTTACCTTCATACCGGCCTTGAGGGTCTCAAACTTTTCCTTCTTCGCCTGCTCGGCTTCCTCCATAAGCACCTGCTTATGGGATGCGACTATTCGTTTGCGGTTACGATCAATCTCAATTATCTTCAGCTTAATAGGCTTTTTAACAAAATCCTGTATGCTTTCAACATATTTGGTTGAAAGGTGCGATGCGGGAACAAACGCCCTAACGCCGTCGATGGTGGCTATAAGACCTCCCTTGACAACCTCTTTTCCTATACCGTCATAGATCTTGTTCTCAGCATCAGGATCCTGCATAAGCCTATCCCAAAGCCTCTTGTTCTCAACGTTTTTACGGGAAAGCAGTACATTGCCTTCTCCATCGTTTACCTTGAGCACCTCAACCTCTATGACATCGCCAATCTTTAGCGTTTCTGCCGGATCCACGGTATCGTCATGGGAAAATTCGCTTCGAGGAATGAACCCGTCTGACTTGTAACCTATATTCACACAGACCTCGCCGTCAACGATCTGAACCACGGAACCCTTAATTAACTGTCCGTTTCTTATGCGTACAAGAGTTTTCTCAAACGCTTCGGCGAACGAGGATTCGGCCGTGTCGGCCTGAGCCTGGTCAGGCTCTGTGACAATAGGTTCAGTCGATGCAGCGGGTTCCGCTGCGGTGGGTTCTGTGACGGTAGCTGTATCTTCAGCTTTTACCTCACTGACCTGCTCTTTCGGGCATTCAGCCATCGTCTTTTCCATTTCGCTCATTCTGGTTATAACCTCCCTAATCATCCGATGAGGCGTTGACGCGCCTGCAACAACACCTATTATATCATTACAATCAAACTTTTCAAGTACAAGTTGACAAGGTTTTGCTATGGAATGTACTTTTTTGCCATGTTTTTTGCAAATCCCGGCAAGTTTTTTTGTGTTCGAGCTGTTAGTGCCCCCTATCACTATCATAGCATCGCATATTTTGGACAGCCGTTCAGCCTCTTTCTGGCGTTTTACTGTAACGTCGCATATTGTATTAAATACATTGACATCACAAAACCTCCGCTTCATTCCTTCTGCAATGGCCTTATAAGTTTCAACGGAAAAGGTGGTCTGCGCTACCAGGCATAACTTTCTTAATCCATCCGGCAACAAGTTCAAATCGTCCGGCATCTTTACGAAATATGCGCTGTTCTCACACCAACCGTTTATACCTATTGCTTCGGGATGTGTCTTCTCCCCAGCAATAACAATTTCGTACCCTTTTTTATACTGCTCATGCACTATCTTATGTATTCTTATTACAAATGGGCATGTGGCGTCAACTACTACAAGCTTCATCTCTTCGCATAATTTGTATATTTCAGGAGACGCGCCATGTGAACGTATAACGAGCACATCCCCTTCTTTTAGCCCTTCTATACTGTTTATCGGATGTATGCCCTTTTCTTTAAGCTCGTCTACCGCATCCTCGTTATGCATGAGTTCGCCATATGTGAACACTCTGCCATGCTTGGCCGCCGCGTCCACTGCAAGGTTAACTGCACGCTCTACCCCAAAACAGAATCCTGATTCATTCGCGGCTATTATTTTCAAGTTTTGCCTCCAGTTCTATGCGAAGCGCATCTATTGAATCCGAAATTTCATCTGTTACAACGTCGACGAGGGTTGACTTTTTCGTGTTTACGGCTATGTCATTTATGTCAATAGGGGTTCCCACAGCTATCTTGGGCCTTCCCGATCTGAAGCTGTCCGGATGAATATATATTGGTATTATTGGCGCCCGTGACCGCACTGCAAGAAATGCCGTCCCCTTTTCAAAACTGTCCATTCGTCCTGTAATTGAGCGCTTGCCCTCTGGAAATATTCCAAAGATTTTTCCCTTATCCAAAACCTTCATCGCACGCTTAAGCGATTGAAGATCGGCGTTTTTCCTGTCGACAGGGAAGGAAAGCAGCGAACGCAGCAACACCGCTATAAGTTTGTTTGAAAACAGTTCCTTTTTTGCCATGAAGTGTATGTTTCTAAATGATACTATGGCCAGAAGCACTGGATCAAGCATAGACGTATGGTTTGACGCGAAGACAGCCTTTCCCTTTATAGCAAGGTTTTCCTTACCGATTATCATTGGTCTCCATAGCAGCCATAACAGCGGACCAATGGTGTATTTCAGGATAATGTAAAGCATATATATCGGTTACCTTCCTATTGTGTCCAGTATCAGGTCTATAACTGCTTCTGCGGTCATATTTGTAGTATCTATAAGAATCGCGTCGTCCGCCATCTTCAAAGGCGCAAACTCCCTTGTGGAATCCACCCTGTCGCGGTCCGCAATTTCACGCTCTATGTCCTCGTACGTTCTTCCTTCATCCGTCCCGAAACGCCTTAAATCAAACATTCTTCTTCTCGCCCGTTCCTTCACATCGGCTGTAACATAAAATTTAAACTCGGCGCTGGGCAAAACATACGACCCTATATCCCGTCCGTCCATTATTATGCTGTTCCTTTCAGCTATCCCACGCTGAAGCTCAACCAGCTTTACTCTAACCTCCGGTATCGTCCCTATATCAGAGGCTGCCTTTGATACATCCTGCGTCCTAATCTTATCTGTTACATCAGCCCCGTCTAAATATACGCGCTGAACTCCGCCGCTAAACACAACGTCGATATCGGTTGCGGCAATCATCGGCGCTATCTGGTCCCTGTCGGCAGGGTCAATTCCGTGATCAAGCGCCTTCTTACCGGCAGCCCTATACATTGCGCCCGTATCAAGGTGCATTATTCCGAGCCTTTTCGCAAGCGATTTTGCTATAGTGCTCTTTCCTGCGCCAGCAGGTCCGTCTATAGCAATACTGAAGTGTTTCTGTTGCATATATCTCCGTTCAGTCTATCGATTTTCCGGCGAGATAGCCGGTTGAAAACGCAATCTGCAGATTGAAGCCGCCCGTAAACGCGTCCACGTCGATCAATTCCCCCGCAAAATACAAGCCGCGAACGATCTTCGACTCCATCGTGGACGGGTTTATATCCCTAACGCTGACCCCGCCTCTGGTCACTATAGCTTCATCGAGGGATAACGTGCCACTTACCGTAAATGGGAGGCGCTTTATAATATCCACCAAGGCCATCCTCTGACCCCTTGTGATATCCGCTACAGATGTTTCCTGCCCCAGGCCGCTTAAATCAATGATAACAGGAATCATGCGTTTGGGCAACAGATCCGCAAGCGCGTTTCTAAGCTGCTTGTTCCTGTACTTGTCAAAATCTCTCAATATACGCCTGTCTAGCTCTTCAGAATCAAGGCCAGGCTTGAGGTCTATGTAACACCTTGTACCCTCCGGCGAATCTGCTATTATGCTGCTTAACGCCAGTACAAGCGGACCAGTGACGCCGAAATGCGCAAACAGCAGTTCTCCTAATTCAGAGTATATTCCTCTTTTCCCATTTTGGGCGGTTAATGTAACATTCTTTAATGTTAAACCCATTAGCTGCCGGGGCCACTCTTCCTCGGTTTTTAGTGGTATGAGAGCCGGTTTTGGTAAATTGACGCTATGGCCCAGGCTTGTGGCAAACTCGTATCCGTCTCCGGTAGAGCCGGTGCTTCGATAGCTTGCTCCCCCCGTTGCCATTACCACTCTGTCAAACGCCGATTCAACGCCGTTAAATGATAGTGTGTATGAACCTGAATCAAAGCATATTGATTTTATACGGGAATTAAGTTCGATTTTAACGCCGCATGACAACGCATTGTTTGTAAGGGCTCTGATAACGTCGCTTGATCTATCGGATTCGGGGAAAATCCTGTTTCCTCTTTCCAGTTTTGTTTTTACGCCTAGTCTGTTGAGCAATTCCACTATGTCTTGATTTGAAAACGCGCTGAACGCGCTGTGCATGAATCTTGGGTTTTTGGGTATGTTGCTGAAAAACTCCTCAGTCCCTGCCATGTTTGTAATATTGCACCGGCCTTTCCCGGTAAGGTAAAGCTTTTTGCCTGTCTTCTCGTTTTTCTCAAACAGGGTTACGGCGTGGCCATTCTCCGCCGCAACCGCCGCCGCAAGCATTCCCGCTGGTCCGCCTCCTATTACTGCTACGGCGCTCATACGTCTGTTCCCTCCATTGAGGCTCTAATCTCTGATATACGTGAGTCCATGGTTAAATCGGTGGTCAATGGGGTTATCGTTATATATCCCTGCTGGGTCCAGCTCCAGTCATCGTCCTGACTGCTATCCTCAAGCTTTGAATCCTCCGTTGAGGGAACCCAATAATAGCGCTTTCCGAATGGGTCGAGCCGCTCAATATATACGCGCTCATATTCCCTGCGTCCAAGCCTTGTCACCTTTAGCCCCTTTATGCCGGTCCTATCTACATCTGGTACGTTTATGTTTGCGACGAAGTCGCAGTTTAAGCCATTACCATATAACCTTTCACTAATTTTACTTACTGCTTCAGCGGCTACTTCAAGATGCTTTGGGGAAAACGAGGTTATAGAAGCCGCAATGGAAGGTATTCCTAGAATAGCGCCCTCGATTGCGGCTGACACGGTTCCGGAATATATAACGTCAGCGCCCCTATTTGCGCCTATATTTATGCCCGATATCAAAAGGTCGGGACTAGCTCCCAGATTGCCTATTGCCAGCTTTACGCAGTCTACGGGAGTGCCGCTGACGGCGTATGTAGGTACGCTGCCAAGACCGTGTCCAATATCAACCCGCCGGCATCTGAGCGGTGACATCAGGGTGAAGGAGTGTCCCGCGCCGCTGCGCTCCACATCTGGAGCTGCAATGAATAGTTCGTGCCGGTTCATTAATTCGACTGCTATGGCACGAATTCCAGGCGAATAAACCCCATCGTCATTAACAAGTAAAATGCGCATTAAAAACTCCATAAGAAAAATTATTCATAAAATTATACCAGATTTAGTTTTTATTATCAAACTCTTGCCGCCCGTTGCCGACAATGCCTGATTATAGTCAAGCCGGGTATTAAACATACCCGGCTCCCATAATTAATAGTAACCGTTTATTCGGTCAGGTCTTCTACATAGAGCTCTTTCGGGCTTTCATCCTCCTTGGGATTTCCGGAGGATTTGTATCTTTGCTCCTCAAAAAACTTTGTGGCAACCTGCGGGAAAAGAGCGTAGCTCAGCACATCCTCTTCGCAGGTAGCGTACTCGGCTATCTCCTTTGCGCATTTTTCAAATTCAGGCTCAAGCAGATCCGCTGGGCGGCAGGTTATTACCCTTTTATCTCCTATCGCCTTTTTGCGTACTTCCTCGTTTACCGGAGCGGGCAATTTTCCATATTCACCGGCAAGGACAGCCTTTGACTCCTTCGTAAACATCTTGTAACGCTCCCCGGAGATCACATTGAGCACGGCCTGCGTGCCAACTATCTGGCTTGTCGGCGTAACAAGCGGCGGATAGCCAAAGTCTTTGCGTACCCGCGGAAATTCCTCCAAAACATCGTAGTATCTATCCTCGGCATTAGCCTGCTTAAGCTGTGAAATGAGGTTTGATAGCATTCCGCCGGGAACCTGATACATGAGAATATTGGTATCCACCCTCATTGCCTTCTCATTTAAGAAGCCATCCTTTTTAAGCCGCTCCGCCACGCCCAAAAAATACTTTGAAGCCTGCGCTAGCTTGGTTAGGTCAAGCCCAGTGTCATGATCTGTATTCCTAAGGGCGGCTACCAACGGCTCTGTAGCCGGCTGCGAGGTGCCGTTGCCCATTGCGGAAAGCGCACAGTCAACTATGTCTACCCCCGCCTCCACCGCCATAAGATAGGTCATATCTCCGGTTCCCGCAGTATTATGCGTGTGCAAATGAATTGGCACGCTTATCTCCGACTTTAGACGCTTTACAAGCGAATATGCGTCAAATGGGAGCAATAGGTTTGCCATATCCTTAATACATATAACATCAGCACCCATATTCACTAGGTCCTTTGCAAGCTTGACAAAGTAATCTTCATTATGGACGGGGCTTATGGTATAGCTTATGGCCGGCTCGCATATTCCGCCGTATTTTTTTGTGAATTTTATTGCTGATTCAAGGTTCCTTATATCGTTGAGAGCGTCGAATATCCTGATTACGTCGATTCCATTTTCTATGGCCCTCTCGCAAAACTTTTCAACGATATCGTCCGCATAATGTTTATAGCCAAGGATATTCTGACCTCGGAAAAGCATCTGAAGCTTAGTATTCGGAAGATGTTTCTTCAGAGTCCTCAAACGCTCCCACGGGTCCTCATTCAAGAACCTAAGGCAGCTGTCAAAGGTCGCCCCGCCCCAGCACTCCAAAGACCAGTATCCTATACTATCCAGCAGTTCACATGCGGGGAGCATCTCGTCAATCCGCATTCGCGTAGCGGCCAACGACTGATGAGCGTCCCTTAGGATTGTATCGGTTATCATAAGCTTATTCTTGCTATTGGCCGGCTTATCATTTTTCTGTGTCATGTTAAGACCTCCTTATGGACATGGTCAGCTAAATATCGACAGGAATACGCCCGCCGCTATAGCGGATCCAATAACACCCGCGACGTTTGGCCCCATAGCGTGCATGAGAAGGAAGTTCCCCGGGTTTTCCTTCTGACCTACGGTCTGCGAAACCCTAGC
The DNA here is from genome assembly GCA_900547135.1 of uncultured Eubacteriales bacterium. Taxonomy (GTDB): domain Bacteria; phylum Bacillota; class Clostridia; order Christensenellales; family CAG-138; genus UMGS946. The sequence goes on along the minus strand of URFJ01000031.1, from coordinate 8,179 downwards.
CGCCATTGGCACGGCTGAAACACCGGCCGAACCTATGAGCGGGTTTACCTTTTCCTTCAGGAAGAGGTTCATTATCTTGGCTATTATTACGCCGCCCGCAGTACTGCATATGAACGCGAATACGCCTATCAGCATTATCCGCAGGGTGTCCCACTGAAGGAAAACATCCGCGCTCGCTTTGGAACCAACGCATACGCCAAGAAAAATCGTTACTATATTTACCAACTCGTTCTGTGCGGTTTTGCTAAGCCTATCTACTACCCCGCTCTCCCTAAGCAGGTTTCCCAGCATCAGCAAGCCGATTAGGGAAGCCGCGCTAGGCAGCAGCAGCACAACAAATATTGTAACCATTATAGGAAATATTATCTTTTCCTTTTTAGAAACCGGACGAAGCTGCTTCATCACTATCCGGCGTTCTTTTTTGGTTGTAATCAGTTTCATGATCGGAGGCTGAATTACCGGAACCAGCGCCATATACGAATATGCCGCGATCGTTATCGTACCAATCAGCGTAGGATACAGTCTGCTGGTAGTAAATATCGTGGTAGGGCCGTCAGCTCCCCCTATTATTCCTATAGACGCCGCGGCCTCAGCTGGGAATCCAAGCGCTAGCGCTAGCAAAAACGCAAGGAAGATACCTATTTGAGCGGCCGCTCCCAATATTAAACTCTTAGGATTTGCAATCAATGGGCCAAAATCGGTCATCGCGCCTACGCCAAGAAATATAAGCGAAGGATATATGCCGAGTTTTACGCCGTAGTCCAGATAATACAACAGTCCGCCTACATTATTGTTAAGCTCCGACGGTGGGGCCAGAAGGCCGGCTCCCGGGAGGTTTGCCAAAAGCATTCCAAAGGCTATCGGCAAAAGAAGCAGCGGCTCATATTTTTTGACAATGGCAAGATACAAAAGAAAGCACGCTACAGCTATCATTATTAGCATCTTCCAATTTTCTCCCTGGAACAGCAATGCAAATCCGGTTCCGGAGAAAAATTCACTTATAGCTTCCATAAATGTGTTACCCCTCTATGCATTTAGCGTAATAAGGCATCATCCGATTACAACCAGAAGTTCACCCGATTCTACAGACGCCCCCTTGCCGACCCTGATGTCTATTACCTTTCCATCTACCGGAGCAAGTATCTCATTTTCCATCTTCATAGCTTCCAACACCACCAAAACATCGCCGGAGCGCACATTATCCCCGCTCTTTACGCGCACGTCGACTATTGTGCCTGGCATTGGCGACGTAATGCTCTCCTTGCCTCCAGCAACCGGCGTTGACGACTCCGATTTTGACGGCGCGTACGCTTTTAAAGGTTCAGCAGCGGGCTTGCTTTCTGGCGCCTTGCTGCCTGGGGCGAACTCCTCAACCTCTACCTCATATTTGGTTCCGTTTACGTTTACTGTAAACTTACGCATTTTTAATATCCTCCTTTTATCACAGAAAAAACCGGCCTATTACACACGCTTGATTGAGCGTATGCGCAGACCGGACATATCCGTCCCCATATATACCGCCAGCGCGGCCGATATCGCTGCTATAACTTCGCGCCTCTGCGGGCCGGCGGGCAACTCGTTACCTTTCAAAGACGGCTCATTTTTTTCAATAACCGCGCCAGCCCTTGTTTTTTTATCCTTTACCGCCGCTCCCATAAGCTTTACCAACAATATTAGCGCTACCAACCCAATAAAAACTGTGGCTATGCCCAATAATGTAACCAGCCACGGGTTGCCGCCAATACTGGATCTGGCAATTACGCCGTAAAATACGCTCATAATTACGCGTCCCATATATAGGGTCCCTCCTGAGCTATTGTATTTTTATTAAAATAGGCGGATATCGCATCCTTTCCCAATTATCTATTATTCGTCATTATCTCCTTTGCTCCTGCCTAAATGCAAACATAAAAATTATATATTTAATCATTTAAAACAAGCTTGCTAAGGGCTTCAACTTCCTCCCGCGTTAGATATCTCCAATCACCGCTTTTTAGCCCTCCCAAACGCAGGTTGCCAAGCCTTACCCTCCGCAATCTTAAGGTTTTATGTCCTATAGCGGCAAGCATCCGCCTTACTTGACGGTTTCTCCCCTCATGAATGGTAATATAAAGTTCTGTGTTTTCCTCATTAAGCTCCCTTACTCCATCAACGCGTGCCGGAGAAGTGATTCCATCTTCCAACAGCACCCCCTCCTCAAGCGTTTTCCTCTCTCCATCGCTTATTATTCCGCTACAGACCACCCTGTATGTCTTGTCTATCATTCGGCTCGGATGCATTATGCCATTGGCCAGCTCGCCGTCGTTTGTTACCAGTATCAAGCCCTCCGAGTCAATATCCAGCCTTCCAACATTGTATAGCCTATATGGAAGATCTTTAAAGACATTCATTACGGTATGCCTGCCTTCAGGATCTCTCGCCGTACACACCATTCCTCTGGGCTTGTTGAACATTATAGTTACTTTTTGCTCCTCTCTATATAAAGGAGCTCCGTCAAGTAAAATCTTATCTTTATCAGGTTCGACGCACAAGCCAATGGCCGCAACGCGGCCATTGACACTAACCCTGCCTTGGGATATTATTTCTTCACACTTCCGTCTTGACGCCACACCCGCGTCAGCCATATACTTCTGCAATCTCATCCGCAGCCTCCGGTTGTTAATACTGCTTGCAGATTAACTCAATTCTACCTTCCCGTCAAGACCCCTAAAAGCATATTAAAGTAATCCTCTAACCCCCATGAGTCTATATTCTCCATTGCCACAAGGGGTTCCGAGGCTGCTAACCTGGTCCCGTCCCATAATTCCAGCGTTCCTAATTCGGCGCCCTTTTCTATCGGCGCATCGATCTGCCGAGGTATTACAACCCTTGTTTTAAGCAGGGCCCCCTCCTCAATTTTTATCGGCACAACTATATCCTTGCCTGCCGTAACGGCAACCAGACCTTTAGAGCCCTTGTTCACCTTGACTCTGGCAACCAGTTCTCCGGCTTTTACCATCCGCGACATGCTAAACGCCTCAAACCCATAGTCCAGCATATTCATTGATTCAGGAAAGATATCGGGGGAATTAAGCACCACGCCTATCAGCTCCATATCCGCTCTTTCTGCGGAAAATACCAAACACTTTCCAGCGGCTTCGGTATATCCTGTTTTTATGCCATTTCCACCCTCATACTGCCATAGTATCTTGTTTTTGCTTTTCAGCGTACGTTTTACATTACCTGTTTCCGTGCAGTAATACGGTGTAGCCGCGATTTCCCTGAACGTTTCATTATTCATAGCTTCTCTGGCTATTGCCGCAAGATCAAACGCACTTGTATAGTGCTCCGGGTCATGGAGGCCATTTGGCGTAACAAAATGCGTATTTGTCAATCCTAGGCTTAGAGCGCGTTCATTCATTAGATCCGCGAATCCTTCTATAGAACCTCCGATATGTATCGCAATTGCTATTGCGGCATCATTTCCGGAGTTAAGCATAAGCCCATAAATCAGATCCTTCAAACTGAGTTTCTCATTTTTCTGGATATACATGCTCGACCCTTCAACGCCGTAGGCCTCGGACGCCGTGGTGACAATATCGTCAAGGTTGCCTTTTTCAATAGCTATCAGGGCTGTCATTATCTTGGTTGTGCTTGCCATCGGAAGCCGCTGATGAGCGTTTTCCCCAAAGAGTACCTTTCCAGTACTTTGTTCAATAAGAATGGCGGATTGGGATTCTATAGACGGCTCCGCCTTCTCCGCCATTGCCATGGCCGGCGACAGCACGGCAAACAATGATATGGTTAATATGCTTGCAATCCAGCGCTTTTGCATGTTATTCGTTACCCGCCTCATTATCCTGACTGTTTTGCTGGCCGTTTTGTTTGTTAGTATCATTGCAGCATTCCTTAAACATTGAACGTATCGAGCACAAAAGCTGGGGCACTTTTTCAATCACCCTGTCAACAGTGCATTCATAGTGTACCGGAAGGACATTAACGTCGCCCGAGTTTACCGTTAAAAAAGCCATCGGCGTAAGACACATTCCCGCAACTGCCGTTCCGGCAAAGGGATACCTTCCATCCTGTTGTGAATCCATTGACGCACCGCTTTGCTTTACAGGGGATTTCGCCCCATACTCGCCTCCGCCTGATAAAAAGCCGAGCGAAACCTTTGATACCGGCAGAACCATAGTTTCCCCCTCGGTCATTATTGGGGAGCCTACAATGGTGTTAACATCCACCATGTTCTTGATCTGCGTCATGGACGTTTGCATTATGTTTTCAATGGGATGCATATCTTTTCCTGCCTTTCCTTACTTTGTTTTTAAAATAGACACCTATAATTTGAAGCAAACTTATGATTAATATGCCTTCCATGTTTATCCTGAACGCGTTTTTATTGAACACCGGCATGATTCCTATTTTAATTGCGTCTTTGCCGACAGCGGGCAGAAGTATGCGCGCGGCATTATCTAAAACGCTTCTGAGAAGCCCGGTAAGCATCACCGTATAGAATGCGTTGTCAGCTATGCCGACCGTGCCTGTAACATCGAACTTTTTTAATTTAAGCCACTTCATGTTGTCAAACAACCATGTTATTGCGGTTCTGCGCTTCTTGCGTTTTTTAGGAAAGATCATGCTAAATGAGCCGTTTTGCCTGAACAGCATGATTCTTAACCCGTCTAAGGCGGTAAATTTAAGTTTTATAATCATGGTTTTTTTGATAATTCTATAAAAAAAACGTATGTCAACATAGATCCTGCATATCGATCCACGCAGGCATAGATCAACATCTATTTTTACCGGATATAGCAACCCGCATATAAGTGCAGCTATAGGCATGAGTGCCAACAGCACATACATTTTCCCTCCAGCGGTTATAACTTCGGGTTTACCGCTAACCGCAAATTTATGTTTCCCATATTAATGAAAAAATATTTGATAAAAATGGAAATGGCTTTTTTTGTTTAATCAAATATTGTCCTATGTATTTTCAATGCCCTGCTCCCCTTCGGAAACATCCCCTATCCTCTCCGCAAACTCCGAATAATCGGGAAGGCCGCATATGGAATTAAGACCAAATAGACGTAAGAAAGCATCCGTTGTACCAAAGAGTACAGGACGCCCTATCGTATCCCTCCTGCCCTTTTCCTCTATTAGCTTCTGCTTTAACAGCTGGCTAACAGCATATTCGCAGCGCACCCCCCTTATAGCCTCCACTTCAGCCCTGGTTGCAGGCTGCTTATATGCTATTATCGCAAGGGTTTCAAGCATCGACTGGGAAAGCGCTTTTTCCTGAGGAGGCGAATAAAATCTACCAACAAATTCAGAATAACTTGGGTTTGACACCATCTGAACCGTTTCATCTGTGATGTAGATCATCACGCCGCGCTGCTGGCTGGCATATTCAGATTGCATCTTAAATAACAGCATGCGTATCTCAAGCTCCGTTAAATCCAAAGTCTGCCTTAGATCGCAGATATAAACAGGATCTCCCGAAATGAACAAAAGGCACTCAATGCGCCCAAACAATTCCTTATCGTCCAAGGTTACAGCCTCCCTTCATCATAATCGTCTAAATAGTTGACATCATGCTGCCTCAAGTCAAGTGCATACAGCATAATAGGCGCATAAGGACGGCTCTGCGCAAAATGCAGCTCCCCATGAACAGCCATAGCAAGCATGGCCATAAAGGTTACTATTATTTCCATCTTCGCCGCGTTTTTGTCAAAGCAGTCTTCAAAAGCAATTTTCTTGCTATTTAAGAGCTTTGCTCTCAAACGCTTCATCATAGCTTCAATCGTAAATTCATCATAGCTTACGCTGTGCGTCCTGTTATCCTCTTCGTCTTCGTTCCCTGCACGGGCCAGCAATGCCTTAAAAGCTTCATATAATGCATTAACGCTACCTGTTTTCAATATTATTTCGGGAGCCGGCAGCGGGAATTCCTCTCTGTTGCGGCTGATAATCAATGATGCTTCCTCATGTAGCTCTGACAGCCTTTTGCTTATTGCCTTAAACTGCTTGTACTCCTGTAGGCGGATGATAAATTCTGCCTCCGTATCGTCATCCTCATCATTAACGGCGGCCGACGGACGTGGAAGCAACGTTTTCGACTTAATATACACAAGCGTTGCCGCGGTGGCAAGGAATTCGCTCGCCGTATCCATATCAAGACCATCTATATCATCCATGTACCTCAAATATTGCGACGTTATTTCGGATACAAAGATATCCTTAATATCGACCTCAGCCTTCTCAGTGAGGTGCAGCAGAAGATCCAGCGGCCCCTCAAACTGCTTTAAATGAATTTTATAGTCCATTCTTAGAACAATCCGTAGAATGCGGCGAATACAGATGTAATTGCGTTAAAAATACCGTCTACCAATATGCTGAATATCCCCGTATAATTAAGTATAAGCAAAACGATAATCAAAATCATAGTTCCATAACGGTTCAGCGTCATTAAAGCCGTGGGGCCAAAATTACGCAGTATGAATCCCTCTAAAAGGTGGGAACCGTCAAGCGGCGGAATGGGGAGCAGATTAAAGACCGCAAGCGCGATATTAATCATGACAAAACTGCTCATAAAGTACATTAATATATTTGCTATCTTATTATCAAACACAAAGATATAGCTCCATGCTGCTTTTAGATGTAAGTCGCTAAGCCCGCTGATCTTAAACACCGCGTCCATAACGAGCACGCTGACCAGTGCGAGCGATATATTTGCTATAATTCCAGCAAGGGATACCATTATATTATCCTTTTTGGGGTTTCGAAAGTTGCGCGGGTTTACAGGCACGCCTTTTGCCCACCCAAAGCCCACTATTGCCACCATCAATAAGCCTATCGGGTCAATATGCTTTAATGGGTTAAGAGTCATTCTGCCCATGCTGTAAGCGGTCATATCGCCAGCCCTATACGCAGTATACGCATGCGCCCATTCATGGACGGAAAGCGCAATGATGAACGCTGGCAGTATATATAAAAATCCCTGGAGCCTGTCTATTATAAAATCAAACAAAGATGTCACCTCAAACCTTATAATTTAGAGAACCAGTAAGGGCATATACTTAAGCCTCTCTGTTTTCTTATGCTCAAATCAATTATACGTTAGCCAAGGAGAGTTTGCAAGTAAAGCAATTTTTCATCAATCAGTATATTTATTGTAAATTTTATAGATCGCAGATTTATGCATTAAATGCCTCCGAGATTTACTAACTCACTCTTTACAAGGGAATGGAACCTGTAAAATAAGAATAACAAACCATGAAATGGTGCAAAACCGCGCGGATACTATGCTTTTTGCTTTTAAACGTTTGTGTAATTCCAAAGCTTCACAAGGGGCGCCGATTGTTCCAGCTTCTTTGAAAGCATATGAATACGGTATAAGGCAAAGTTTCAATATGGTTGTTGCTGCCATAACTCAAAACAGAGTTCTGCCGCGCGGATAATTATCCAAAAAGCGATGCTTTACGGATTGGATTTCATTGCTTTGATCTTTCTGAATACCACATTAACAAATGAGAAGTCGCAGTTGATGGGGGACGCGTAACACCATTCACTTCACGGTTGAGAGAGACGGCTAACTCGCTGCTTATGATATCCATAAAGAAACGGGAAGAATGGGATTGAGTTTAAAAACGCATGCTGTTTATGTAATACCTTTCGAGCTTAACTATCTAAAACCACGCTTAAAGAGCTATATAAAGAAATAAAGCGGTCTGCTTAAAAACCTTATTTCAAGTCGCCTTCAGTTATTATGTATACGCTGATAAGAAGAGTTATAAAGTGATATTCATCATTAAACAATTTTTGGCTTTATTCTTTATTTAATAATGTAGAAAGCCCTTAAAACTATTTAAAAAAGTCTTTAAATTACGGTTGACAAGATTCGTGGGCTTATGTATAATGATTAGCGTGCGATTGCGAAAGCAAGCGAACGGGGTGTAGCGCAGTTCGGTAGCGTACGTGCTTTGGGAGCATGGGGTCGTGGGTTCAAATCCCTCCACCCCGACCACACTTTAGGCCCCTTGGTCAAGCGGTTAAGACACCGCCCTTTCACGGCGGTAACAGGAGTTCGAGTCTCCTAGGGGTCACCATTTTGTTCATTGCTGTGGGCCTTTAGCTCAGTTGGTCAGAGCGGTCGGCTCATAACCGATTGGTCCGGGGTTCGAGTCCCTGAAGGCCCACC
>URFJ01000030.1 GCA_900547135.1 uncultured Eubacteriales bacterium | reverse complement strand
ATTATCGCTAAAAGCCCATTGCGAATAGATGCGTTTTTCGATCATTTTACTAATCCTTTCTCCCCTTAACTCGCCTGCTGGGCTGTACCAAACAGATCGTTCAACGTGCATCCCAGCGCCGCCGCTATCCTCTGTGCCGTGCTTATCTGCACATCACGCCTGCCGTATTCAAGCTGATATATTATCGATCTTGATATACCCGTCTTCTTCGACAATGCGCTTATACTGATTTTCTGTTCCGTCCTTATTGTTCTAACATTGTTCATGCTGCTTGACCTCGTTTGAGTTCTGTGTTATTTTGGGGGTGAGAGTTTAGGGGGTTCCGTCTCGTCAACTACCGCAAATAGTTGACGGAGATCTTTGCACCCAAATAGATCTAATAGTTTGACAAGAACGTCATATGAGGGTTTGCGTCGGCCGTTTTCAATATGATTAAACGCTGTACGGGACACGCCAATTTGTTTTGCCACATATTCCTGTGTCCAATCGCGGTTAATCCGTTCCTGCCATAGCATTGTTTTCACCGTACCTCCTTCCTCTTGCTGTGTGACTCTCAGTCACTTATGTATCTATTATATGTGTCTTTAAGTCACGTGTCAAGAGGTTTTTTATGTTTTCTAAAGAAATTTTTTCCCAACGGCTGCTAGAACTCCGTAGCGCTTCGAATGTTTCTCAAAACGTCCTTGCTAATGCTATCGGAATAAACCGTACTGCGATAACTCACATGGAGAAGGGCGAACGCGCCGCTTCTATTGAAGTCCTTTGCGCCCTAGCCGAATACTTCAACGTGTCCCTTGACTACCTCGTGGGGTTGTCAGATGACCCTACGCGCCATTAAGCCTCCTTAACCCGCCTGCTGGGCTGTGGATTGCTGGGTGTCCTGCTGCTCCATTGCCTGCTGAGCTGCCTTTTGAGCTATATATGCAATACGAGCATACGTGACCATGTTTAACTGATTTTCCTTTGACAGCTTTTTTACAATCTCTGTAGCTTCTTGTACCAAATTCATTTTTGCTTGCCTCCTTATCAATGGCTTAATAGTATAATATCAACTACTTTATCAAAAGTCAAGTACTTTTATTAAAAGTTTAATAAAAGACTTGCGCTTTTTTCAATTTTCTGATATTCTAGCGAAAGAAGGGGTGATTTACATGCACGATAGATTAAGAGAGGTTCGAAAAACACTAGACCTAAGTCAAAGCGAATTTGCAAAACACTTAGGCATGACTCAAACATCACTTTCTATGATGGAATGCGGGAACAGCGTTATTACTGATAAAACAGTAAAACTTGTATGTTCTACATTCAGTGTTAACGAATCGTGGCTTCGTTACGGTACAGGGGGTATGTGGGAAGATTCTCCGCATATTAGAGAATTTAACGAAATATTTAAAAGCCTTAATCCAGAAACACAGGAATATTTATTGATTATGGCTAAAGAGCTTTTAAAAACTCAAAATAAGATGTTAGATAAATATAACGAATAGCCTTAGTAATATAAATGATTATAAACCACATCCAATCGGGCCGAAATGGCCCTTTATTTATATATTTGCCCTCATTGCATATTGATAAATGCGGTCGTATATGCTATTGTGTAGTTGTAACGTGTTACAATAATACATATAGTGAGGAAAATTTTATGAAACACATCATGAAAACGTTAGCCGCCCTGCTCTTAGCTTAAGATAATTGAGGGCGGAAAAGATGTTTGCGTCTTTGATCTAAAATAAATATTGGAGTTAGGCGGTTAGAGTTACGGAGAGTGCTTACTGTGACTGCGATGTGACATGATATTCTCCTTTCAATCCTTAGAATTCTGGAGTTGAAATGCCTTTTATAGCTATATATCCTAAAAATCGACAAAAGGTAACGCTGGTAATATTATGTAGTTTGCGCATAAAACATGCGAGCGCGCGAACCAAAAATGTCAATAAATTTATTTATATCATGTTGACAACATAAATAAAAAGTGGCATACTATAGATAATAAACAGAAAGGAGTTTATCATGGCTCAAACAAATATCAATATCCGAATGGACGAAAATTTAAAAAAGCAATTTGATTATTTATGTAATGAACTCGGTATGAATATGACTACGGCGTTTAATATTTTCGCAAAGACTATGGTGCGCCAACAAGGCATGCCGTTTGAAATTGCACTTAGCATTCCTAATCCTGAAACCTTGGCGGCGATTGATGACGTAAACCATGGGCGCAACCTCAGCAAGTCATTTCACAGCGTAGCGGAATTGATGGAGGACTTAAATGCTTGAAATAAGGTATTCGTCAAAGTTCAAAAAGGATTTTAAAACTGTTATTAAAAGAGGTTATAACCCTAACCTTTTTCAAGAGGAGCTGGAGATTTTATGCAATGAGCAGCCGCTGCCGCCAAAATATAAGGATCATAGACTTTTGGGCGGCTACGAAGGCCATAGGGAGTGCCACATTGCCCCCGATTGGTTATTAATCTATAAAATAGAAAATGAGATTCTAACTCTTACGTTAACCAGAACTGGAACCCATAGCGATCTGTTCTAACGCCGACTTTAAGGGCGCTGATTCTTTCTAAGTCACCCCTCGGGGGCGCGGATTGAAATAAGTCTTATATTTGTATTTAATACGTCGCATCCCATGCGGGTGCGTGGGTTGAAATTACGGAGATAAATGATTTGACCGCCCCATCATCAGGGGCGGCCGCACCTAAAAAAGGAGCAAATCGCAATGAAGCACACTAGAACTAATGAAGCGCGCTGGGACGAAGCTCGTAAGCGCTGGCGTATTGATGTACAGCGTGATGGAAAACGCAGATCGTTTTATTCGGCTGTCCCTGGTCGTAACGGCAAAGCGGAATGCCATAGAAAGGCCGATACATGGCTTGACGAAGGCCTGCTGAATGGCGGCAATACAAAGTGCGGCGTATTACTTGACGCGTATCTGAACGATGTGAAAGCCAGCACCAGCTATTCGAATTGGCGAAAATCAGAATCAATTTCGAGAATTCATTTGCGCCCAGTTATCGAAAACAAACGCATTGAAGATTTAACCGAACAGATTCTTCAGGATATAATACATGCCGCGTTCAAGGGCGGCAGATCCGCTAAGACGCTTAGCAATATACGCGGCGTGATCGTAGGCTTTGTTAAGTTCTGCCGCAAAAGCGGATACACTAATCTGCGTCCGGAGGATTTAAGCATACCCCGTGGAGCCAAGCGCGGTGAAAAACGGATACTTCAACCGGACGATTTACGCGTCCTGTTTTCGAACGATAAGACCAAATGGCGAACTGTTATAAAACATGATTGGTATATCAACGCATACAGGTTTCTGGTGGCCAGCGGACTAAGGCCAGGCGAGCTGATAGCCTTAAAATGGAGCGACATAGTTAACGATATCGTAATGATCAAAAAAAGCATTAATATATTTGGAGAATTAACGGAAGGGAAAAATAAAAATGCTCAACGGAAATTTCGTTTAAACAAATTAACTCGTGCAATTTTGGACAATCAGCGTTCAGTGCTTAAGTCGGCCGGCGTTATATCGCCTTATGTATTTTGCAAACCAGATGGACAATTTGTAGCCGAGGCTCATCTTCGTGATAGATGGAGATTGTATTGCAACTACAATGGCATTAATTATATATCGCCATATGAGCTGAGGCATACCTTTGTGTCAGTTAACAAGGAGACGCCCGAAGCGCTACTAAAAGGGCAGGTCGGTCATTCTAAGGATATGGATACCTATGGTGTGTACGGGCACGAGCTGGATGGCGACATGGATCGTATGGCAGACTATGTGGACGCTGCGTTCGGCGCGGTCCTGGACCGCACTTTTTACCGCACTCGTGATTAACTACTATGTATAATGGTTTATCAATTTGCATAAGCAGTTTATATCAAAAGTATGGAAACGCGAGTGAACTGTCTAAGTTTAACGTTTTGCTTAGATGTATTTATGTATCATTATTCATTATTGTTAAGTAGAATATACAGTTTCGGGGGTTCGAGCCCCTCCATCCCCACCAAACAGTGCAAATCCGAACACCTTGTTTTTTGTGAGGCATGTGTTCGGATTTGTCATAGAATTACCGGGGAAGGTGTAATACCCTCCCCAGCTTTTTTTGTTGGAATCAATCTTAATCCCGATAGATTACTATTCCGAACAGCACTATGTTGTTTAAGCATTTTCCACCTTGCAGATTATCTTTCAGTGATTTTTCATGTTCGGCCGCGGCGCGCTGCCCCTTAATCGACTGCTCCCCCTGTCGGTGGCTGGAGTATCTATAATAAGCGATTGCTGTTTTAGTTTGTTGGTGGTAATATTATTCATGATTTCATTGTACCATTTAGACTGCTTGTTTATAATTATATTAGCTATAGGTCCAATGTGCTATTCGAATTGACACTCATAGGCGCCGTTGCGTTCTTCCGTGACCTCTCAGGAGGTACAGTCCTTCAGAACGCCGATACCGAAGGTGGTAAAATTGGTGGCGTTCGCCTTATAGAGTACAGGAATCACCAAACCGTCTCCTTTCCGGGCATATTAAAAGAGCCGATTTCTCGACTCTAACTGTTGATATAGTTTTGGGGAACAAATTTGACTAATAAAATCAAATTTGTTCCCCAATGTAAATGCGTTTAGTTTTGCATCGTCTTCCAGCAGCGCTGCTTCATGAAAGCGGCAATAATAGAAATACCCTCGCCCTCATAGAACTTTACCAGCAGTCTCTTGAATTCAGGTACATCCTTTTCAGGGATAACCAGGAACCCGCCACCGTGAGCAACGAGATAGTGGTTTGCGAAAATGACAGAGGCTCGTTTATTCCCATCCAGGAAGATTTGCGTTTTCATGCAGTACAGGCATAGCTTGATGGCAATGTTGATCGCTTCGTCTTGTTCTTCTGTGATTTCACGAATGAGGTCTTTTACATCCAGTTCATTCGGAAGCGGAGGGACATAAGAATAACCGCCGATTGTAACGGGAACACCGCGAATTCGACCGCCTTCTGCGAAGAAGCCTTCGTTGACAATCCGTGCGATGTGACTGAGCATATAGTAGTCAGAACGGCTGGCAACAACATCCTTGTCCAGAATGAACTCCCATGCGTGTTTCAGGTTTAATTTTCTGGACGTCCGTCGCCGTTATACCGGTGACTTTGCCGTTTTCAATGATTTCCTCCGTCTGGGAAAATGAGGTGGCAACTCCTTCCAAAACAGCCTGGTCATAGATATTCATCTTCATATTTGCCCGCGCAAAGGCAATATTATTCAGAACGATTGCCGCCTTGATCTTTGCGACAGTCTTGGTGTCGGACTTGGGGATGATGAGGCTGACACTGTACTTGGCTGCTCCGACGTTGATGGACTTTGGCTCCCAGACATTGGCATATGACCACCGGGTGTCGGGACCGGTGATAACCCTTCATGGGAGTGGTGACTCTGTTTGCAGTGTTAGACATATTAAAATTCCTCCATAAAATCATTTTTTGCGGTATTCATTGCCGGTCTTTTATCACTCTCCGGCACGAGCGTGGGTTTGCCTTGCGGCTTTTCAATGTAGGGAGCGAAAAGTTCCTCAAAGCGGGATTTGCTGAGCATCTTCTGCATTGCGGTCACACCTATGACCTTTCGCTCGTAGGGGTCATAGCCTGCACCCTCAACGGTGGCGGCTACAACTGCCTCGCTGGTGTATTTGCGGTTGGAACACCCCTCGACCAATTTCCAGCCGAGAATTCCAGTTCTACACAAACAACAAAAGGTGTACCTTTTAACGATAGGCACACCTTTTAACGAAAGGTCGGAGAACCTTTCACTTGGTATCAGAATTGGTCTTTACTTTAAGCAAAAGCCCTTGATTTTTCAGGGGTTTTGTGTTTTATTAAAGCTATAAGATCGCATTTTTTGTGAAAACTTTTTAAATTGCGGTAATGATTACAAAAGTAAGTGATTTTTTTCTAGCCGTATGGATTCTTTATCAGTCTTTTTTACTATTTCAGCGCAGGTAAGCAGGAACACTACATTCAGAATTTACATATATTGTAGTAATTACATTTTAATTTAATGGAGGGAAATATGCATACTGACAGTTATGTAGTGAAGTCTCTGGAGTTGCATCTGTTTTTTGGTCGCATAATGAAAGAACATTCCTTATTTTTAAAGGCGGGTTTTACTCCTGTTAATGAATCTTTCTCAGACAAGGCAGAGTTTTTTAAAAAAGAATTTGACAGGTTGCTGTGTCAGGCTGTATCGCTCAGTAACGGGATTATAAGTAAGAAGGTTCTAAATTCTGGGGAACTGGTCACGAATTTTACAGCTTTAGCAGAAAAACAGACAGAGTGCTTTACAGGTATCTCAATCAATAATGAAATAACCGCTAAAGAATTGCGCTTAATCAGCGATTGTTGCCAAGATGGTAATAGAGTAGAGCGTCAACAGATACAGGAACTCAATCGGACGGCAATCGGACTGTTGAATGGACTAATTTCTTTTAAAGAAAGCATTTTAAAAAATGTTTTGCGCTGCGGGATGTTCACTATGAATTATCCTCTGCTGATTGAGCATATCACCAGGGAAGCAAAGTTATATCGTGACTATGTTAGGATACTTGAAAATAAAGGTGATTTGACAGACATATCAATGAAAGAGACCGAATGCTTTTGGAATAGGATCATGATGGAGCACGCCATGTTTATACGTGGACTTTTAGATCCGTCAGAAGTAGAGTTATTCAATTCAGCAGACGAGTTTGCTAAGGAATATTCCACATTATTGGATACCTGCTGTAGAGCCCACAGTCAAACGTTGACGTCTAATTCTTTGCAAGAAACCATAAAATTCAGGGATTTCAAGTTGGCAGGCACGCAGGGCATTCAGCAATGCAAAATCCGTTCAATCATTCTGCCGCTCCTTGCCGACCATGTGTTACGTGAGGCTAATCATTATATCCGGTTATTGGAATGCTAAATCGAAGACCTTCAATATTTTAAAAAGTTTAAGATTATACACCAAAAAGTGTTTTTTCGTACTCCTCAGATAACTAAAGCCTTTGAAAACTCAAGGGCTTTTGTATAGCTGTTTTTCCCATTATGTAAGGGTTTGTTGCATTCTATCGCCATGCTATTCCATCGCTCCTTATGAAGTGCTTTTCATATGTCCTGCGTAAGTCTATATCCTCTTCTACTATAACGGGCTCGTCCTGAAAAACGACTTAATTAAGGCCTTCCTCTGATATGGCTGCTCCAATAATGCTTAATAACATTAAAAGGAGCCGCTTTTAATAACTTAAACAACAACCCGACAAAGCATCGTCCGTTACATAAATGTAACAATTTTACATTAAACGCCCTTCGAACCGGAACGTGTACTTGCCAGATAATTTACCCAAAAACAGAGTGGACCGTCGGCATTTCAGCTGAAACAGCCCTTTTTATATAAAATGCGTAAAGTAATTGGCCTTTTTAAATTAAAAATACACCCATAAACAGTGGTTTTAAGTTATAATGATATCAGGAAACGGAGGCGGCCATCATAAAGTTAGACCGACTAATAGGAATCTTAGCTCTTCTCTGCAAAGGGAAACCATCACAGCCCCCGAGCTTCCGGAGCGCTTGAAGTATCGCGGAGAACCATAAACCGCGACATGGAAGCTATC
The DNA here is from genome assembly GCA_900547135.1 of uncultured Eubacteriales bacterium. Classification (GTDB taxonomy): domain Bacteria; phylum Bacillota; class Clostridia; order Christensenellales; family CAG-138; genus UMGS946. The sequence goes on along the minus strand of URFJ01000030.1, from coordinate 8,313 downwards.
TGCAGGACTGGCATTCCCCTCGTAACAATCAGATGAAGGAATGGCGGCATATCCATAATGGAGGGCTATGCAATTAATAAAACCCTTTTGACCTCTAGCGACTTACAGGCGCTATTAACGGGTCTGCAGGGCCAGCATAGCAAATACCAACAGGTATCAACAGCTTATGGGGAAACTGTCAGCCGGACAGACGGCGTCTCTATTGAACGGGCGCAGTATCATGGTTGACCTCTTGTAATGGTACAAGCTTTCGCTGGCCCCTAAAATTGACCTAATACAAAGGGCTATTAACGACAGACTAAAAATCCGATTTGACTATTATGCGCCAGCCGGCGATAGCAGCCGAACTTTAGAACCCTATCTTCTGGTTTTCCAGTGGATATTACCTTAAAAGAAACGATTTCCGGCTATTTAAGTTAAATAGAATGAACAAACTACACTTTGGTGGTTCTTCTATACATGCTGTCGCTATCGTACATCCAAAGATGAAATCGCGGCTTATTGAAGAGTTTGGCGCAAACTGTTTTTACGAACGTCAAGATGGCAAGCTTTTATTTCAGTTTAGCTTTATGGACAAGTAAAATTTGATTGGATAGATTTTTTCGTTCGGAGATAAAATCGAGCTTATAGAACCCGAATCTCATTAGGGATGAAATCATGGATCTTTCAAAAAAATACTGTTCAATATGAAAAACATGACATATAGCTGTCCATAAGACCGTGATATTCTATAGAAAACATATGAGGAGGGACTCAGTTTGGAAAAACTTGATTATAAAAAGGAGTACATGGATTTATATCTGCCTAAGAACAAGCCGTTGAAGGTATTGGTCCCACAGATGAATTTTATTATGATAGACGGACAGGGAGATCCTAACACCGAACAAGGCGAGTATAAGCAAGCGGTTGAACTGTTATATGCCATAGCATATACGGTCAAGATGAGCAAAATGAAGCACAGCGTTCCAGATGGGTATATAGAGTATGTTATGCCACCTCTTGAGGGGCTTTGGACGATAGCGGACGTATCGCGTACACTTGATTACAGCCGAAAGGACAAATTATGCTGGACAGCCATGATACGCCAGCCAGAATTCGTAACCTATGACGTATTCGACTGGGCATGCCGCGAAGTTCAAGGTAAAAAGGGACTTGATGCCTCAAAGGCTAGGCTTGAAGCCTATTCTGAGGGGCTTTGCGTTCAATGCATGCATCTTGGCAGCTATGACGATGAGCCGGCCACGATTAAGCAAATAAACTCTTTTATTGAGCTGAATGATCTGGCTGAGGATTTCGCGTCTGGACGCCGTCATCATGAGATTTATATTTCAAATCCACTTAGGACAAAGGTGGAACGTTTGAAAACCGTATTGAGAATCCCAGTCAGGGAAGCCTAGGTTTCAACGGATTATCAACTTTAATTACGTGGAGGAATGTTTAAATGTTAAAACTTGACGCGGTCGGCTTATTTGTAACGGATATGAACAGGATGGTAGCCTTCTACCGTGATGTAATGCATATGAAAACACAATGGAATGGCAGTCCGAATGCCGAACTCTATTCTGACGGTATACGACTTATTATGTTCAGCAGGCACGACTTTGAAAGCATGACTTCCAGAAGCTATGGATATGTAAAGGGACTAAACGGCACTATGGAATTAGCCTTTAGCATGCCGGCTTTCTCCGATGTGGATAAAGAGTATGAGAGGATCGTTGCAGCGGGGGCGACGCCTGTATTCCCACCTGAGGATGAGCCTTGGGGACAACGTACCAGCTATGTTGCAGACCCGGACGGGAACCTAATTGAGATATCATCTTTTAATAACTCATAAATTTTTTATTTATTATTTGAGCGGGGCATAGCCGCCGCCGGCCATACCACTGATAACTGATATAGGATATAATAACCATATACAGTAAATATGTTTAAGAATCAAAATAGATTTAAAATCGTTAGTTTCCGCTTGACATAGGACAAATAAGGTATATAGAATAAGGCTAGTATCTTTGAGCGGAATATAATTCAATACTAATATTATGGATCACGATGAGGTGTTATATTAATGTATGAACGCATGCTAGATAAACGCTTAACTCCTCAATTTGAGGACATGGCATCCTATTGTGGCGCAAGCTCAAGTTTATTTAAGGGATTAAACTATTACCTCGCATCAGAATTCGGAACCCAGACAAAGATCCGCTTTCCATATGGGAATCAATATGGCTGGGGGGTTAAACACTCAAAGGGGAGCAGGCATATTTGTGATATCTTTCCTGAATCTATGGCCTTCAGTGTAATGTTAAGACTTAATAATAAGCAGATTAAATTTATCTATGATGATTTATTAGAGTATTCTAAATATTTTATTGACAACAAGTATCCCTGCGGTGACGGCGGCTGGATACATTATCGCGTTATATACCAATGCCATCTTAATGACATAAAAAAACTTCTTAATTGTAAAATGGTTCAATAGCCAATGAAAAAAATCACCTATAATATTCATTCCTCTTCGTAATGATTTAGTCCCTTCCCTGTATAACTGCCGTCATTCCTTCAGGTAGCTTTTACAGTCATGCTTAAGCCATTTTTTCATGCCGCAAAGTGGTTTTAACATAGATAGCAATTAATATGGCATGTGTCCTTTTGTCCGTAACCCTGAAGTTTCTATACATATACATAATATTCCGGCAATAGGTAATGTTTATTAATGTTTATTAATATCACTGATATGTTACAATTATCGAATATTGATAATTGTTGCTTTGCTTTTTAAATAAAGGTTGACTCTACGCCCAGATGATTGTATATACATTTAAGTTTTATAAGGTTATTCTGGCTTATATCATGATTTTTGCCGGACATGCGTGCCAAAGCTGGGTTTAAATCCATTAATGATACCATGTCAATTTCAGGATCGTGCCAAATTCTATTTTTAATTTTATATGATTTGTTCTTCATAATTAACAGCTCGGACTTATAGAACAAGGGAATCCGCTTCCCTTGCGTACTAACTTTAAATAATTATAATGCAAATGAGCTAAGGGCATAGTAAAGCTTTTGCTAAAACATACAGTTATATTCAAATTTAAAACTTCATTCATTAGTGCATCTCCATATACTATTTTTTATGCCTTGTTTAATTTTGGCAACCAAATCCGAATTTTTCCACTTATATCTCAAAAATATTCCGGCGATGTTAAGTTAGTTAATTTTTATGTATAAAACAATTAGTGATTAAGGTGATTATTATTTATGTAGACAATAAGTCTCTCACATAGTTTTGTTTCATTACTCTTGGCCTAAATATTTGCCATCTGTTTCGACTATAGTAATACACTTATAATACCATAAATTGTATAGTTATCAATAGCTAGTTTAATAATTTTATCAATATACTGTCGCTATTTTCCAGAATTACAAACCCTGTGCCAGAGCCATTACACTATCACAATATATTTAGCGCGCTTGTGAATGAGTGCGTTCCCTTGCCAGCCAATTTTTACCGAATATCTTTTTAAAGTTTTTATTGGCCTTGCTTACTGGTCTGCCACTGATTTTCATATACCCTCTGCATTTAAGTTGTAAAAACGCCAAATTATAGGATGCAGTCCATCTATTAATAACGGGTTAGCTTTTCAAACTTTATAACTATTAGCTGATAGTCTCCGGGGCATACGAAAAATCCCGTCCGGTTCCCAAACAGGAAATTGAACGGAATTTTGCATTATTTACAATAATCTGCCAATATCTCATTCTAATATATTAACTATCTTTCCATCCTGCATTTTCAGCACCACATCAACTGCTTCAGCTACGGTTGAATCATGGGTAACAATGATGACACAGCGGTTTTCCTCGTGGGCAAGACTTCGCAAAATCTCTATGATGTTCTGACTGTTGGCACTGTCCAGATTGCCGGTGGGTTCATCGGCCAAAATGACCTCACTGCCGGAAGCCAGAGCCCTGGCAATGGCCACACGCTGATGTTCGCCGCCTGATAGCATATTTGGCAGCCGCTTGAATTGGCTTTCCTGCAAGCCCAATCTCAGGAGTTCTTCCCTTGCTATTGCATCAGCTTTCTGTTTTTTCATTTTTCGCACATAAAGTGGATATGCGGCGTTTTCCAGCACCGTTAGGTGATAAAAGAGATTAAAATTCTGGTATATTACTGAGACATGATTCAGCCGATAGGCATCCCTATTCATGTTTGTTGTAGATTCTCCGTAGAAAGCAATGCTGCCGCTTGTTGGAACATCCAAACCTGCAAGTAAGGACAGGAAGGTGGTCTTACCACTGCCGGAGACTCCCACAATGGCATACATCAAACCCTGCTTAAACTCGCAAGTTATGCCGTTTACCGCTTTTACGGTCTGAACGGCATTTCGGTATTCATAAGTCACTTCTTTCGCAATCAAGCTACTCATATTCAATCCTCCGCCTTCATCAGTTTCATGATATTTACGCCGGTAATTCGGAATGCGGCAATGGAAGAACCCAGGATAAAAAAGCCTGTAATCAGTACCGCCTTTATTAGCGCGCTTAAACTCAAGCTTCCTTCAACCAGAAATCCCACAATTATTCCGAAAAGTGCTCCGAAGATCGAAAGCAGAGCTAACTCAATCATCACTAGCCCAAATACCCGACTCCGGCTCATTCCGATGCACCGCATAACCGCAAACTCCTTTGTTCTGCCCCTGGTCGCCAGATAGCTGGCAAAAAAGCCGATGCATCCGCACATCACCAGCAATACAGGTTGCAGCAACCGCAGCATAGACAAATTCTCCTGTATCTCATTCAGTGTCTTTTGGAAGGTTTCGTCTTGAACCAGGACGCCAAACACCAATCCATCAATCTGATTGCTGAGTTTGGGCTGGACAAACCATTGGTATATCTCCGTCTTGCTTTCTTCTAATTTTCTGTTGTCCTGAATATCAAAGGAACAGCTATCGGCTAAAAACGCAACAGACGTACCTTCCGTCCAGGGCATAAAGTATGGGCAGTAGATTGTATTACTAGGACCTTCTGTAATCGTACCTATTATTTTTAATGAAACAGCTTCATTCTGCCCCTCGGAAATGGAAAGCAAGCCATTGTCTGTTTCCATGCCGGAGGGAACCAGGCAAACCTGTTCACGTCCGCGAAATACCTCTTCCGTCCATCCCTCGTAAAACTCGACAACAGCTCCCTCCACGGGATTCAGTGCCGGATCGGAGTCAAGGGTGAGGATACGCCGTAGGGAAGCTCCCACAGGCACTTCCAGAGATTGTTCCGCCTTGGCCCGGACATTGGTCACATAGTCCCCTAAATTGCATCCTCTGGCGCTGCGCTTTCCTTCCAGCATCTCTACAAAGGCAGAAATCATATGCAGATTTCCAGAATCAGTTCCCCTGGCATTTGTTACGATGCAGGTAATGGCGGTGTTTGAAATAGTGCTTTCCAGCGCCTTTTCCTGACGGAGGGTCAGATTTTCCAGAACCACGGCCCCACAGGCTCCCATTGCCGCCACGGCAATCAGAAGCATACCGGCAACCCAGCGCCGCCACATAGCTTTCCAGGTTACACAAACCAGTGCGCTGCTATTATTCCAAAGCATAGCGATATACTCCTTTTCGTTTATTTCCTCCTCATCAGATTTCGGCTTGCAGCCAGTGCCGTCCAACAGGAGCCAGTTAACAAAAGTATCGCAAACAGAAGCAGAGCGGTCTTTGCCAAAGCTATGGGTTGAAGTGCCAGAGCATTGGATATTACACTTTGCGTAACGCCGTCATACAGGATTGCAGCTAGAGCAGCGCCTAAGGCGGTGGAGCACCCAATTTGCATCAGGAGAACCACAAAAATCTCCATACCAATATGTTTTGCCGATCTACCCAAAAGTCTGGCACTGCGGATCACAGGACCCATCCGACGGAAATTGAGGAACAGGAACAAAGCGCCTACCAGAAGGAACACTCCCGCTCCCAGGTAGAACAGTCGCACAGCATTGGCTTCCAGCGCATCCAGCGCCCCTTTTGCCTCCGTAAATTCCTGGTCAAAATATAGAAACTGGTTGGCAAGCCCTTGCCCGTCCATATATGCTTCAAATTCCTCAACCGAACCGTTTTGTAAAACAAATGTGTTCAGCAGAGAATTGGCTGGCATCTCATATTCTTGTGCATTAGGAACGGAGGATTTTGGAACCAGGATCGTATCCGCATTAAAATGGTAGGTGCCAAAGGCAAATCTGGCGCCGGTGTAAATGCCCACAATGGTGTATTCCTTGCCCACACCAATGGAGTCCTCCGGCATGGAAAGATGCCTTTGACGATATGGGCCGGGATCTTCTGCGCCAAGCACGGAATTGACCACTGCACCATTGTTGAATTCTCCGAACCCGGAATCATAATAGTCCAGTTTCAGAGTATCGCCAAGCTCCAATCCGTTGATTTGGGCATAGGCGGCACTGACAATGCACACGGCATCGCCCTGTTGATATTCCTCATCTGTAAAGAACCGTCCGGACAGCAACGTTGTATCACCCGTGTTAAAGGAATAAAGGCTCGTCACCTTGTCTGTTAAAATCACGGTGGCGGATTCCTGATTAAGCTGGCAGATAGGAAGGATATTTTCTATCCAAAGTTTTCCACTTGCGCTGTTTATGTACTCTTGGACGGAACCGGTGTACTCCGATACCCAAGGTAATTGTCCACTGGTCGGGTAACGATAGTTCTTTCCATTCCTCATCCCATCGGCTAGACTAGACGGATCGCCATACGCATTGCTTTGAATCTCTGGGAATGGAATAAGGTATCGGTATCCGCTTGTTATCTGGTTATAGTCTGCACTATTGTGCTCATGGCCACCATGTTGTGCTCCTGCTCCTTTTGTGATCGGGTAATCGTGATACAATCCAAAAACAAGATATGTCTTCCCTGTCTGAAAGGGTACGGAACCATCCTCTTGACGAATGTCCCCATATATATGTATCCTGTCGGGAGAAGGAAAGCAGTCATAAGCCTGAGAAAGGGAAACGGTTTCCTCAACGGAAAATGCCGCGTCATATAATAGCGTTTCCTCAGCGGATTGTTCGTTTATTTCTTCACACCGAAGGGCAAAAATTGCCAGAGAATAGCACTCGTCGTCAAATGCGGCGTTATATTCGGAGGGATCCGCACTACTGGATGATAGGGAAATGCTTTCGGGAATATGGGCAGTAAGAAGGCACCTGCGGTCAATCATCTTCAACTGAGGCGCCTCCTGAGCTGCCCAGTCTGCATAAACACGCTTTTGTAGGGTCAATCCAATGTCTTCGGCCGACAAATTGTCCAAATCCGGCTGCTGCGGAATGGCAACAGTGGTATATGTAGTGGAAATCAAATCACTCTGGAGCCTTGCACTGGTCAAGGCAGAATAGCCAATACAGGATAATGCCATGGCTAGGCCAAGTAAAAGTACCATAAAGATCGTAAAGACCGGCTTTCTGATTGCCTGCTTTGACATAAGATTCATCGCTTACCCCCCCCTTTTTGTATAGGTTAAAGACGGGGGGGCCCATTTTTGGGCAGCCCGCAAAAAAAAGATTGATAAAAAAAAAAGAAAAATGTATTAAAAATAAAAACTTTAATGAAAATATAAAAAAACACCAAACAATTTTACTTGCTTGGTGTTTTTTTATATTAATACATTCCATCCATTCCCATTCCTGGAGCTGGTGCTGGAGCTTCCTTTTGTGGAATATCTACCACAGCAGCTTCTGTTGTTAAGAATGTAGATGCTACTGATGCTGCATTTTGAAGTGCTGATCTTGTAACCTTTGTTGGATCAACAATTCCTGCTTGAAGCATATTTACATATTTATCATTTAATGCATCATATCCAATTCCTGCTTCACTGTATTTAACTTTTTCAATGATTACTGAACCTTCAAGTCCTGCATTTATAGCAATTTGTCTCATTGGCTCTTCTAGAGCTTTAACAATTATATTTATACCTACTTGTGTATCATCAACTTCTGAAGTTAATTCTGCTACTTTATTAATTGCATTTACATAAGCAGTTCCACCACCTGGAACAATTCCTTCTTCCACAGCTGCTTTTGTAGCTGCTAAAGCATCTTCGATTCTTAGCTTTCTTTCTTTTAATTCAGTTTCTGTAGCAGCTCCAACTTTGATTACTGCAACTCCACCTGAAAGTTTTGCTAATCTTTCTTGAAGCTTTTCTTTGTCAAATTCAGAAGATGTTTCTTCGATTTGCGTCTTTATTTGATTTATTCTTTCTTTAATAAGTGATTTTTCACCTTTTCCATTTACTATTGTAGTATTTTCCTTAGTA
>URFJ01000029.1 GCA_900547135.1 uncultured Eubacteriales bacterium | reverse complement strand
GCGGCCTGTAAAAGTAATGCGATTGGCGAACCTTTCAATGCGCCTTAAGGCGCTTGCCTGTAATATGCCCTTTTAGGACTCGTAAATACCACCAGTTTAACTGGTGCTTTTGATTATGTGTCGTATATAAAATAATAATGGTCACATATAATCAAATTAAGGGATCTATTCCACTACTTGGTAATATTAAATCTTTTATCGGTTTTTCTTTCCCTAGGCTATCATCCTCCATATTCTTTGGAAATTTCCTTACCGCTTAGCACTCTTAGTGCCCCTTCAGCAAGGGCCCTGAGCTCGTCCTCGCCCGGATATAGCTTTACAGGGGCCATGAAACCAACCATAGCCGATATTTTGTCGGTGAGCATTTTGCTGTAAGCAAGGCCGCCTGTAAGGATTATCGCTTCCGTACGCCCCTTGAGCACAGCAGCCATAGAGCCTATCTCCTTACCAATGTTATATGCCATTGCGTCAAGCACCATACTGGCCGTTTCATCACCAGATGCCGCCATCTGTTCCGCTTTAACGCAGTCTGTGGTACCCAAATGAGCCAGAAGGCCGCCGGCCTTGGAGGTATAGGCCAGCATCTGCGACTGGCTGTAGTCTCCTGAAAAACACATGTTTATCAGCTTGTCAGCCTGTATTCCTCCGCACCTTTCCGGAGAAAAGGGACCCTCGCCGTCAATAGCGTTATTCACGTCGATAACACGGCCATATTCGTGCGCGCCCACGCTTATACCGCCACCAAGGTGAGCCACAATAAGGCAACACTCCTCATATCTTTTGCCAACGGAGGAAGCGTAGTGCCTGGCGACGGATTTTTGATTAAGAGCATGAAATACACAAGTGCGTGGCGCATCAGGAATTCCAGATACCTTTGCCACCTCATTTCGCTCGTCAACTACTACGGGGTCAACTATGAAGGAAGGCTTGCCATACTTTTTACCCAGCTCCGAAGCGAATATTCCTCCAAGCGCGGAAGCGTGAGCGGAGGCCTTGCCGTTCCATAAGTCATGGATCATTAAATCATTTATTGTGTAAACTCCGCTCTTCATAGGACTGAGTATACCGCCCCTGCCCACAAACGCATCAATCGTTTCAAGCGACAGGCCGTTTTGCTCAAGCCTGGAGATAATTAGGTCAAGGCGCATTTGCTTTTGGTCGAGTATGCGCTCAAATTTTTGGAGTTCCTCGGCAGGGTGGCGCACTGTACATTGAAATATATCCTTACATCCGTCAAAAACACCTACCTTGGTTGAGGTTGAACCTGGATTAATGCTCAGTATGCGATAAGCACGTCCGTTAGCTTCCATTTTTAATGCTCCTTAACTATCCTCAGCTGACAAAGGTAAACATGGTTTTCGTGAACCCGGCCAGCGCTCCTGCTGCTAGTAGTAGAGTCTGCTACGCCTTCGCGGTCGCGCACGGGCTGGGAGAGCGAAAGCTCGAAAACTCAGAAGGCCTCAAGGAGTCGAATTTGTGGCCAGTTCAAGGCCGAGGAACGCGGTGCTATTCAGCGCTATTTTAAGCGACGAGAACAATAGCCCAAATCCGGCCCTCCAGGCGTGTATACCCTTGTTAACTGAGGATATTTTTTTATTGTTTTACAACGCATTATAATATGCTTTATTGAAAGACACAAGTAGGATTGGTATAGTATATAAATAAAGCTATAAATCCGTACAGCGTTTTTTCAGTCACGCGCCTTTGCCCTCCATACAGTTATGGTTTCACATCGTTATTTTCAATTAGCCGCCTTATTTTTTCCAGCCAATGCTTTACAAAACGTCCGCTTGCACATATAATATTTTAAACTTGAAATAATAATATCTTATGCAGGGAGACCCAAAATGGAAAAGAAAATTGTGTTAAGCGGTATACAGCCCTCGGGAGTGATAACCTTAGGCAATTATGTCGGAGCCTTGCGTAATTGGGCTATACTGCAAAGGGAGGATAGGTATTGTTTTTACTGCGTTGCAAACCTTCACGCAATAACAGTAAGGCAGGATAGCGAGGCCCTTATCAACCATACCATAGAGGCTGCCGCAATATTGCTGGCATGCGGCGTAGACCCAAAGCGCTCGGCTCTGTTTATCCAGTCGCATGTGCATGAACATGCCGAGCTTGCATGGATTTTGAATTGTAATACCTATATTGGCGAACTCAGCCGGATGACCCAGTTTAAGGACAAGAGCGCCAAGTATGCTGACAATATAAACGCGGGTTTGTTCACGTATCCTGTGCTCATGGCGGCGGATATCCTGCTGTATCAGGCTTCGTATGTTCCGGTAGGGCATGACCAAAAACAACATATTGAGATAACCAGGGATATTGCCGACCGTTTTAATAAGCATTACGGAGATACCTTCGTTATGCCTGAGCCGATTATACCTAAGCTTGGGGGAAGAATAATGAGCTTGCAAGACCCCTCAAAAAAGATGAGTAAATCGGATTCTAATCCAAATGCTTATATATCGATAACGGATGAACCTGATATAATAATTAAAAAGTTTAAGCGCGCTATTACCGATAGTGGAGGGCATATAGCCTATTCTGAGGATAAACCGGGTGTTTCCAACCTTCTTTCAATATATTGTACTTTTACAGGGGACAGCATGGAGGAGGCTATAAATACATTTGAAGGAAAAGGCTACGGGCATCTTAAAACGGCTGTTGCGGATGCGGTGATAGCCGAACTTAACCCAATAAGAAATGAGTATAACAAAACACTTGCGGATAGATCGTATCTTAACGAGGTGCTTACCGTTGGAGCTGCAAAGGCAAGGGAGGCCGCAAGGCGCACCCTGGCTGATGTATACGGCAGGGTAGGGCTGATGGGCGAATAAGCTTTAGTAATATTCAGAACAATAAAAATCTGCCGCGGCATAGAAACCCAAAAGGATTGGATTCTATGCCGAAACTATTTTGGAGAGGATCACTCCCATAGTACGGAATTATGACTCGTGTTTAGAAATCAGCCATTATACAGCATGACTGATTTGGTAATTATGGAATTATGGTTAAACCTATTACCATAAAATGTACGCTTTGCCGCTAAGGCTTATTTTGATACTACCTGCCGTATACTAAGTTTTTTTGGATTGCAGGGGATTCATAGCCGGCCCGTCTATAACTTGTCCATCCTTATCAAATCTGGATCCGTGACACGGGCAATCCCAGCTAAGCTCATCGGGATTAAATGCAACCTGACATCCAAGATGGGTGCAGCGCGGATTCACAAGGTTTAGATTGCCTTCATCATTAAAAGCTCCGCATTTTTCACCATTGTTTTTTACTATTCCTCCATGGCCATAGGGGAGGTCCTCTGCCGTTTCGTCGGGGGATTCAAATAAATTGCGGGCCAGTCCCTTTACCGCCTGTTTGCCGTCGGTGAAGATGGATTTTATCGAAGGCGACAGCCTGAACCTTTTAGGCGAAAAGACATCGGCATATCGGCTGTCTATACCTGTAATCATATCGCAGATTATGTTTGCCGCGACCATTGAGCTGGTCATGCCCCATTTATGAAAGCCGGTTGCAACATACATGTTTGGCGTTGATTCTGAGTATTGACCTATATAAGGCACCGAATCAATGGATATACAATCCTGGGCCGACCAGTTAGCTACATCGGTTGAGTTTGGATAGAACTCCTTGGCAGCCTCGCGCAGACGGTTATATCTGCCACCAGCGGAATTCTCGCCCGTCCGGTGGCTTCCGCCTCCTAGGAGCAACAAATCCCTGTAGCCTCTAAAGGACAAGCCCCCCGGATCGACTCCAAGGTACATTCCCTGGAGCGGGTCAATACCCTTTAAAGCGATGACGTAAGATCTTTCCTGATGCATACGCGCAAAATAATAACCTGGCGCGTTTATGAATGGATAGTGCGTCGTAACCACTATATGTTTTGCAAAGACGCGTCCGTTCTCAGATGCAACGCTGTCCTCCTTTACATCGATTACCCTGCTGTTTTCATAGATTTCAATGGAGGATGAAATCGCCTTTAAGAACACAAGCGGATTAAACTGTGCCTGGCTTTCAAAACGGAGGGCGCCCTTGACGGCGAAGGGAAGCTCCGTATCGTTAGTAATCGACGCATTCAGCCCAAGCGATAATGCCGCGGCGCATTCCTTCTCTAAAGGTTCGGGATTAACTGTCGTGTATAAAAACGCAGGACTTGCTTTATATTTACAGTCAATTCCTTCTGAATCTATAATGTCCTTATACTGCCTTATTGCCTCCTCGTTTGCCATAGCATATTCATGGGCGAGATCTTCCCCAAAGTCTTCGATGAGCTTGTTATAAATCAGGCCATGCTGGGAGGTAATTTTTGCGGTAGTGTTTTTAGTCTGTCCGCTTGCGATTCTGCCAGCTTCAAGTACTACCGAATTTACACCACGGTTATTGAGCATATATGCGGTGAGGATGCCGGCAAGTCCTCCGCCTATTATAACGGCGTCCGTATTGATATCTCCAGACAGTTGCGGACGTTTTTCAATTTGTGTATCTTTCGACCAAATGGATTCCATTAAAGTACCTCTAATCAATCTTTGTGTCAGTCGTCGCCCCTAAGCAGGTTCTCAGCGTAATCACGAAGTCCGGAATAAGTGTTTACGCTGTCTGCGCGTGTTCCTATTTGATCCCGGACATATTGGGGAAGTTCGAGAAAATACTCTCGTGCCTGTGGGTCGGAATTGATAAGTTCATTTAAATTATTGTGTTTCTGTTCCATAATGACCTCCGTTTTTATGGTTTAGTCTGCACAAATAGTTCCATGACATTCACAGATTATTCTTTTGATTCCAAACTATATGGCATAATCGGAACATACAGGCTGCTTAACGCTCAATTACATGATATAATATTCGTAATTACTCGTTGTCTGCTTTGTTTAATGCAACGTGAATCCATAATGAGGAGGGCTAACTAGTGTACGATTTCCCATCGGGTGTTTTTACTGATGTCCGAATTGAAACGGAATACTCAACCATGGTTACATTTAAGAATTTGGAGCTTAAGCAGAACAAGAGGCGCATAAAATCAGGCGCGCTTATCAGGCTTTATGACGGTAATAGATGGTATTATTCCTCAATTACCGATGTGGGCGGGGTCCAGCGCGCGATTGAGGAGCTTGCAAGTATGGCTACATCAAATCCGGACATCTGCGAAAATGATATTTTGCATCGTATGGAAAAAAACAGGGAACGCAGGATGATGTACGACGGATGCATGCTTCCTAAAGTGCCGCAGGACGAAAAACTGAAGCTTTTGAGGTCGTATATCCCTGTATTGAGTGCATACAAGGAAGTAGTGTCTTCAGAACTGTTTTATAAAGATATATACACTAAAAAGCGCATTATATCAAGCATAGGGACTGACGTAGAGTTTGATAAACAGTTCTGTTGCATAGCCTGCAGATATAAGGTTGTTACCGGATCGGATGGCCTTCCGTTCAATGGCAGCTGCGATATAATGGGAGTGAGGTTCGAGGATATATTTAACCGAGGGGACAAGCTTGAAAAATCTATTCAGAGCGACATAAACTACGCTAAATACGCCACACCTGTTAAACCGGGAATATATACGTGCATACTATCGCCTGTAGCTGCGGGAGTATTTGCCCATGAGAGCTTTGGTCACAAGAGCGAAGCGGATCTCATGCTGGGGGATGAGGAAACCAAGCATGAATGGAAACTTGGGAAAATGGTTGGCAGTCCTGTCTTGAGCATAATTGACACGGGGGATATAGAGGGCTCAGGCTACGTCCCATTCGATGATGAGGGTTGCCGTGCTAAACGGAATTATATTATCAAAAACGGCATATTGACGGGAAGGCTCCACAGCGCCATGACGGCTTCGGGGATGAACGAGAGCGTTACAGGCAACGCGAGAGCTACGGGATTTGAATATGAACCAATAGTACGTATGACGACGACATACATAGACGCAGGCCGGCTGACCAAGGACGAGCTGTTTGCGGGAGTAAAGGAAGGTATATTTATTGATGATATAAATCACGGGTCTGGTATGAGCACGTTTACCATTGCGCCAAGAACCGCATACATGATTCGTAATGGAAGCATTGATGAACCGGTAAAAATATCGGTAATAACCGGAAACGTGATGCGCACTCTTCATGATATAGACGGATTGTCCGATAAAGTTGAGCTTTTATCATTCGCAACTGGAGGATGCGGAAAGATGGAGCAGATGGGTTTGCCAGTGTGTTTTGGCGGTCCGTATGTTCGGGTAAACGGCATAAATGTTCTGTGATATGGATAGGAGAAGCACTATGATAAGAGAACTGTTCCAAGTAAGGGAAACTACAACTTCGCTGAATATAACCAGCAACAGAGTGGATTCCATCATGAAAAAGAGTATACTCAAAAGCGGCTGCCGCGTGTATGACAACGGCTTTATCGGGGTGGCAGGCACTCTCGGAGAACCGGACGAGACCATATGGAAAGAAGCGCGCGAGGGAGTTGACTCAGGCATCGTTTATGAACTCAATCCGGAACCGGGAGAGCGCGAAAGGGATTTGCGCAGACCAGCTTTGCCAGACAAGCGGTTTATTTCTGATGTCGAGGAAATACTGAATTTGCTTACGAGCGGGTTCCCAGGTTTTACCTTTAGCAATAAATTGAAGTGTGTGGAAACCGATACCCGTCTGTCAAATGATAACGGGCTAAACTATATAAGCATGGACAGGTATTATGAAACGACCATATTGGTGAGAAAGCCGGGTTCGAAAAGCATCTTTGATACTGGAATAATGTACAACAGCCGTGAATTCGACAGCAATGCGCTGTATAATGAGGCAAAGGATCAGCTTAGCGCCTATAATAGACGCGTCAATTTGCCATGCGGTGACAAAGTTCCGGTCATAATGCTCCCATATGAATTGATGAGGAAGTTTTCTTCCGATCTTCGGGGGGATATGTTCGGACGAAACGCGTCAATGTTTAGGGGTAATCTCGGAAAGAAGCTGTTCGCAAGTGATTTTACGCTTTATATGGACAGGTCCGAGGAAATGATTGGCGTTCCGTTCTTTGACAAGGAGGGTTCCACATTAGAAGGCGATAAAACTGCATTGATTAAGGATGGCGTTCTTCTATCTCCTTATTCGGACAAGCTCAGCGCCAAGAGATACGGATATCCATGCACGGCGGCAGCAGGCGGCGATTATGACGAAGTACCACTGATAGCAAGCTCGTACAACCTTTCGGTCAAACCATCTGAAAGAACGCTTAGCGACCTTTTGGGCGGCGAATTGGGTATACTGGCAGGAATGGCCATCGGAGGCGATTGGACAAACGAGGGCAATTACGCAACCCCTGTTCAGATTGCGTATCTATTTGATGGCAAAAGCTTCATTGGCAGACTGCCTGAATTGAATATATCGGGCAATATCTATGAGATGTTAGGCGATGATTTTATTGGCGTAAGCGCTGACAGGCCGGTTTTTGGTGAACGGGTATTGGTTACGAGAATGAAAGTTTCAGAAAATGTATAATCGGTTATAAGAGTAAACGGCCGCTTTAAGGCGGCCGTTTAAATATCATACGCTAAACGTTGTCGTTTAATCCGCGCATGCGCATCCGCAGGTGACAACGTTGCCGGTCTGTACGAATCGAATGCGTTCGTTGTTGTTTGGTATTAAGCATTGCAAGATCTCCAAGCATTCGCCGAACCTCTGATAATGAACAATCTCCCTTTCACGAAGGAAACGAAGGGGGTTGATAATTGCGGGATCATCAGTCAGGTTCATCAGATGCTCATATGTGGCCCGGGCCTTTTGTTCTGCTGCCATGTCTTCAGCAATATCGGCGAGGGGGTCTCCTGTGCATTGAATGTATGATGCGGTGAACGGCACCCCGTTTGAGTCTGCGGGGAAAACGCCGTGGTCATGCATGGTATAATAGCCAAGCAGTCCGGCCGCCTCAATATCGGCTAAGCATGCGCCGCGCATACACTGAAGGATCATGGTGCCTATCATTTCCCAGTGCGCCATCTCTTCGGTACCGTTTTTATGTAGGTAACGCTATTGAACTTGTTTTTGGAAGCAAAGGATATATGGTAATGGAAAAGTCATCCTCATTTCCATGCCAACGGCCATTTTCTGTCTTGGCATAGACTATTTTATGTACAATCTCTTTTAAAATCAGGTTTTTGGCATTAGTGCTTGATACCGAAAGCACATCAACAATAGACATGCGGAAGGCATTCTGGGGTTGGTAAATGTCTTTCGCGCTTTCGGCTTCTTTAATTTCTTCCTCCAGGGCGTTTTTTTTATTTAAAACGGACAAAAGCTTTTCATTCAGCTTTCCCTTGCGCTTTGAAAAAGTTTCGATATCATATATCCCGCTTTCAAACATATCGAATACATTATCTATCTGGGTTTGAAGCGCTTTTAATTCCAAGCTGGCGGATTGCAGAGCGCCTATAATTGGCTGTGTATCGTTTTTATCCAACATGCCGCTCTTTAAATCAATCAAATAGCCGCTAAGCCATTCGTTAAGCGCATAAAATACCGCCCTTTCAACCAAGTCCATTGTTGACGACACAGTATTGCAGTTTGGACTGGCGCACATAAGCCGGGCCTTTTGGTTTTTATATGGACGGCGCACCAGTTTTCTGCCGCAGTTTCCGCACATAATAATACCTGCCAATGGATTACGCACAGTAAAATTGCCGGAATTGGTACGGGGCTTTAACCGTCTCAACCGTTCTTGAACTAATTTAAAGACAGGATCAGGGATCAGCGCTGGATGAAGCCCCTCTGTAAGCATATACTCTTTGGATCGCGGACGCTTCACGACTATTACGCCGTTATCAAACAGTTTTTTACGCGGCCTCCAGTTCCAGCGCAGCTTCCCCGTATATACCGGATTGGAGAGTATGCCGCGTACAGACGAATACGACCACGCAATCCCCCTTTGGGGCGGGATGCCCAAACCGTTCAGCTTATCGGCAATCCCCGCAGCTCCGATGCTTTGAAACCCGCCGCTAGGCGTTTTAATGCCATGAGCATACCAGTTAAAGATCATGCGGACAATATTCGCCTGTTCATCGTTAGGTTCAAGGGTAAAGCCGTTGGCGTCATTCAGTTTAACCCTTATATAGCCGTAAGGAGGACGGCTGGCTATATATTTCCCCTCCTTTATGGCACTCAATCTGCCCATCTGGAGGCGTCTGTTTATCGTTTTATATTCGCGTCTGCTCATAAAAAGGCCAAACTCAAAATATTCCTCGTCAAATTCGCTCGAAGGGTCATAGGTCTTCATTGGCGTTATTATCTTTGTTCCAGAATACTTAAAGGCCTGCGCCACAATCCCCTGATCTATAGTATCGCCCCTGGCAAGCCTTTCCACCTCCATAACGAGCACTCCATCCCAAATATAGCTTTCAATGTCCGATAGAAGACGCTGCATAACTGGTCGAGAGCTTATAGTATCGCCGGATACAAGTTCGCGGTATATTTGGGATACACATATTCCCATCGTATTTGCCAGCCCGGACAATATGAACTCGTGGCGCTTAAGCGTCTCTCCCTCGCCCCGCAGCTCGGCTTCCTCATCCTTACGCGACTTTCTTAGGTACATACAATATCCCATATTAAAAGCTCCCTTCACTGTTGTAACGGATGCTGCTACATAATTGGTACAATCTTTAAATTAAAAATATAATATGGAGACAGGCAGTTATAAAAATTTATTCCAAATAAAAATCATAGAATTCCATAGATAACGCTATAGAGATCAGGGGTGAATTGGATATGGAGACCGATAAATCGGGATATGTGATGGAGCTTACGCTTGGCAATATTAAAATTAAAATATGCGATGATTGCTGTAACGCCTCGGACAAGGAGGTGGGGGAGATGCTGGCCCGAATTGCCGGCATATTTATGCAGGACAGGATTGATAAAACGCAGAAAGAAAATATATAAACAGGGCCGAACGCATCCAACCAGCTGTAATGCTATCTGTCGGGCGACAGTCCCAAATTACTTTCAATTTGTTTTGCCGTGGGAGTTGCGGCAAGCCCGCCTCTCGCGGTTTCGCGTAGATCCGCACTCATCGACCTGCCAACGCTTCGCATAGCCCCCACAACTTCGTCAAACGGTATTATGCTTTTGATGCCGGCAAGAGCCAGGTCAGCCGAAAGCATGGCGTTGGCAGCTCCGATTGCGTTTCTTTTTATGCAGGGGCATTCGACGAGACCCGCCACCGGATCGCATACAAGTCCCATTACGTTTTTCATTGCAATGGCGGCAGCGTCAAGCGCCATTTGTGGAGTGCCGCCACAAAGTTCGGTAAGGGCGGCGGCGGCCATAGCTGCGCCAACGCCCGTTTCCGCCTGACAGCCTCCCTCAGCGCCTGAAATGGTAGCGTTTTGAGCGATTATCATGCCCACGGCGCCGGCTGCAAATAATCCATGCACCAACATATCGTCATCCCATCCCAGGTCCCCGCCGCATACAAGCAGCACACCAGGCAGGATACCGCTTGCACCGGCTGTAGGCGCGGCTACGATACGTCCCATGGATGCGTTTATCTCAACTACTGCCATTGAGGAGGCTACGGCACGAGCCATCCGGCTTCCCATAAGAGATTTTTCAGCATAATCAAAAAAGATCCCCGAGTCGTTACCCGTCAGCCCTGTTACCGAGAACTGTTCCTCTTCGATGCCTTTTTTTACGGATAGGCGCATCGTGCTGAGGTTTTTCCTCATCTCCTCAATAATTGATTCCCTATTGAGTTCGCCAAGCGATATTTCATATCTTATCATAGCCTCAGCTATGGTAACGCCCTGCTCGACGCAATATTCCAGGAGGTCCTTGCCGCTAGACATTCTATTGTTCATACGCTGGTTACCTCCGTTATTTCCGGACACCAGTCCAGAATCAGCTGCCTTGTTCTTTCTGAAACGGGTTCGTCCGTTTCAATTACCATATACGCCTCCATACTTCGGATCTGACGGAAAACGCGCATAAACGCTACGTTTACCCGTTCGCGGGCCAATATGCTGGTAACGCCGTTTATTACGCCGGGTACATCTTTCTGCCTTATGATAAGCGTTGGATAATCACCCGAAAACTCAACACAAAGCCCATTGATGCTTGTTATCAGTATGCTGCCGCCGCCCGTTGACGCGCCGACTACCTCGGTGATGGAGCCCATCGAATCTTCAATAAGTATGCGGGCGGTACTTGGATGCTCGGTTTCATCGCCGCTGAATTTTACTTCGACTTCAATGTCGGCTTCCCTTGCCAGGAGCATGGCGTACCTAAGGCGCTCATCATCGGGTTCAAGGCCTAAAACGCCTGCGACAAGCGCCTTGTCCGTGCCATGGCCGCGGCCAGTGCGCGCGAAGGAACCATAAAGCGTTATCACCGCCCGCTTTACGTCCCTGCCCGCTATCTTCCAAGCCATATAGCCCAGCTTAGCCGCACCCGCGGTATGCGAGCTTGAAGGGCCGATCATGCGCGGCCCAATTATATCAAACGTACTGTAAGTCTTCACTAATAACCTCACATGGGTTGGTTTTGATATTATAGCAGGGGACAGTAAAGAAATCAAATAGAGCAGGTAAAATTTAATTTAAATTGCCGTCGAACGCGGGATTGTAAATCTGATAGGGCATTTGGCCGCGGCTTGCTCAGG
The DNA here is from genome assembly GCA_900547135.1 of uncultured Eubacteriales bacterium. GTDB lineage: Bacteria > Bacillota > Clostridia > Christensenellales > CAG-138 > UMGS946. The sequence goes on along the minus strand of URFJ01000029.1, from coordinate 5,166 downwards.
CATTCAATCCAGCTTAATTAATTTGGGATATAGATTATGTGGGAATACATAACGGGCCGATGAAGGACGGCTATTTTTTACCAATGTCAACCGTGGGTCTGCGAATGAGAAGCCCCTTCATGCAGCCGGTTTCATTATGAGTATCGTATATAATTCGGATTTCCTCTTCCGTGCAGCCTATAAGCAGCTTGATTTCCGAATCCATCTTTGTCAAATCTATTATGCACATCACCGCGTTCAGGCAGTCTGTTCCGTTCGTGCCCATCCACACGTCGATACCGCCGCCGTCCATTGACGACGTACCCTCCAGATATCCATAGTCGACCCTATATATAAAACCTGTATATTTTGGGTGCGAAGTGCCCTTTGGGCTGTCGATAACCACCCTGGACGAAATCAGCTCATCAGCAGCGCTACAGAACGCGCTTTCATATTCCATAATTCCGGTTTAGCGGCTGCATATTATCCACCTATAACATCTTACAATTCCATACCTTCATAAGTCAACGTCCGAAATATCATGATTTGCGTATAAATGCTATGAAGGGATGCTAAACCAGTTTTTACTGACAGGAAAATGGCGCCGTCTCTTCGGTGCCAATGTCATTTAGTGTTGCGCGTACCCTGTCGTCGGGCATGCTGAACCGCTGTGTCAAATAGCGCATAGATGCGGCAAGTTCTGAATCAGGGCCGCCGTACTGGGCCATAAGGGCTTTTGCCATACGCGGGTTTGGTCTGGTTATGTTTACGGGGAACTCAAGCTTCTTTAGATATATCCACATACTTACTTACCTCCTCAGCTTTCCCATGGCCACTTTGAACATACCCAACTGCCCTTGCAGGTCGGCGAGTGTCCAAAATTCATAAGCGGCTCGTAAAGCTCTTCATATTCGGCTATCAGCTCGTTTAACTTACGGGAATAAACAAGATAATCTGCAAGCGCAGCCTCATCACACGGATGCGTGTCAATATAGAGGTTTAATTCGATGCAGATGAATTGATATTCGGAAATTTTAAGCAACAGATCGCTTTGTGTGCACTGCATACAAACACCTCCTATTTGTACAGCCTTACGAGCTCAGGAAACATCGTACCCTGGGTCAAAGCCTCACAGGGGCAGAATCCTGAGACGTAGCACTGGATTGGGAAATTAACCTGAGCCAGTTCCTGTTCCTTTGTGAAGCAGGTCTGTGCTGTACCCGCTGCAACGAGGCTGGCGTCAGATGTGACGGTTGCTGAAGATCTCGCGGCTTCATTGCAACGACAACAGTTGCAATTAGGACGAGACCTGAATCCTCTATTCATGTCTAAGACCTCCTTTGGGGTTTGTGGTATACTATGCGGGCATGTAAAATGGCGTGAATGGGCGCAGGGGATTTTCGGATAGTTTAAATGCAATTTTGGAAATAGCGGCACAGGGAAGATATCATGCATTTCTAGAAAATGATTTAGAATGTCGTGGAATAAACAGATCAACTTTGTTTTCAGAGTTAAAAATCTATGCAAAAGGTATTGTTAAGCGTATTTGGGAAACTAATATCGACTTAAACAATAAAGTTTCAAAGTCGGTCAGCCCTGATATGTAATATTAATTACTTAAATAAATTTAAACAGTAAAAGATGACCTGTCCATTAACCCCCTTTATCATCCGCTTCGCGGGGGCTATAATACTTGCAGGAAGCGGAGTCAACTTCACGTCATTTTAGGCGGATATACGCAATGTCCAAAATATGTTTTCCTGTAGCTTCGTCCTTCTCTTACATAATGCTGTATGAAGTGTAAACATGTATTACATGTGGTCTTGTCCATCATATTCCTCCAAATTATAATGCCGTTGAACCTAAGATTAATGGTCAATAAAGAGTAGCTGCTTCCATTGCCTTACCTTAATTAAGCATATAACAAAATTAATATGAAGGTTGCGTTTTAGAGCCATAAACTCTAAAATAATATTCTGATATCCTAATAGGCAAAGGCCGCGGAACCGACATGTTCCCGCGGCCTTTTCGTAGCAAAGCGCCGGCCCTGTGCCTAAAGCCTATTATCAGGCATACAGGCGCAAAGATTTATATCCATTTAATAGTCGTATGTCTCGTCAGCGCTTCTAAAGGCGATTGCTTCCACTTCAACTAGGGCGTCCGCGGGCAGCGCCGCAACCTGCACGCAGGAGCGTGCGGGGAACTCCGAGCCGAACCTCTCGCCGTATATCCGATTGACAACTGCAAAATCAGCCAGGTCCTTCACGAAAACCGTTGTTTTAACAACATCGCTCAGACTCGCGCCAGCGTCTTTTAGCACGTTTTCGAGGTTGGCAAGCACCTGCGCGGCCTGGGCCTCCACGCCTTCAGCCATTTTGCCGGTAGCGGGGTCTATGCCTATCTGACCGGATGTAAAGACTATTCCCTCCATTGCAACTGCATGGGAGTATGGGCCGATTGCCGCTGGGGCGTTTGAGGATACAATGATTTCTTTCATATGCTTTCTCCTTTATGTTGGTATTTATATATATAACAAAGGTCATATATAAACTATTTAAAGTACAGGGATGCGGCTTCATAGAACTCCCTGTCCACCTCTTTGCGCTTTGTCACCGCCCTGTCCAGATCGGCGGAAACGATTTTTGAGCCGACCTGAGCTACCATATTTCCATAATCGCCCGAAATTACAAGCTCGCCCGCCTTAATGCCCAGGCGCGTGCCCAGCACTCTGTCAAACGCGCACGGGGAGCCGCCGCGCTGTATATGCCCGAGCACAACGTAGCGCGATTCAAACATGGCGGCGTCCTCGTCCAAGTCGTCTGCGTTTCGCATAGCGCGCTCGATCATGTCGGACAGGTGTTTTGCCAAATCCTTGTTTAAAAGCAGCTTGTTGCCAAACGCGTCAACGCCAAGATCTATGCTTTCCATTCCGGACAGCTCGAACCCTTCCGCCACCGCTATGATGGTATACCTTTCGCCACGCATGTAGCGCCCCTTGACCACGGACAATATATCGTCAAAGGTTTTGGGGAACTCCGGTATAAGCACCAGATGCGCGTTCGCCGCTAGGCCAGCCTGCAGGGCTATCCAGCCGGTGTGGCGGCCCATGCATTCGACGACAATGCATCTTGAATGGGATTCGGCCGTGGTATGCAGCCTGTCTATTGCCTCCATAGCGATGTTTGACGCCGTATCGAAGCCAAAGGTGTAGTCGGTGCATGACAGGTCGTTATCAATCGTCTTAGGCACGCCTATCACGTTTATCCCCAGCTTGCGAAGCTGATTGGCAACCCCGAGGGTATCGTCCCCGCCAATGGCTATCAGGCCCTCAAGTCCGATGGCGTTAAGCTGGGCTATCACCCTTTCAGCGCCGTTTTCCACCTTCATGATGTTTGTCCGCGACGAGCCTATTATGGTTCCTCCGAGGGTCTGTATGCCCTCGACCTCCTTTAATGTAAGAAAATGGCCCTCTCCGGTAAGCGCGCCGCGCCAGCCGTCATAAAACCCATATACCTCAATATCAGCGGCAGCGCATTTTTCAACTACGCCCCTTATAACCGCGTTAAGCCCGGGGCAGTCCCCGCCGCCGGTAAGAATTCCAACCTTTCGCATGAAAACCTCCTGATAGATTTTTCTGTTATGATGTCCAGATACAAGCTGATAAACCACGCCGAATATAAGCGTAAGGACGGGCCAGAGGGCGTGTGCGCTAGATTAGCCCTGCCACCCCCAATATATCGGTAATTTTATGGGAAATTTCATTCGGGTTAAGCATTTTGGTACCATTCATGCAGCATACCGGGTACACTCCGCCGTATTCAAGAGCGCAATCCAGGTATTTCTGCCGCGCAAGCTCCTGCAACATGTACGATTCTTCATATACGTCCTTGCTTTTTCCGACATAGCCTCTAAAACCCTTGCTGTCCACATTTGAGGATGCGCGGGCTGTCCCAACATCCAGTACAATGCTTACGTCAGGCCGCGGAATGCAAAAATGGTTGAATTCAAGATCAAGCACCCACTCAAATATATCCGGACGGCCAAGCCTGCATTCGCGAATGCTCTGATATACCGCGTTGGACAATGCGTAGCGGTTGATAAGAAGATAGTCGGATTCTCCGTCCATATAGGTCTTCATATCCTCCCAGCGGTCCAGCGCAAACCAAAGCGCCATGCTTTTGCCGTCGATGTCTGTTGCGCGTATATTGTCAGCACCGGACAGAAGCCTGCCTATATGCGCCCCAAAATAACTATCATAAGCAGGATAGGCCCTTACGGCTACGCTGCGGCCCAGGCTGGAGATGTAGCTTTTAAGCATCTTAATCTGCACTGTCTTTCCGCTGCCGTCAATACCCTCTACAGCTATTATCTTAGTTTTTCCCATACGTTACATCCTTTTATCATCTATTGAAAGCGCTCATTAATTTTAATTATAGCCTGAATATAAAAATATAGCTATGATTTTTGAATTTTATATTGACAATCATATTATACAGTGTATAATATGATTGAAAAGAGGTGAGTCTAATGTTTCAGATAGGAGCGGCGTTACTGGATGCGTGCGTATTGGCGGTGCTGGATGAGGGCGACGCATATGGATATATACTGACGCAAAATGCCAAACAGGTTATGAAAATATCCGAGTCAACCCTGTATCCCGTACTGAGGAGGCTTCAGAAAAACGGGTATCTGACTACCTACGATCAGCCATATGCAGGAAGGCTGCGGAGGTATTATGCCATCAGCAATGACGGCAGGCAGATGCTTGAGGAATATAGGAGCGCTTGGGGAAATTATAGAAATAACGTTGATAAGATACTGCTGAATAAGAATGGAGGGAAAGAAGATGAGGAAGTATGAGTATTTATATAGGCTCGAAAAGGCCCTTAAATCAATGCCGGACGCTGAACGCGAGGCGGCGATGCGCTATTACGAGGAATATTTCGAGGATGCCGGCGCTGAAAATGAACAGGCTGTAATGAACGAGCTGGGTAACCCAGAGCAGCTTGCCAGGGCAATACTTGATAATGAGGAAAAGGCTTCCGGAGGCTCGTCATGGTCCGGCGCAACTTCGGGAGACGAGGATATAACGGATATGAACCTTCCCGTGTTCCACTCGATAAAAGGCAAACTCATCAACGCAACCGTTTCCGTTGAGCGTGGGGACAAGGCTGGCCTTGTATGGCG
>URFJ01000028.1 GCA_900547135.1 uncultured Eubacteriales bacterium | reverse complement strand
TCCGAAACAAAATAAGGCAAAAATTGTAATGGAGAAAATAGCGGTATATGATCATTCATGTGAGGGGCTCACAATAAAACAGAAGAATGTTTTAGGTGCTTTTTCCGAGTGTTCCCCGATGTTGTTGTCAGAATTTCGAAAAAAGTATAAAACAATAGCAAATAAACTGATCGAAATCGGCTGTGTTCGTGTAGAGCTTCGGGAGAAGCAGTCGTGCAGAATCGTTAGAGCTAAAAAGGATACTATTGTGCAGCTGACAGATCAGCAGCTGATGCAGGAGAGCGTTCCGGTGGATACCTACCGGGCGTTGTATATAGATCAGCAATTACGGGACAATCCGGTGATTTCTTCGGTGAGGGATAAGAATTTTCGTTCTCTGATCCGTAACATGAAAACTGTAGAAGACAATGATTTTGAGATTCCGGCGGAACTTGAACCGATCCTGCGCGGATATCAGAAGACAGGTTTTCTGTGGTTAAAAACGCTCAGTGCGAATGGATTTGGCGGAATCCTCGCCGATGATATGGGACTTGGAAAAACGTTGCAGGTGATCTGCTATCTGCTTTCCGAGTATCAGGAACGTGAAATACAGGAAAACAGTAAGAAAGAGCCGGTGGAAAAAGAGCAGGGTATCGAGAATGAGGGACGGCAGCGGGAAAAGAAGAGCTCAGATGACCGGCTGCGGCGGAATGCGCTGATCGTTGCCCCGGCTTCCCTGGTCTACAACTGGAACAGCGAACTGGAACGCTTTGCTCCGGAACTGACCGGAAAAATGATCGTAGGAACCGCCGTCCAGCGTCACACACTTCTGGAAGAAGCAGGGGAGAATGATATTCTGATCACATCCTATGATCTGCTCCGCAGAGACAGCGATTTCTATAAAAAGTACCGCTTCCGCTGTCAGATCATCGATGAAGCACAGTATATCAAAAACCACAGCACCCAGGCTGCAAAAGCTGTGAAAAAGATCCAGGCAGACACCCGGTTTGCCCTCACAGGAACACCGGTAGAGAACCGGCTGAGTGAACTGTGGAGTATTTTTGATTATCTCATGCCCGGGTATTTGTACAGCTATCAGCGGTTTCGGACAGAGCTGGAACAGCCGATTGTCCAGCATAAGGACGAAGACGCTGCGAAGCGGCTGCAGCGGCTGATCCGTCCATTCGTCCTGCGGCGCCTGAAAAAAGAAGTGCTGCAGGATTTGCCGGACAAGCTGGAGGAAAACCTGTATGCCGATATGGATGGGGAGCAGCAGGAGCTGTATGATGCCCATGTCAGACGTATGAAGCTGATGCTGGAGGAAAAATCCGACGAGGAAATCCGGACGGATAAGATCGAAATTCTGGCAGAACTGACGCGCCTTAGACAGCTTTGCTGCGATCCGGCGCTTTTGTATGATAATTATAAAGGAGGATCTGCAAAGACAGAGCTTGTGCGTGGGCTGATCCGAAACGCAGTGGAAAACGGGCACAAGGTACTCCTGTTTTCTCAGTTTACAACGATGCTGGAGCGCCTATACCGGATTTTGGAGGAGGAAAAGATTGCAAGCCACATGCTGACCGGCGCGACTCCGAAAGAAAAGAGAATCGAAATGGTGGAGTCGTTTGCGCACGATGAAGTTCCGGTATTCTGTATTTCTCTGAAAGCGGGAGGAACCGGGTTGAATCTCACGGCGGCAGACGTGGTGATCCATTTCGATCCGTGGTGGAACAGCGCAGTACAGAATCAGGCGACGGACCGTGCACACCGGATCGGGCAGAAAAATGTGGTCAATGTTTACCGGATTCTTGCCAAAGGGACGATTGAAGAGAAAATCGTGGAGCTGCAGGAACGCAAGCTGCAGCTTTCAGACAGAATCCTCGGAGGGGAGAGCCTGCAGGCGCAGGGTCTGACCCGCGAGGAACTGTTGGAACTGCTGCGGTGAGTGCTGTCAAATTCAGGATACGGCTCTCTGGCAGGCGTGCAGCAGATGCTCGTGCTCATATTTTTCCTTGGTTGCCATACCGCCGCGGATATGGCGCTCGGATTTGTTGATATCGAGTACCTTTCGGGCTTCTTTTGCCAGAGCCGGATTGACCTGCATCAGACGTTCCGTGATATCTTTATGTACAGTGGATTTGCTGATTCCAAACTGACGGGCAGCTTGTCGGACGGTCGCGTTGGATTCGATAATATAGCCGGCTACTGCCAGGGCACGTTCTTCAATATATTCTTTCATAAAATCCCCTAAAGAACATTTTTTACAAGATATTACGGGGACAGGGAAAATATGCTATACTCAGCGTAAGGGAAAAAGCCAGACAAATGAGAAATAAAAAACCGCATATTTTGCGGGATGGAGGGGAAAATGCTTTATTCGGGGAAGGATCTGCGGAAGCTGATTATACCGCTGATCATTGAACAGATTCTTGCAATTGCTGTTGGAATGGCGGATACGATTATGGTTTCTGCGGCGGGAGAAGCGGCGGTTTCAGGCGTTTCACTGGTAGACACGGTCAACATTTTGCTGATCAATGTGTTCTCTGCTCTGGCAACCGGCGGTGCAGTCGTTTCAGGACATTTCCTTGGGAAAAAGAAAAGAGAGGACGCATGTAAGTCGGCATGGCAGATCTTATTGTTCGCCACACTGCTCGCGTTCGTTATTTCCGTTATTTTTATAACGGCACATGATCCGCTGCTGCGTCTGATGTTCGGTAAAATCGAGGATGACGTTATGAAGGCGAGCAAGACCTATCTGATTATCACGACGTATTCGTTTGTTGCACTTGCCATATATAATTCCTGTGCGGCGTTGTTTCGGGCGATGAACGAATCAAAGGTGACGATGTGGGTGTCCTTGCTGATGAATGTAATCAATGTGGTCGGCAATGCGATCTGCATTTATGGTTTGCACATGGGTGTAGCAGGCGTTGCGATCCCGACTACCATTTCCAGATATGTAGCGGCAGTTGTGATTTTTTTGTTGATGTTCCAAACCAAAAAAGAAATCAACCTCTGCGGGCAGATTACCTGGAAGTTTAATTGCAGTCTGATTAAGAAGATCCTGTATATCGCGATTCCAAACGGTCTGGAAAATAGCATGTTCCAGCTGGGTAAAATTCTCGTTATGAGTGCAGTCGCAACAATGGGGACTTCTGCGATCGCTGCAAATGCGGTTACGGGCACAATTGCGAACTGGAATAACCTGCCGGGCTTTGCCATCAACCTTGCGATCGTATCGGTAGTCAGCGTATGCGTTGGCGCAGGAAGATATGACCAGGCGCGTTATTATACCAGACGTCTTTGCAGGGATGCGATGATCGGGATCAGCTGTCTGTCGATCATTCTTTACCTGTCAGCTCCGATACTGGTAACCTTTTTCAATCTCGGACCGGATGCAGCTCAGCTGACGATTCAGATTGTACGGATCCATGCGGTTGCAAGTGCATTTCTTTGGATGCCGGCGTTTGGCGTTCCGAATACACTGAGGGCAGCAGGCGATGTAGTCTGGCCGATGAGTGTTGCTATTTTTTCCATGTGGGTATTTCGAGTCGTGCTTGCTTACGTATTCACTTATGTTTGTCACTTTGGCCTGGTTTCCATTTGGATGGCGATGTTTATCGACTGGGTTGTGCGGGAAATCTTCTATGTGCTCCGATATAAGGGACATAAATGGGAGCATTTTGCGCAAAAAAGTTGAAATAAGGTTACCGAATTGCAGTGACTTTAGACGGTGAATGATTAATCGGTGCGATGGTCGATCTTTTTCGTAAATCAGAAAAGGAAACGGCATGGAAAACCTTTGACAGAACAGGGGATTCCAACTATAATTGTTCATTATGATGATATCAGGTCAGTGGTCATGGAGTGCGGGTACACTTTTTCAGACTGTTGGCCCTGTTGTTTCAAAATTAACTCGAGGAGGAGACGAATGGATCGGGAACTTGTTATTGTTCTTGACTTTGGCGGACAGTACAATCAGCTGATTGCCAGAAGAGTCAGAGAATGTAATGTATATTGTGAAGTGCATCCTTATACGCTCAGTCTGGATAAGATCCGGGAAATGAACCCTAAGGGTATCATCTTTACAGGTGGCCCCAACAGTGTATACGGAGAGGATTCCCCCAGATGCCCGAAAGAGATATTCGAAATGGGTATTCCGATTCTGGGAATCTGTTATGGATCACAGCTTATGTCCTATATGCTGGGCGGCAGCGTAAAAACTGCGCCTGTCAGCGAATATGGTAAGACTGAGGTTGCAGTGGATACAGAATCTGCATTATTTAAAAATGTATCCCCCAGCACGATCTGTTGGATGAGTCATACCGATTATATTGAAAAAGCACGAGAAGGAACTAGAGAGGTTCTCCAGAACCGTATTTAGGCCGTCCGACTTTATGGAAGGCGTTGACTTTGATAAGTTCGAGCTGACTATATACAATAATGAAAAGAAAAAGGATAACCAACATATATAAATTTACATTATTACGCTCGGGCGGCTTGCCAGCTATATAAAAAGGCGGCTTCAATTCTCTAAAAGCACCATTCTTTATTATCTATAGGTATGAATGCAAGTGGTATCCATAAACCGTGTTTATGGGAATTTGAACATATGGGCAGAAAAACCTGACACCATCCATCTGTGAAATCCCGTGTCCCGTACACTATTCCCGCGGGTCTTGTCCGCGTTCTCGGCTCTTGTGGCATGATGAACGGATGATGAACCCCATCATTTCATAAACCACGGTTATATCTGCCTGAAACAGACAGGTTTCTTTGAAGCGTATTAATATATCGTGTATAGCATACGTTCCGCCAGCTAAGTATTGTTTCCATTACGTTCAAAGTATAGTTGATGTGTACAATATTAATCATTCCTTGCTTGTGAAGTCGGGGGTAGGCCAACCGATCTCGCTGGGAATCCTGTGTCGCCAACCCGGCAACGTGAGCGCCCACGTAGGCCCGCGTACGTTCTTTTGGGGTGAGCTAACACTGGTAATGCCATCCGCCCTTATTCTCGACACGAGGTGAATGTGGGGCAAACGTTCGCGAGGTCGGTATGGCAGTTATGACAATGATGACGATGAATCGGCGGGCAATATCGTGACCATCCACCGTAGAGCCCCCGGAAGGGCGCACGCGTTTCGCTTGCGAAGCGTAGTGTGTTACACCACAGCGGCAATAAGCCCTGTGAGGGATTACCTTGCAGGGAAAAGCCGTGGGGTATTACCCCGCCGAAGCGGACGTGCCAAGGGGGTTGGGTTCACTCAGGAAAGGCATCAATGGCGCAGTAGCGCTCTTGATGCTATGTTTGTAAGAGAGTTCCCGGTGGATTCTATGCAATGTTGATTGAGTTAGAGCGGAATGGTATAATATGTGCATGAGCAACGCCCAGTGGCTTGATAAATCGGGAAGTTGTTGAGGTACATATGCTATACCATGGAACAATCATTGAGGGATTAAGCTTCATCAAAACAAATTCAACATCTCATATGTCAGGGAAGAGAGTTGCCTGTTTTACCGAGGATAGGTGTTATGCCTTGGTTTGTTGTCGAAGCAGGGACGAAAACTTTGTTACCATGGCCCTTGGCAAGGATGGGAAACAACACTACATCGAGAGATTTCCGAACTAATTAAGAATACTTTATGGCGGCAAACGGGGATACATTTACTCTGCTGAAGAGGCGGGTAGCCTGATAAACACAAAGGGACATACATGGGAAAGCGAGACAGCGGTGCCCGTTCATCAATGCGAAGTGATTGACGACCTCTATACCGAGATTTTGAAAGAAGAGAAAAAGATAAATATTGACATCCACAGGTATTCAGAAGTTGATACGATTGAACAGAAACAGAATGCAAATTATATTAAAGAACACATTGACCAAGGTGAGAGAATGAAACAGTTTTATCTGGCTTACTTTTCTTCATTACGGGAGTAAGTAAATAAATTCCGATTTATCGACGAATGGGCACGGTTTCTTCCCACCGACATCACTCATGATGAACTTCGCCTCAAATCCGCCCTTAAACCATCGATTTTCACGCAACCTCGCCGCCCCCCAAACAACGAAAGAGCCAGATAAATTCTAGCTTTCTCGTGTTTGGTAGCGGCGATTGGACTCGAACACATGATACTCCGGGTATGAACCAATTCTTTATGCCTTCAATAATCGTTCCGTAATATAGTATACAATCCAAATCCATTTGTATGGCCTCTACGGCTTATATTTCATCAGATTTTAACATATGATTACTTAGTTTCCTTATACATTGGGGCAAAACATCCATAATGCATGTTTACGGCAATGGATATAGGTATAAATCCTATTTTAATTTTTGCCCCGTGTTGGAATCCAGAACAAGTAATAAATGCCAGGAAATTAGCGTTAAGGTAGGACTGATACGAATATAGGACGCCACGCCGCATAACACAGGGCCTTATGTCCGCATATTACGGGCGTCATGCCGACCTTTACGTCCGATTCACAGCGAAACCTTATTCTCCCTTATAGTTGGGAGTGACGCCGCCCGAAACAACGGTCAACGTTAAGGGCAATGTTTATTGCCATTGTTTTAGTAGTGGGAGGTAACCATGGAAAACATGAATGTTTTATCATCAGGAAGCGGGCGCAAGAAAATCGCGCTCGCTGGCAATCCTAACGTTGGAAAGAGCACCGTATTCAACGCGCTGACGGGCATGAACCAACACACCGGAAACTGGGCCGGAAAAACCGTGGCCATAGCGGAGGGACATCTAAGCATTGAAGAAAACGAATACACAATCGTTGATTTGCCAGGAACATACTCGCTCATGGCGCACTCGCAGGAGGAGGAGGTCGCAAGGGATTTTATATGCCTTGAAAATCCTGACGCGGTGGTTGTGGTATGCGACGCGACGGTGCTCGAAAGGAACCTCAACCTCGTACTCCAGGTACTCGAAATCACCGGGGCGACGGTCGTATGCGTCAACATCATGGATGAAGCAAAGAAAAAGCACATACGGGTCGATCTCAAGACGCTCGAAAGGCTGCTCAAAGTAAGGGTGGTCGGCTGCTCGGCGCGCTCTAGTGATGGTCTGGACGGCCTGGCCAGCGCGATAGCATATACGGCCGGCCAAACACCCCCGCCCCCGCTTCACATAGATTATCCACAGCCTCTAGAGGAGGCCATTGAACGAATACTTCCCGTTCTGAGGGCAGGAAAGCATAATATTAACCCGCGCTTCGCAGCGCTAAGGTTTATTGAGAATGACCGTCACCTAAGCGAAAGCCTTAAAAATAGAATGGAGCTTGATGAAAAAAGCCTGAATGAGGCGCTGAATGAAGCGCACGAAATTCTACCCAAAGCCGGCTACACCGAAGACAGCATTAAGGAAGACATACTTTCATGCATAGAAAAATCCGCACAAGAAAACGCCTCACACACAGAGCAAATTGAAAAACCCAATAAAGACAAAAACGATAGAAAGCTCGACCGAATACTTACTGGACGGTTTACCGCCGTCCCAGTTATGCTGCTGTTGCTTGGCATAACGTTGTTTATAACGATTACGGGGGCCAACTATCCTTCAGAACTGCTTTCCAAGGGGCTATTCTGGATTGAAGACCGATTAGTGGACCTATTTGGTGTTTTAAATGCACCAGCCTGGCTTACCGGCATTCTGGTCCAGGGTGTGTACAGGGTATTAGCATGGGTCGTAGCGGTTATGCTGCCCCCGATGGCAATATTCTTTCCTTTGTTCACGCTGCTGGAGGATTCAGGCTATCTGCCGCGTATAGCTTTCAACCTGGACAGGGGCTTTAAACGGGCTGGCGCATGTGGAAAGCAGGCACTAACCATGTGCATGGGGTTTGGTTGCAACGCGGCCGGGGTAACCGGATGCCGGATCATCGACTCGCAGCGTGAGCGACTCATAGCAATAATAACCAATAATTTTGTGCCATGCAACGGCAGGTTTCCAACGCTTATATCCATAATAACCATGTTCTTTATAGGGACATCGGTCGGGCTTTGGAATTCGGCGGGAGCGGCTCTATTGCTGACCGGAATGATTCTCTTAGGGGTAGCGGCTACATTTCTCGTGTCAAAAGCGCTGACCAAAACCATACTTAAAGGCGTACCTTCCTCATATACCCTTGAGCTTCCGCCATACCGCAGCCCTCAGCTGGGCAAGGTGATAGTACGGTCGATTATGGACAGAACAATCTTCGTCCTTGGGCGCGCTGTAATGATTGCCGCTCCCGCAGGATTGATATTATGGATCCTTGGAAATGTAACGGCTAACGGGGCAAGCCTGCTTTCTCATATCGCGGGCTTTCTGGATCCTTTTGCACGGTTTATCGGGCTTGACGGAGTGATTCTTCTTGCATTTATACTCGGCTTTCCGGCCAATGAGATCGTTATCCCCATAGTTATTATGGCTTACATGCAGACGGGAAGCATTATGGAGCTCGATTTAGCCAGTTTAAAGGCACTGTTTATTGATAATGGCTGGACATGGATGACGGCGCTGTGCACGATGTTGTTCTCTCTGCTGCACTGGCCATGCTCTACTACGCTGCTGACAATACGCAAAGAGACGCAAAGCTGGAAATGGACGGGGGTATCGGCCCTGATTCCTACGCTGGTTGGAATCGCGGTATGCGCCATTGTCGCAAACGCCGTGCGTCTGCTCGGGCTTGTTTGAACTTTAACGTGATACGGCCATGGCCGTATCACGTTAAGCTTATTAGTGTAGAGCAGCCCCCTTTTAAAATAAGGCTGAGCTAGCCTGTATACCCTGACTTAGCTTATAAACACGGATCAGGAGGGTAAGGGGCTTATACCTCTCCTATCAAAATCAGCGCCCTAATGCGTAACGAAAGATGAACGGCAAGAATAGGAAAGAGGGACACTTTCTATAAGGTTCTTGCTTTTTCATGTCAAAATAGTAGACCTAGTTAATGATTTTGTGGTATAATTAAAAAATAAGAAATTGAAGAATATATGTATTTACGTAGGCAGGGATGAAGCTCAATGAAAAATATATCTGTAGTAAAATAGATTTCTATCACATATATTCCAGAGATATCTGCAAGTTATTTGCCTTGTAACAATGCGGCTATGACTTTTACACTTCGGGTAGGTTCAATAAGAAATCAGTTATTTATGAATTTCTACATCATATCGTTCATCCTGTTATCGAAATTCATAATGAAAAAATATTACAGCAAAAATGCTTTATCCTGATATCGACCGTTCATACTATTTAACCGGTGACGAAGCAGGACAGCTAAATGCTTTTGAAGAATATTTCGTTTTAACGCCTACTGATGCTTACTAAAAATCCGCCTGCTGATCTAAATTCTTTTCTAAAAGAGGTTTATATCACCTTGCGAAAAAGTGAGAAGCTTAGGCGGTTCATAGCATTATGTAAAAATGTTTTACACCACCATTTAACCGAATTCTTCTTTGTATTGTTTTATATTGCCGCAGGAAATTTAGCACCATTCGGGTACCAAGGCGCATAACAATTTTAAGAACGTGAATGCGAGAAGCACAGCAATCATTCGACTTTTTAGCGTTTCACATTTTGGGAAATTTCAAAATTAAATAATGTTTTTTATAAAGCATATTATCCTATTTGCCTCGCTAAAACCATAGTTGAGATGAAAACCTAGGCTGACATCGTTGTTTAGTTCGCAATCGCTTGCGAATTCTTCACACCCTTTTCCCCTCGCCCATTCCTCGCACATTGATAAAAGCCCGCGCGCTACGCCCATGTGCCTGTATGGCTCCTTTACAAAAACTCCTTCCAAATATGCCACAGGTCTGCTGTAAGCCCCTTCCACATAATCGTGCCTTAGCTGGCATTGGGCAAAGCCAATGGGTTCCTCGCAAAGAAGCGCTATGGGACAAGCCATACTGCCCTCTGATATAAGCCTTCCATACTCCTTCACCAGTTCAGCTTCATTACAGCCATGCCACAGCAGCCCCCCAAGCCTAGCTGCCGCCGGCGAGTCATCAACTCCGCACAGCTTGTACTCTATTTTCATGCTCACTCCGTTAGCCTTCCGCTTTGATTCCAAATAGGTTTTCCGCTACGCCTTTAAAGTATTCCGCATTGGTATCATAGACTGTATACTTCCACAGGGGGGAGTCCGGCTGAGATTCTACCGTAAACACCTTTTGGTTTGTGCAGTCCAGGTAAAACTCTATCTCGCCTTCCCCAATGGTATGCATTATTATCGCGGGCGAATTTTCATATAAAAGCGCCTCGCTTTCCTCCTCTGAGAAATTCCCCAGCGTGCTGAGCAGATAGTGTATGCTTTCGCGCTCTGAAGCTGTCATATCCGACCGCCGCAGATATGGCAACGAGTCGGAAATATGTGGCCTGCATATCTCCATATAACCATCGGTTGTTACCAAATATTTTTCTCCGATAGTATATGATCCACCACCGCAGGAGCACAGGCTGAATAAGATTAAAACGCATATTAGAAATAACGCAAACCTTTTCATAATGCAAAAACCTTTCAAAAACTAATTCAGTTAATATTATAACCTATAAAAGACCTAAGAAAAAGTCTAATTTTAGCGTAAGCGGCCAAGTTTGCCGATTCTTCGTCAACGACCTATGCCTATGTTTTAATAAGGACTGCCGCATGCGCGGCAGCCCCTTGAACTTTAGTTTGCTCTGTGCGGCCTTTTGCGGTTGCTGTAATTATTCCGCACCGTTTCGTCTGCTTTTTATAACTAAGGCAATTATCACAACTACTACGCCCAGGGCGACAAGTCCAATGGCTATTCCGGTCGTCGAAGACGCGCCCGTTGCAGGAGGATTTACTTGGGGCGTATCTGAGGGTTCTAAAGCTTTAAACACAACCTTTACCGTTATATCCTTTATTACGTTCTCAATGACATACACACTGCCGTCAGGATACGTTGAAACCATCTCCCCGTCTATCGCTACATACCATACGCAGTAACCCTCATCCGGACTGAGCGATATCTCAGCGTTTGAGCCGTGCGCAACGGGTCCGTTTATCAGCGATGCTGTTCCGCCTTCAGACGAAGTAACCACTACATTCACTATGCCGCCCGCAGGCGTAAATGTTCCGTCAACCCTTATGTCTTCAGCCGGCATCTCCTCCGGCAGTCCGCTCCAACCTGAGAACATGTAGCCCTCACGCACCGGCTCGTCAAGCGGCTGTATCTCATCGCCGGCTTCGTACAGCTGGCTGTCATAGAACTCCTCGTCTACATAGTAGCTTATGGTGTACAGCTCTGCGTCCTCGGTCCTGTATACGGCCGTTACCGTTGTATCGGAAGTGACGTTAGTGTAGCTGCCCTGCCACCTGATAAACACATAACCCTCATGCTCAGGCGGCACGGGCGGAGTTGCGTCCTGACCCTCCATTACCTCCTGAGTGTCAATCACCTGGCCGTCCAGGCCATCAATGAATGTAACCGTATATAACCCAGGGGTTACTATGCTTCCGTTTTCTACGCTTACGTCCTCCGGCGCGACATTTTCAGTCCTGCCGCCGATAATGGCTGCCGCGCCCCTCAGTTCGATTGACAGATCGTACGCGCCGCGGGCGTTTTGCCCAACCTTGAATCCTAGAATAATGCAGGCCTCGCCATCATAGTTGTCATAGATCGATATAGCGTTTATAGCCAGTCTTCCATTATCAGCTTCCCTGTCGTTTACAATAATGGTGTTGCTTGCTCCTGCACTGTAACCCGTATATTCGAGCGCTGTGGCGTCAAAGGTCAATACAAAGTCCGCGGCGGCTATATCTGACGCCATTATTGATACCTCTACATCTTCACCTGGATTTGCCTCAACGCCTGTAGCCGTTAAGGACATCCCTCCCTCTGCTTGCGCAAACGGAACCAACCCTAATATCAGTATCAAAGCTAGTATTACCGGCAAAATTTTTCTCATAGCTAAACCTCCAAAGTTCGATATTGATTCAGCGGTACAGGTTGCAGATTTTTGCTGTTTGTACTGGATTCGCTAAAATCCTGAATGAATTATATCATCTGATTTTTGTTATATCAAACAATTTGTACTGGTATAAATGTAAACTAAAACATATTCTTTATATATGTAATATACCTGAACAAAATTTTAGTTATCCTTCTTAATAAGTTAGATTACATGGCAAACGCCATCTATTGAATAAAGCCGGCCAAGCTGATTATTTTAAATTAAATACCATACGGTTCCGTGTCCGTATGGTATTTTTGGTCTGTTTATATACTTTATGTCTTAATTAAAAATGTGCTTAACTCATTTAGCGTACGCCCACCAAACCCATTCCAAGCGTAAGTATACCCATATTATCCCTGTATATCTCGTCAAACTGACTGAGCGGAAGCGGATTTTCTCCTATTCCGACTTCAATCGTATATCCAGGACGATTGAACTGCTGGATAAACCAATCCTTGTATCCCGCGTAGCCCGAGGCCGCGGGTGTTACTTCCACCGAATAACCGCTGATCCTTCCAAATTCCTGCGCGATAGCGTATGAGCCTTCCGGTTCATAATCAAGGTACTTCCAATATATAACCTTTCCCTGCGAATGATACGATAGAGTAAGCGCCGGTTCATTCTGAATAGTAAAATCGTACATGGCGCGGCTCTCCGGCGCGCTTAAGGGGGTGTCGCCCACAAAATCACGCGGCGCTGGACTGGTAAAGCCCAACGCATACTTTATCCTTTTCGCATCCTCCCATCCCGCGGGATAGTTAAGGTTAAGATCGGTTCCCTCAATATTGGCCTTCCAGCCGGAAGCAAACGGTATGCTCGGGTAACGGCTTGAAATCGCGCGGGCGCCTTGATAATATGGATCGCCGCTTGGTATAGCGCCATTTACCAGGTCCACCCCGTCGGGATTTACCATTGGAACCATATACAGCGTTACGTTTTCATAGAGATCGTTTACATCATAGTCATACAGCGTTCCGCCCGTAGAATAGAGTTTTGCGTAATCCTCCATAAATTTAAGCAGTACAGGGGTTGTTATCCACTCGTTTGCGTGATGCGAAGCGTTGTACGCTACCTTTGTATCGCCCGTTCCCATTGTAAGCAGGTAAAGCGGTCTTCCCATAACGCTTCGTCCAATGGAGCCAGTGCGTATATAGGGATAGCGCACCTGAAGCCCATCCACTATATAGTCAAGCAATTCCGAGGTATACGGCACGTTTGTCGGGACAACGTCAAAGCCAAACGGTATTACGATGGATGTTCCTATCATAAGGTTATCTGCCCTCAGGCCCCCGTTCGCCCTGGCGATTGCCTCCGCGGTAGTTCCGTACTGCCTGGCAAGGCCCCAGTATGTATCCCCCCGCCTGATGGTATGCCATGTATAGCCCTTTAAAAACGGTATCAGGGCGGCCCATGTATTTTTGCCCACGATGCCGTCGGGCGCAAGACCGCTGGCCGCCTGAAAGCGCATAACAGCGCTTTGTGTCCTCTGCCCAAATCTGCCGTCTATCTCTCCTGGTGAAAAGTTTGCCCTGATTAACGCGAGCTGCAGGATTTTGACGGGTGTTCCGCTGCTGCCATAACGCAATGTCTGCATAGTATACCTCGCATGTTTTGATTTTACTGAAATACAAAAAGCCTTCATATAATTATATGAAGGCTCCTAAGAATATGTGCGTGTAGCTAATCTCCCAATCTTCCTGCTATAAGGTAATAGGTTATGGCCGCACATTCGCGCATATAATCGTTGAGCGCTATATACCAGACCGAGGGGGTTCCAAGTCCCTGCGCCTTAAGTCCAGCCGATTCGGCAACCTTTCCGGCCCTGTAAACGTGGAACGACGTGGTTACAAAAACCACCTTTGCATCCTCCCCGAAACGGCTTTCTATTATAGGCTTTGAAAACGTGAAGTTCTCCAAGGTGCTTCTGGACTGGTCCTCGGTTATGATCCTGGATTCATCGATTCCGCTGTTTATCAAAAACCGTTTCATTGCCAGCGACTCGGGAATGGACTCCCCCTCCCCCTGTCCTCCTGATACGATTGCAATGGTGGAAGGGTTTCGCTCCAGATACTCCACAGTCTTGTTCAGACGATTATAAAGCGTAAGACTTACATTTTCCCCGCGCACGCCCGCACCAAGCACCACCATCACGTCGGCGTTGTCATCGGGTACAGTGCTTCCGGCCGCGACCGTAATAATGGTCGTAGCCGTAAACAGGGTAAAAAATCCCGCATATGCAGCAATCATACCCCATTTTATTATCTTTCCGATTATATGGGACCTCATAAACCTGGTTATAGGTCCATAGAACACCCCCCGAATGAACAACGGGGCCCCGATTATAAACGGCATTATAACGCCAAGATTATAATTGCTCAACGTTCTTACGAACATTGTGTCGGCCATGAGAAACAGGCCGATTAATATTAACAGCGCCCGAAATATAATGCGCCACACCCCGCTTTTCTTAGGTTTGTTTTCCATCGGGTTTATCTCCTTTTGCGTAAATGGATGTTACGATCAACTCGACAACCCTTGCTGGTAAAAACCGCTTCAGGCTTACAAACAGCTTATATTTTATGCCGACGGTTCTGCGCACGGGAGGATTTTTGGATTTTATCAGCGACAGTATTACCTTTGTTACGCTATTTGGCGGCATCCCGTTTTGCTCGTCCCTTTCCATCTGAGCGACGGAATTTTTAAACGCGTCTCCATATGCGCTCGTATCCGTCCTCTCGGCGTATCTGCGCGCTCCGGTAAAGCCAGTTTTGGTATCGCCCGGTTCCACCAGCGCAGCTTTGACCCCCCATGGCCTCAGCTCCATTCTAAGTCCTTCGGTCAGCGCCTCAACAGCAAACTTGGACGAACTGTAAAGCGTTTGAAACGGTATTGAGAATATGCCTCCTACGGAGCCGATATTGATTATAAGCCCGCCTCTCCTTTCACGCATATGCGGGAGCACCGCGCTGAGCATGCGTATAATCCCAAAATAGTTCGTGTCCATCTGCTTAAGCGCATCCTGGGCAGAGCAGTCCTCAACCGCGCCGCAAATTCCAATGCCGGCGCCGTTAATTAAAATATCAATCCTGCCCTCTTTTGCAATCACCTCGTCAACCGCGCGCTTTATAGACGCCTCGTCGCAGACGTCCAAACAAATCATCCTTAAAAATCCATCCTCGGACCGCTTATCCTGCCCGCCGCTTCGCGAGACGCCGTATACCCTAAAACCTTGGTTCATAAGCGCCTCGGCGGTACATTTGCCTATTCCCGACGATGCTCCGGTGATTAGCACTACCTCTCCATAAGGGTTGTTCACATTAAAAACCTGCCTTTGAATTGATTATTAACTTTCACGCCGTGATTGATATACTATCAATCGCTACTTCCCCAGCGGACTGACCCCCTGTCCGTCAAGCGCCTGTATAAACCCCATCTCTATCTCGCCGTTTATCATAAAAAGGGTGATCACCTCCGAGTCGCTTATTGCGGCCAATATTAGCGTGGCCTCTCCTTGCTTATTGACATCCGATGGGAATCCCGCTGATTTGGATGCGTCAATGGCGGCCTGAATATCAATATCCTCACCCGCAAGCATTTCAGCGATGCTTCCATACTCAATGTATCCTGCCGGATAGATGGTATCCTCTAAAACAGAATAGCCATGATCGTTTATGGCCCGCCTGATCTTTGAAAGCTCCCCTGTAGAATTCAGTGTAAGCCTCCAGGCTAGCGCCGCCAAGAGGAGCGCTAGCGCAATGCCTATTAGTATGTATCTTGTTGTTTTACTCATCTCAGCCAAAATTCCTGTGCGGTTACTATAATTGCCGCAAGCGCAGCCGTGATTATTGCTGCCGCCGCGTCGCGCCCGTGCATTTTAAGCACCCGCATTTTCGTGCGGCCCTCACCTCCGTGGTAACATCTGCTTTCCATTGCCATGGCAAGCTCGTCCGCGCGCCTGAATGAGCTTACAAACAGGGGGATTAGAATAGGTATCATGTTTTTTGCCCTCTTGATTATGCTCCCTGTTTCCATATCAGCGCCCCTGGCCATCTGCGCCTTCATTATCCTGTCGGCTTCCTCTATAAGGGTGGGGATGAATCGAAGGGCTATCGTCATCATCATAGCCAGCTCATGTACCGGAAACTTCAGCCTCGCCAGTGGCATAAGCAGCTTTTCCAATCCGTCGGTCAGGGAAATGGGCGTTGTGGTAAGCGTAAGCAAAGACGTTCCGGTAACCAGCAATATCAGCCTGATTATTATAAAGAGCGACTGCTTAAGCCCTCCTGTTGTAATTTTGATTATCCATACCTCCAATATGGGCTCGCCGGTCTTGATAAGGAACAGATTCAATATAAACATCAGAATAAGCAGCCATTTCATCGGCTTAAGCGTTCTTACAACATAGCCAAGCGGAACTTTCGCAAGAGCTATGGTTAAGGCCAAAAACACCGTAACCGGAATAAACATCCACATTGAGCGAACTAGGAACACTATGACGATATAGGCTATCATCAGCATGAGCTTGGCGCGCGGATCAAGGGAATGTATCGCGGAATTTCCTGGGAAATACTGACCGAGGGTTATGTCCTTAAACATATTTCAACCTCCTCTTTAGGAAATCGAGCAATTCCTCCGGCCTGTATATTTCATTGGGAACATTTACGCCCCTTTTTCGCAGCGCCTGGGCAAGCTGCGCAGCATGCGGCAGCTCAAGCCCAAGCTTCTCTATATCGTCGGCATCCGAAAATACCTCGGCCGGCGCTCCCACGGTTCTCAGCGTACCCTTATTGAATATTGCCACGCGGGTAGCCACCCGCGCTATATCATCCATGGAATGGCTGACCATTATTATACATGTATTATTTGAGCGCTGAAGTTCTAAAAGCGTATTCAGTATCGCGTTCCTGCCCGCTGGATCCAGACCGGCCATC
>URFJ01000027.1 GCA_900547135.1 uncultured Eubacteriales bacterium | reverse complement strand
TCAAATTAATACAAAATCGGGTTACTATCCAATAAGTTAAACAAAATAAGGCTTGGTGATTATAATTTAGGCAATCCGCATGAAACAATCATAAATGGGATTGCCTAGAGGGAATTGGAAGTGAATCACAGCCTCATTTTGACAAGATTATAGCTGCTAAAGTTAAATTTTTATGCTCACTATAATATTGTTGCACCGATTTAAAGGTTCAAAGGCATACATAAAGCAAGTGTAGTGTTTACAAGCACCATTGCCCTTATGCCTTAAACAGCTGGTTTGAAGTGTTATATAGCCCGGCATTTTTTGTGCAAGGGGGACGAAATACGCTTAACGCCCCTCAAAGCGCATGCCGGGAACCCTGAGACTTTGCTGTATTCTCCATAGATCGGTATAATCTCCAACTTCAGATCCACAGATGTCCTCAATTTCTTTCCATGCGGCCGCATCAGTGTACGCGAGCGCAATGACGTCTAATAGATGACGTTTTTCCTGAGTTGATGCATTAGCAAATGGTTTCATGTTTACCCTCCTAAATATAAATAATGTCTCATTGAGTACTAATGGATATTAGAGTGATAAGGTATCGGTCAAGGACATAATTCAAAAAGGTCACCAATAATGTATCATATTATTAAATATAAATGTCACTTATATGTATACAACATATCGAGACAAAAAGCAATAGTATTGAGCAAATAATTTGTACTTAATGTCGAAAATTTTATTAATAAATCTAATAATTTGTTTATTTGCTTCTAAAATCCTTTGTTCAAATTAAAAACAAAAGTTACTAAAAATAATACAATATCACTAAATACAAGGCATAAAACAAATTGTTCCCAATAAAAAAATTTTCATGTTAAAATTAACCTCCTGGTATGTAGGACTTAAAGAATTATATTAAAAGGTTTAGTTGAAAAACATAATAAGATTGCATTATTTCCAAAAAAATTATATGATAAAATCCATTAAGCGGCTGAATTAGCAATACGGTCTTTGGGAACAACAAAAATTGCTAACATAACGGAACTTGGTTTCCACTATATGCTGGAATTCTTGTTAGAGAAGATATGCTATAATGAAAGATCTGTTTGAAGGAGAGAGACATATGCCGGTATCTCATCGTATAAGTATTGGCGCGGAGCCGGCGCCTTATGATGTTTTGATAGGAAGCGGACTGCTTTCCTGCTCTGGGGATCTTATTAGGGAAGAGCTGGGCATGAACCCTGGGCGCGTTGCAATTGTAAGCAGCGGGGCGGTAGCGGACCTTTATATGCCCTCGGCTGTCCAATCCATGATAAGAGCAGGATTCGAAGTTACACCTGTAATAATTCCGGATTCAGAGGAGGGGAAAAGGCTTGCCGTAATCAAAGGCATATATGATAAGCTGGCTAGCAGCGGATTCACGCGGGACGATACTGTAGTTGCGCTTGGCGGAGGCTCCATAGGCGACGCGGCGGGATTTGCGGCGGCGACATATATGCGCGGCATACGCTTGGTCAATATACCGACAACGCTTTTGTCTCAGGCTGACAGCTCAATCGGCGGGAAAACTGCGGTCAACATCGACGCAGGCAAAAACCTTGTAGGCGCCTTTCATAATCCAGCGCTCGTAATAGAGGATGAAAAGGTGCTCGAAACGCTTCCTATAAGGCAGATCGCATCAGGGGATGCTGAAATAATCAACTATGCCTGTGAAGCCGAAGCCAGAAAGAAATAAAAGCTTGTCGCGGTGAAAAAGCCTGACGCAGGCATTATAGCCCAGTGCGTCAGAATAAAAGCAAAGTGCGTAGAGAGGGATCAATACGATGTTGGAGTACGGCGTGTATTAAATTTTGGCCATTCGGTTGGACATGCTGTTGAGGCGGCCAGCGGATACACACTTCTTCATGGCGAGGCTGTGGCAATAGGAATGGTTGCGGAGGCAAAACTGGGTGAGAGCCTGGGCATAACTGAAGCGGGAACTGCAAATGCGATAGCAAGGCTGTGCGCGCTGCATTCGCTGGACACAGCCTTGCAGTATCCCGAAGCGGCAAAGATGTATATAGGGCTTGACAAAAAGGCTAAGCAGAATGGGATAGACATGATGCTGCTCAAATATATAGGCAAGGCTGTGCAGGTTACTGTTCCGCTCAAAGAGCTATGCGGGATATTATAACATGGGTCCAGTAACTATATATCCGTCCGTGCTGCGCGGAAGCATAGCGGCTGCACCATCAAAGAGCGAAGCTCAGCGCTCAATAATCTGCGCCGCGCTTGCATCCCTCAGCGGTGGAAGGTCTGAGATTGAGGGTCTGACAGGACACGGCGAACTTTCCGATGACATAAATGCTGCTATGAGGTGTATTTGTACGCTGACGAATGCCGGTATTACGCGTAATGGTCATATGATCAATCTGCATCCGAGCGAAGGCGGGGATCTTAACGAAGATATATTGGATGTAGGGGAGTCGGCGGCAGCTCTGAGGTTCCTAATCCCCATAAGCATTGCCTTAAAGGGGGGCGCTGTATTTAAGGTGGGAAACATGCTTAGACGACGTCCGCTTTACGACTATATATACTCTCTGCATGCTGAACACACATGGAACAAGGATTGCCTTATAGTAAAGGGATTGCTAGAACCCGGCAAATATAATCTAAGGGGAGATATCAGCTCGCAAAATATATCGGGGCTGCTCATGGCTTTGCCCCTTTTGGACGGGGACAGTTCTATAAGTATAACAGGACCCGTTTGTTCTTATCCTTACATTGAGCTTACTATTTCAATTATGGGCCATTTTGGTGTAAAGGTGGAAGGATCGGGCAGTATTTACTCTGTCGATAGAAGTCAGGTGTACCGGCCGGCCAGATTCAGAGTTGGCGGGGACTGGTCGTACGCGGCCTTTTTTGTGGCGGCTAACTCGATGGGTGGTGAGGTAGACATGACTGGGCTTGACTGCGGCTCTTTGCAGGCAGATAGAGCGATATCGAGCCTTATTGATAAGGCTATGGTGGACGTTGACAATACGCCGGACCTCTTTCCCGCGCTGGCGGTTGCCGCCTGCGCAAAAAAGTCCGATACAGTGCTATATAATGCTGCTAGATTAAGATCAAAGGAATCAGACAGGCTAAAATCAATGGCAGTAGAGCTTAAAAAGCTAGGAGCAGATATCTATGAGGAAACCGACGGATTGATTATAAGGGGTAAAGGAAAGCTAAACGGCGGGGATGTCGATTCGCACGGGGATCACAGGGTAGCTATGGCGCTTGCCATAGCTTCGTGTATATGCGGCTCTCCGATGCGACTTTATGGTCCTGCTGCGGTAAAAAAGAGCGCGCCTGCGTTTTTTGCCGACTTTAAGCGTTTGGGGGGTATAATCCATGAACATATGGGGCAATAGCGTAAGAATAGAGCTGTTCGGCGAATCGCGCGGAAAGGCCGTGGGCTGTATAGTGGACGGCCTTCCAGCAGGCGAACCTTTGAATTTCAGTGCCATAGGGGCTATGATGGAAAGGCGGTTATCGCGTATAGATGGCGTATCAACGCCAAGGAGGGAAGGCGACGCATTTGAAATTCTGTCAGGGGTTTATAAGGGCAAGACCAGCGGCGCGCCGCTTTGCGCAATAATCAAAAATGTGGACGCCGATTCAAATGATAACGTGACAGTTATTAGGCCAGGCCATGCGGACTTTGCGGCCAGCATAAAATATGGGGGGTATAACGACCCTAGGGGAGGGGGGCAGTTTTCAGGAAGATTGACGGCTCCATTGGTATTTGCAGGGGCGGTCTGCAAGGCTATGCTTTTAAGGAGGGGGATAGCGGTCGGGGTACACGTGGCGTCGATATCCAATGTTTTTGACAAACGCTTTGACCCTGTAAACGTTTCAACGGCTGATATTGACTCGCTAGATCCGTATTTTCCATTGTTAAATCCGTCCATAAGGCCGGATATGGAGAAAGCTCTGCGCTCCGCTGCCAATAACAACACCTCCGTGGGCGGAATCGTTGAATGCGCGGCGGTTGGCATGCCCGCAGGAAAGGGAAGGCCAATATTCGGATCAGCCGAGGGGATGCTGTCGCAGCTGTTATTTTCTATACCGGGTGTAAAAGGAGTAGATTTTGGAGCGGGATTTGATATTTCGGAAATGTTTGGCCATGAGGCAAACGACCAGTGGAGATATGATGAAACAGGAAAGCCATTTACAATTACCAACCATGCGGGAGGAATAAATGGCGGGATTACAAACGGCATGCCTATCATAGCGCGGGCAGCGTTTAGACCGGTGCCAACGATAGGAAGGCCCCAGAACTCGATTGATGCTGAAGCTATGAAAAATACCAGCATTGAGTTAAGCGGGCGTAATGACGTATGTATCCTGCCGCGGGGAGCGGTTGCGGTAGAGGCGGCGATGTGCATATGTATGTTGGATATGCTGGAGGAAATATGATTATAGATGAATTGAGGAGACGTCTTGATGATATAGACGGGCAGATGATGAGGCTTTTAGAATCCCGTCTGGACGTCTCAAAGCGCATTGCTGAATATAAACGCATAAACAAGTTGCCTGTCTGCGATAAGACACGTGAGCGTGCTGTGTTGAAAAGCAGGATAAATATGCTGGGAAACCGTGACTATGAAAACTGCGGACGCATTATGGCACAAACGCTTATCGAGTTATCCAAGATGGAACAAAAAAAGGCGTATAACCTATACCTTATCGGAATGCCAGGCGCCGGAAAGTCGGCGGCGCTTGAGCCATTGGGAAAGATGCTGTCAAGGGATACTGTAGACACCGACGCGGAGGCGATGCGAATCTCAGGCATGGATATAGATACGATGTTTAGGCGTCTCGGCGAGGATGGCTTTCGCAGGATTGAAAGCCGCATTATCTTTGACGCAGCGCGCAGGGGCGGGCTTGTGGTCGCTACCGGCGGGGGAGCTGTCACCTCAAAGGAAAATATGGATATTATGAGGAATAGCGGCTACACGGTATTTCTGGATAGAAGGATAAACAGGTTAATCAATATCGATACTGAGAACAGACCGCTTATAAGGGGCGGCGGAGACAAGCTTATCCGTCTTTACAGGAAAAGAAAGCCGCTATACAGAGAATGCGCTGACTTTACCGTGGATCCTGACGTGCCTGGCTTATATATTAATATTTCGAGCTGGTTTGAAAAGCAAATAGGGCTTAATTTGTTGTTTCTGTGAGGTCTAATCCAATTCAGCAGTGCATGCGGTTAATGCATATACGTATCGGGCGCCAGCCGTCTTTAGCGTTAACGCGCATTCTTTTAGCGTGCTTCCGGTTGTAGCGACATCGTCAATGATCAAAACACCCTTGTCACGGCATTGGGTTGTAGCGTGAAACGCGCCATTGAGATTAAGCAGCCGCTCGTCAAGTGAAGACCCGGCCTGGGGCTGTGTATTCACGACTTTTCGGAGCATGCCCGTATCAACCGGAATGCCGAATTTTTCTGAAACGAATTTTGATAGCAGGGCCGACTGGTTATAACCGCGCTCCTTCAGCCTTTTTCTGTGCAGGGGTACAGTAATTATTACCTCCACGTTCCAGTGGCCTGGTATATTCATAAATCCCGCGAAATAACGCGCTAAAAAGCGTTTGCCGCCGTATTTAAATTCCCTGATCTTTTGAGCGGCAGATCCTTCATATGCCAATCCTGAACAAAACCCATCTATAGAATCGATATTCAGAGGGAGCGGGGACTGGTTTAACGTGGACAGGCATTTCAAGCATACGCCCCGTTCATCCACTAAGGCTTCCGAATCGCATAAGAAACAAACGCACCCAAAGGGGTAGACGGCATCAAGCAACGCATTGAAGAATGACTTCATAATTATAATCCCGCATACTGGCCAAGCTCCCGCATAAACTGGGCCAAGCCGCTGTACCTGCGCCTTACATGCGCGTTTTTAACCATATTTATCACACACTCGCTTTTTCCTATTATAAACACCTGGTTTCTGGCACGCGTAACCGCCGTATAAAGCAGGTTTCTGGTCATAAGCATTGGAGGGCCGCTAAACAGGGGAAGAACGACTATAGGGAACTCGCTGCCCTGGCTCTTGTGGATGGAAATACAGTACGCCAGCGTAAGTTCTTCCAGCTGCTGCTGGCTATAAGTAGCGCAGCGCTCATCGTCAAACAGCACCTCAATACATTGATTCCTGTGGTCAATGCGCATGATGGTGCCCATATCGCCGTTAAACACGCCGACACCCGCCTCGGATACCCGGGAGTTGTTGGCTATTACCCATTCGATATTATAATTATTCTTTATCTGCATTACCTTATCGCCTTCTCTGAACAGGGTATCTCCATTCTGGTACTCCGCCTTGTATTCCGAACGCGGATTCAACTCAGCCTGCAGGCAGGCATTAATATTGTTTACTCCTACAAGGCCTTTTTTCATCGGGGCAAGGACCTGTACATCCTTTAATGGGTCGGATATGCCGGAACCCTTGGCAAACAGGCGTTTTATATATTCGAGCGCTTCCTCATAGCTATACATAGGCTGAAAGTGAAAGTCCTCCGAATCTGAGCATATATCAGGGCTTTGCCCCCTGTTTATGCAATGGGCGTTATGAACAATCATGCTCCTTCCGCTCTGACGAAAGATCTCTTCGAGCCTTATTACCGGTATAAGACCGCTTTCAATTACATCGTGAAGTACGTTTCCAGCCCCAACGGGGGGGAGCTGGTCGGCGTCTCCCACCATTACCAAGCGCGTTCCGGATACCGTAGCCATAAGCAGGGAGTTCATCAAAGGCACGTCAACCATGGACATTTCATCAACGATTATCATATCGGCGCAAACAGGATTTTCTTCGTTTTTGAAAAAGCTATTCTGACCATAGCCGTATTCAAGCAGCCGGTGAATAGTCCTAGCCTCAACTCCGGTAGCCTCGCCCATACGTTTAGCGGCCCGGCCCGTTGGTGCGCAAAGTTCGTAATCCAGGGACAGCCTGTCCATGATTGATATAATAAACTTTAGTATTGTGGTTTTGCCTGTGCCTGGTCCTCCGGTAATAACCATAACGCCCTTAGTAAGCGCGGTTATAACCGCCTGCCGCTGCATGGGGGCCAGGGATATACTGAGCTGTTTTTCAAGCATGGAGATTTCCAGTTCAATATCTATCCCAGATCGTTCTTTAGGTGCGCTTGCAAGCTCCACGAGCCGCTTTGCGCACGATCCCTCCTGATAGTACATAGAAGGAAGAAACAGGGCGTCCTGATCGTTTATATTGATACAGATGAGCTGCGATAAGGCGACCAGTTCAGATATCTCAGCCTCAATGGGCATGTCGTCGATTTCAAGAACGGTCTTCGCCGTGTTAACAAGCGCGTCGAGCGGCAGATAAGTGTGCCCTTCCTGCCGAGCCCACGAAAGCGAGTATTTTATTCCGGCCTGTATCCTGAACTTGGAGTCGCGTTCAATGCCTGCCCCCCGCGCTATCTTGTCCGCAGTTTTAAAACCTATGTTTTCTATATCGTCAATTAACCTGTAAGGGTTCTCTCGTATCCGTTGCAGACATAATTCGCCGTAGAGCTTATATGCCTTGGTAGATTGATTTATTGTCATACCGATGGCCTGAAGCCCCATAAAAACGTCCCGGGTGCTTCTTTGCTGCATATACGATTCATGTATCATGCGCGCCTTATGTACGCCTATGCCGGGTATTTCTTTAAGCCGCATAGGATCGGTTTCAATTACAATCAGTGCGTCGCCGCCAAAGCGGTCCACAATATTTTTAGCTATAAATGTGCCTACGCCCTTTATAAGGCCGCTTGAAAGATAGTTCACTAACGCGCTGTCGGTGGTTGGAGTCACAACACTGACAGCAGCGACTTTGAACTGACGGCCATAGCTGCGATGTTCAACCCACTCCCCGGATAACTCTATATACTCTCCAGCATTGAGGGGCTGAAGGTTACCTACAGCGGTAATCTCGTCGCCGGATTCATCCATGACTTCAAATACGGTAAACCCATTGGCGTCGTTCCTGAATATGATTCTTTCTATTGTGCCGGTTAGATGCATATAGCGCTTTCCTTTGAAAACGAATGTTTTATTCTTTATTTTAACATATATGTTCATAAACGAAAAGCATTTTACTCCTATTGCGGCAACGGGCGGCATATAATTGGTTATGAGTTTAAAAAGGGGAGGCGTTATACATTGCGCATTTTTGTTATAACAAAGCGAATGCTAATAATCGGTATAGTTATATTTGTCTGTATTTTGCTGGCAATCATTCTTGTAACCTCTATGAGCGATGGGAATCTGCCGCAGGCTTCATCCGCAAACCCGTCAAAATCAGGAGAACCGGAACAGTATACATTGGATGTAATGGCAGGCAAGCATAAGGAGCTGCCGGTGTACAGCGTAGCCAGGGAGGATAAAAAGATAGCGCTGACTATTGACGCGGCCTGGGAGGACGACAAAACGCCTTTTATATTGGAGGAGCTTGCCAAGCACGATATAAAGGCAACGTTTTACCTGTGTGGGTTCTGGGTTGAAAAATATCCGCAACATGTAAAAGAGATATTCGAAGCTGGTCATGAGATAGGCAATCACAGCCTTACACATCCACATATGAGCAAGATCAGCGCCGAACAGATAAAACAGGAAATTGCAAAGCTGGACGATCAGCTTGAGGCAATTACCGGCGCTAGAAGCAAGACCTTCCGCGCGCCGTTTGGGGAGTATAATGACAACGTAATACTTACAGTAAGGGATATCGGTTATACGTCAGTTCAATGGGACATAGATACCATAGACTGGAAGGAGGAGCGCAGTGCTCAGACAATTCTTGATACTGTGCTTCCAAAGCTTCACCCAGGCTGCATTATCCTTTGCCACAACAACGGATTTAAGATAAAGGAATATCTTCCGACAATGATAGAAACGGCAATTTCAGAGGGTTATGAATTTGTCACAGTGTCAGAGCTTCTGCTTACAGGGGAAACCATTATTGACGCAAACGGTGTGCAGAAACCGAAGGCTTGAGGGGGATGGATAGGCGGGGAGATACATCCCCGCCGTAGCTATTCAGCCCAAACTTGAATGATGTATTAAAGATTTTTAACGGCTAAAATACCGCCATAGGGTATCAATATATATTGCTTGCAGGTGTAGCCTGTTAAAGGAACGCAAGGCGGGGCTGGTTTTCACAATATATGCCCCTTTTGTCAGCCAAAGCTAAATATTATAAACGCTGAGGAAAGTTCACAGCGTTTATTTGGCGCGGCGCTGAAACGCGCCGTTAATTTTATTAATAATGAGCTCATTGAGCAGGTATCTCGCCGATATACGCTATATCGCCCATCTTTCTTCCTCCATCGTATGGTCGGCTTACAAGTCTGCCCATAAAATACATGCTGGCACTCCTGCCTCCGTCGAGATTATACGCCGATTTACATCCTAAACTGAAGAACAGATCTGAAAGCTCAGCAAGCGTCATCCCAACTGAATAACCAGGCTGCCTTCCGTCCACTAGTACGAGACAGTAGTGGCCAGGCTCATAGTAGCCTATAGCACACCTTGGGTTTTTAGGCTTAATCTGGCTGTCAGGGAATTCACTTATAGCCTTTCCTTCATCTAAAAGCTCAGGACCAAAGCACCATGTCTGGTAAGCGCCCATATTAATTAACTTCTCAAGGTCTACCTCATTTTTAGTTAGCGTTTCCATGGTGCCATCGCCATATATCACGCATGTATCAGTACGTCCAACCTCGTTTCTGCATAGCTCTCCGTTTCGTATTACGATTCCTCTTTCCATAATCTGGCAAAAATCGCCAGAAACAGCCAATATAGCGTTATTGGCCTCGGCTATATCCTGCGTAAATTCCCTTTTAAAGTCTGAAAACTCACCTGACGCGAACGCAGTCCTTAAGCAATCCAGTTCCCGTATATAGATATCGGCCACATAATAGGTAACACGGTCTTCCTCGTGTTTTTCAATGCTGATATAGATATCTTTGCTCCTGTAAAAATCCTCTCCCGACTGAACCGTTCCGTTTTTTGCAAACAGATGGCCAAATTGCGGACCAAATGTGCCATAATCGGTCGGCTCTGGCGTAGGTGTAGGCTTTGGCGTGGGGATGGGCGTGCTTACGGGGGTCGGTGTTACGCTCAAAGGAGTGGGCTGTAACGATGCTTGCGGCTCCTCATCGAATTCAGCGGACGGCTCCGATAAAACATGATTGAACAGGGCAATCAGAGCCAGAAGCAAACCTGCTACTGACAACGTTATCAGCCCCATTAAGGCCGGATGGAGTTTCCTGCCTTTTGCGGCCCCGCTATTCTTGGACAAAATATGATTCCTCCAATTTAATCTTACTCAACGGTATTAATACTATATACCATACTGCCAAGACCAAACCCTTCAAGTTCGCGTATCTGTATAAAGGGATCCTTCCCATGAATACGCTCAAACAGGTGGCCGTTTTCTCCCAGCTTCATATCAACGGGGACTCCCGCCGATATAAAATCCTCTATTTTTATTGCGTCAAGGCTGGCCTTTTCTAACGGCAACTATATCGTTAGAGGCCATAATGCCTATGTCGGGCACTACGGACGGCGTCGTAAGCCCCCAGCAGTCGCAAAGTATTGTTATGGCGGCCAGAAGGTTAATAAAATATACGTTTTCGGGTTTAAATGTATCCAATACGGTTTTTGTAGCCAGCGCCATTCCATATTGGAAGTCGTCAAAGCGGTCGTCCGTCATGGATATGGCTCCTGTGGGACATACTTTTACGCAGTGCGCGCAAAGCGTGCAGTTATGGTAATTAACCCTGTATTCACCACTTTTTTTAAATCCGTATGCGCTATGATTGCAGGATCCTACGCATGCGTTACAATGGACGCATAGATCCGCGTTCCACTCGATCCCGCCCTGTATCCCGTGCAGCTCCTGCCTGGTGCGCTGTGTGACGCAGCCCATCGCTATATTTTTGCATGCGCCACCGAATCCGCACGCGCCGTGCCCCTTTACATGCGAAAAGTCAATGAGAACGTCTGCGTCATGTATGTATCCGGCTATATCCACATGCTTAAACGATCTGTAATCAACTTCTTTAGTATAATAGTATTTATTCAGATGCCCGCATGTATCAAGCACCGGACAGCCTAGTATGCTCTCCGTATAACCCCTTTGCCATGGCTTGCGCTCAGCTATAGCATGGTCGCATACAAAGCAATCGCCGCCGTTTTGTTTGACAAAATCTACAAGGATACGAACGAATACCGGAGGTATAGTGCTATACGTAAGCTTGTCCCCAACATGCATCTTTATTGCTACCGATTTACCTCTAACCATTTCCATTAACCCGCTTTTATTAAGAAGACGAATAAAGCGTGCGGGGAGCGTCTGGTCCGCATCGTACTTACGGAAACTCATAGGAGCAAATAATACGTCTGACATTACAACATCCTCCATGACAGTACTTTAATACACATTATATCAGGAATTGTACCCAAGAGGTCAGGAATTTTATTATAAAGAGGACAAATTTATTTATTTATGACAGATCGCTTTGTGTTATAAAGGAACTATGAACAATAATATATCAAAATATTGTATTGCCAAACCAATCCCCGCATGCTAAAATACCTTTGTTTGATTTTTTGCATGCGTAATGTAGGCAAGGAGGTGTAGAAATGGGTAAGTATTGCGAGGTCTGTAATAAAGGCGTTATGTCCGGTAACCTGGTAAGCCACTCTAACCGTAAAACAAAGCGCTCTTGGGCGCCAAATGTACAAAAGGTCAGAGTTGTGGTAAACGGAACTCCGCGCAGGATGAATGTTTGCACCCGGTGCCTTCGTTCAAATAAGGTTGAGCGCAGTTTCTAAGGTTCTATTCCGCTATTATTTGCGGGATATACATAGCATAATAAGATCATTGCATAGGAAATCCTGTGCAATGTTTTTTTATCTGTCGTTCATTTTATTATCTTATTACGATTAATACAACTACTCCTACGATTGGCACCATAATGCCAACCCATACTGGAGCGCAAAGCAGCGCTATAATTAACGCAACCAGTAATATTATCAGGCAAGCTGGGCCGCCAAAAAAGCATGGGCGGCGTCTTCGCCTGACCCTTCCACAGTTACACCGCAAAAATGAGCCAAGGTTTCTTCTGAACACTTTATCACCTCCCTATATATTGAATATTAGCTGAAAGCGCCTTTTATACTGAATATGCTATTCGGCTTGAATGCGTTCACGCAAGCCTGAGGCGAAGAATAAATTGGTGTATGATGCACTGGAGACGGGCGCGAACTTACTATGATTCAGATGTGGGCGCGCTCCGGCAGGCATATCAATTAGCATTGGAGGCATTTTGATGACACAAGCGGTAGTAGAGCTGAAGGAAGTAAGCCTTACTTATCACGAACCGCATACGGAAACACTCGCAATAGATAAATTAAGCCTTGAAATTAAAAAAGGAGAGTTTGTATCAATAGTAGGACCATCCGGCTGTGGAAAGACAAGCGCGTTGTCAATGATTGCGGGACTTATAACTCCATCGGATGGAGAGATATCCGTTTTAGATAAACCGGTAAGGGGAATGCATGAAAAGGTTGGGTATATGCTTCAAAGGGATTTCCTGCTTGAATGGCGGACAATCGAAGGCAATATAATGCTTGGACTTGAGGTTAAGCGGATCGCAAACAGCGAAACGCGAGCCAATGCACTGCGTCTGCTTGCGGAATATGGACTGTATGATTTCAAGGATAGCTACCCAAGGCAGCTCTCAGGAGGGATGAGGCAAAAGGCTGCGCTTATACGTACACTTGCGTGTTCACCTGATATCTTGCTTCTGGACGAACCGTTTTCTGCGCTTGATTATTTAACCAGGCTAAAGATAGCAGACGAGATTTATTCAATAATTAGAAACGAAGGGAAGACGGCCATTTTAGTTACCCATGATATAGCGGAGGCTATAGCTATGAGTGACCGCGTGGTAGTGTTTACAAAACGTCCCGCAAGGCTAAAGAGCGAATACGTAATCCAGCTTAACGCAGACACACCTCTTAGCAGGCGAAATACACAGGGCTTCAAGGATTACTTTGATAGAATATGGAGGGAGCTTGATTCTTATGAAAAATATAAACAACTATTCTGACGAACATCTTAGTTATCTTAAAAGAATAAAAAGGCATAAAAGCTTTGTAATATTTATGCGGTATGCGCTGCTGATAGCTGTAATCGGGCTTTGGGAAGCTGCGGCAGGAGCTGGCTGGATAGACCCGTTTATAACCTCAAGTCCGTCAAGAATAGTGGAAACGGTAATCAGCCTGTATAATGGCGGTGAGCTATTCCACCATATTGGGATTACACTTTACGAAACCGTTGTAGGCTTTGTTGCGGGAACAGCGCTTGGAACGCTTATTGCCGTTTTGCTATGGTGGAGCCCGACCCTATCGCAAATTCTAGATCCGTATCTTGTAATACTGAATGCGTTGCCTAAAATTGCTTTGGGACCAATCCTGATAGTATGGGTAGGCGCGGGAGTTGAGTCAATAATAGTAATGGCGCTGCTGATCTCGGTTATAGTTACAACGATGAGCGTGCTGTCGGGCTTTGTGGAGATTGGCGGGGAAAAGCAAATGCTGATGCGCACGCTGGGGGCTTCCAAGCTCCAAATATTTACTATGGTAATCCTGCCCTCAAGTGTACCCACTATAATATCAGCGCTTAAAATAAGCGTAGGAATGAGCTGGGTAGGAGTAATAGTCGGCGAGTATTTGGTTTCAGAGGCGGGGCTTGGCTACCTTATAGTATACGGCGGCCAGGTATTTAAGCTGGATTTGGTAATGGCGAGCATAGTGGTGCTCTGCATCCTTGCGGCGTTAATGTATTATGGCGTTGCCTTTTTAGAACGCAGGCTAATAAAATGGCGGACTTTTAATTGAGTTAATTTTACGGCGCCATACGGCGCCTATTTTGTAAAAAGGCCGTGCCAAATGACATTTAAAAGTTTTCATTCAAAAATGGACAAAACAAATGGATTTTTCTACCAAATAAGTAGCATTTGGCACTAAAAAGCGACTCCTCAAATAGCATATCATTATAGTTACGGACAGATTATAAAACGGTGAGGCCGGCTTTGATAACAAAGCTGGAATGAGTTTATTAAAAGGGCGTTGATTAATGCGTTCAAGGCCGGAGCGAGGTATACGTATGAAAAAAACAAAGCTGTGTTTGTTAAAAACGTTTGGCATCGTAATATGCGCCATAATATGCCTGTACAACTATGGGCCGCAGATGGAACGCCTAAGGTCGATGCCAAATGAAATATACATCAGGGATGGCGATATTCAGAATGATATACTGAATATCGACTCGCCCTTTTATGTACAGGGAACCGACGAGATACAGGCGTCCCAAAGCGGGGATGAAAGCCTTGGAGCGCACTCAGGCTATGAGGATGGATCTACCGTAGGTACGATTACAATAGATTTTTTCAATTTAATACCGCTTAAAACAATAAACGTAAAGGAACGCAGGGATATACTTGTAATGCCTGGAGGCAATTCCATCGGCATACATATAACTACAAAGGGTGTGCTTGTGGTAGGTATGGGTGAAGTAATGACAGAGAGCGGAAGTGTAAATCCAGCATATGAGGCTGGCGTAAGGGCCGGAGACGTAATATCAAGAGTAAACGGGATTGAAATTAAAGACGCTCAACATCTAAGCCAGGTTTGCAACGAGGCTACAGGACCGCTTGTTCTTACAATAGTCAGGGATGGCGGAAACCTGGAGTGCACGATACAACCGGCTTATGATGTAGCGGATAAGGTGTATAAGCTGGGCATGTGGATAAGGGACAACTCCGCCGGGGTGGGGACGATGACATTTAGTCTACCGGAGACAGGCCGCTATGGGGCACTAGGCCACGCCATTACTGATGTGGATACGGGCTCAATTATAACTACAGGAGGAGGCAAGCTGTTAAACTCGAGAATAGTGGGAATATCAAAAGGGGCTAAAGGCATTCCGGGAGAGTTGAAGGGTACGTTCAGCACCTCTGGAGATGGCATAGGCATCATCGATACCAACTGTGAGTTTGGCGTGTTTGGTACGCTAGACGCTGTTGAGTCAAATCCTTTATATCCAAACGGAATACTTCTGGGTTACCCTGAGGAGGCAAGAACGGGCAGGGCGACTATTTTGACCACGATAGATGGAAATGGGATAGCTGAGTACGAATGTGAAATCATAAAGATTTACGATCAGAGTGATCCCGCTACAAAAGGAATGGTAATAAAGGTTACGGACGAAAGGCTTCTTGAAGCTACCGGGGGAATAGTACAAGGTATGAGTGGGAGCCCAATAATACAAAATGGCAAGCTGATAGGCGTTGTCACACATGTGTTTATTAATGATCCTATGAGGGGTTACGCACTTTATTCTTACTGGATGTATAATGCGATGAACTAATGGAGGTATACAATGCAGCATTCCCTTTTGATTGCCCATAGTGACGAAAACTACTGTAATCAGCTTATAAGCCTTTTTAAAGAAAATAACGCTTTCCATCGCATATATACCGCCCAAAATGGCAACGATGTTGTTGAAAGCATCAAAAAGTACTCCCCTGAGGGTATATTAATCCATGCCCAACTGCCTGACAAGGACGGGGTTGAAGTATTGAGTATACTTAAAGATATAGATATTAAAATATCTAAAGTGATTTTTAGCTCGGCGATATATGATGATGAACTAATTTTACATCTTTATGATTATAATATAGATTTTTTTATCGCCCAGCCAATATCACCAGTAAAGCTGATGTGGAGGGTAGCAGAACTCTTCGAGACTGAGCCATCAATAGGACTTATGAGAGCCGCATATAAAAGAAAGACCGATTTTGCGGCTTCCGCGCTATTACTATCACTGGGCGTTCCGGCTAATATGAAGGGATTTAAATATATGCGTAGCGCCGTTGAGGCTGTAAACACAGCGGGTCCCCTTCCACTTTCAGGAGGAATATATAAAAGAATTGCTCTTATATACGATACAACTCCGGCATGTGTTGAAAGATGCATACGCCATGCAATAGAGCATGCGTGGCTTAAGGGGGACATTGATCTGCAGCATGAGCTGTTTGGATATACGGTAAGCGACGCAAGAGGCAAGCCTACAAATTCAGAACTAATATCAATGATAGCGGATGTAGTAAGAAGAAAGGTATTTTACGAACATACTATTAGTGCATAGAAAGCCATGTCCTATAATAATATGAATATATACGGCGGATGGAATTGGTGAAGAGATAAACAGTATTTGTAATTAGTACCATCCATTTGTCAAGCTACCACAAAGGATGTGAAAAAATGACCGTTAGCAAACGTCATTCTGTACAGGGCGTGAGGGCATTGTTATCAGATCACCCCGTTTTGACAATCGTAATAATCTTTATCTTTATCTTTGGGTGCATTACGGGAGTTGCAACGGTGTTAACTAAGGATGGAGAGGTAATTGCAAAGTATTATGAAAATATAGTTATGTATGCGGGTAATGTCACGCCTGCGTTGGGCGCATCGCTGCTGCGCTCAGTGTTAACTACGGTGTTGTATGTTGCAATTATTCTTCTAAGCGGTATCTGGCTTCCCGGGATTGCCCCCGCAGCGCTGGCTATAGTTATAAAAGGCTTTATCTTTGGCATGTCTTCGGGAGCTATATTGCATTCTGCAGGTATGAAGGATGTTTTCGTTTTTTTTACCGCACTGGTTATTCCCGAAATATTGTTATTTATACCATCCATTTTATTGTGTATAGCATCATTCAGCGTTTGGAGGCAGAACGCCCATCTGAAGCTCAAATTTGGACGTTCAACGTTGGATGAAAAGTTCCTTAAGTCAGCTTTGTCAAGCGCCATCTTTTTTCTGCCATATATAGTGTTTCAGGGAATAGCCGCTCCAGTGCTTGTAAGGCTAATTAACCTGATTTAAATATCTTATCGGTTGTGATAAAATTATTCTAAACGATAAATTAATTCATGAGGTGATACCAAATGAAAAAGAGGGCGATACTTATAATATTAGACAGCGTAGGCGTTGGCGCGTTGCCCGACGCCGCGGAATTTGGAGATACCGGGGCTAATACCCTGGGAAATATATATAGGCTTAGAGGAGACCTTAGGCTGCCCAACCTTTACAAATTGGGTTTGAGCCATATCGAGGGTTCTGGGCTACCATTAGGCGAACGTGCTCCGAAGGGGTGTTACGGAAGGGCGGCTGAGGTTACAAAGGCTAAGGATACTACAAGCGGCCATTGGGAACTGGCAGGGCTTATAATGGAAAAGCCGTTTCGCACGTTCCCCGATGGCTTTCCGAGGGAGTTGATGGACGCGTTCGAACGGAGGATCGGACGGGACACGATAGGTAATAGGGTAGCGTCGGGGACTTTTATAATACAGGATCTGGGAGACGAGC
>URFJ01000026.1 GCA_900547135.1 uncultured Eubacteriales bacterium | reverse complement strand
TATACGCTCTGTCAAGACTGCGGTTTTGCCTGAGCCTGCCGCCGCAGAAACCAACAGGTTGCCGCAACCTGTTATGGCTTTTTTTTGTTCATCAGTCCAAATCATATATCCCCGTTGTCAAGCTGTCTTTGCGCTTGGCGTTAATCCTATGCAAGCTAAGAAGCCTTACATGTATAAACGGCCAACTACTGGCCGTTTATTACTAAAGCTATGTTTGCAACATTTTAATATTTTAACATATTATCTATTGCATGAAACAGAATCATTTCAGTTGAATACTTTCCATACGCAGCCTTGTTGCTGCTTAAAATGATAAGTTCGTTTCCAGCTATAGATATCGCGCCCTGTACCGGATTGACCATAAACAGGTAGTCTTGATTTGGGCTTGGGCTGTCCATAAGGAAAAATACATATTCCCGCCCTTTAACAAGCCGCTGTACATCTCCGGTATCAATCTGGTGGTCCTGATGGGTTAACGCATTTATTACATTCATATAAGGCTTTTGCGTATATACCACGTCGATTATGCTTCCGCGCTCCAAATCGCCCTTTGCTACGCGTCGAATATATAAGGATACTATTGAAGCGTCAACATCGCTTTCTACGGTGGATCCCATCGACTGATACCTGAATGTTGCGCTCTCCAAGCTCGGCATGCTTACGACCTTAGCGGTAAATATATAATCCGCCGATTCAACCAACTCTGCCATATCATCATATATGTAAGTTTCGCCAGGAGCTATAATAACGGTTACCATCTCCTGTATGTCGTTTCGCAGCTGCGCCAAAGGTATGACTGTACCGTCAAGCCAGATTACATTATCGTTTACTACCTTAAGCGGCTTTTCAGTCAGCAGGGTATACTCGCCATACTCGTTTTGATTTAAATATAGAAGGTAATTTACCCCGCTCTTTAGACCGGAAGAAACGCAATGTGCTATTGCCCCCATATTTGCATTGCCAACCAATGGCTGAAGGACTAGAACATCATCGCAGTAATATACCGTACCATCCTCTCTGGTAACCTCATGGGTTTTTATACACCGCGCATACAATACGCACGAAGACTCCCTATAATACTTTCTCGCTTCCTTCATGGCAGCTTCGCCAGTAGTAACGCTGACAGGCACGGTCGGTATCGTCGGAGCCATACATGAGCATAGCATAAAGCAAGCAACCATGGCTGCTGTAATGGCGATTATTATTTTTCTCATCCGTGCTCACCTCCCAAATTGTTCCATAAGCTGGCCTTCTTTAAAATCAGTTAGCTTTTATTACCTATATCTCCCTCCGTCCTTCCATAGCCTTAAACAGCGTCATTTCATCTACATATTCAAGATTGCCGCCTATGGGTATCCCATGCGCTATCCTTGTAACCCTGACGCCATACGGCCTAAGCAATCTTGCTATATAAGAGGCGGTGGCCTCGCCCTCCACATCGGGATTGGTCGCTAATACTATTTCTTTAACAGGAGTCGCCTGTATCCTGCAAACCAGCTCTTCAATGCGCAAGTCCTCCGGCCCAATTCCATCTATAGGAGAAACTACGCCGCCAAGCACATGGTATTTCCCATGGAATTCCCGCATCTTTTCCATTGCCAGGACGTCTTTCGCGTCTTCGACAACGCATATTATGTCATCTCGCCGCTGTGCGTCTGCGCATATTGCGCAAGGCTCAACATCTGTGTAATTACCGCAAACTGCGCAGTAGCGTACCTTGTCCCTCGCTTCCGTAATTGCATTGGCAAGCTCTCTTGCAACAGCATCCGGCATGTCAAGGATGTAATAGGCCAGCCTTAATGCGCTTTTACCTCCTATTCCAGGCAATCTGGCAAGCTGTGATGCCAAATTGCGAATAGGTTCTATCGCTGGATTCATATATATCTTAACCAACCGCCTAAAATCTTTTTCTTGATTCGGCACAGAAACCCGCAGAAACGCTAGATTCCCAGGTTAACGCTGCCGGTAAGCTTGCCCATTTCACCATTCATGGTTTCATCCGCTACCCGTATAGCCTCGTTAACCGCACTGATAATAAGATCCTGCAGCATTTCTATATCGTCTGGGTCAACGCATTCGGGACTGATCTCAATGCTTTTAAGCTCCTTGCGTCCGTAGATTACTACCGTTACGGCCCCACCGCCAGCGGATACGCTAAACTCACGATTCCCTATTTCGTCCTGAAGCTTAGCCATGTTTTCCTGCATTTTCTGAGCTTGCTTCATTAGTTGCTGCATGTTACCGCCCATTCCCGGGAAACCGCCTTTAGCCATCTATACTACCTCCACGTTAACGTTTGGTTTCATTATATCATGGTTGCGCAGCTAAATCAAGCTAAGATTAAATTAAAATAGGGATGAAGTGTAGTACTACAATACATGTTTTACAATCCTACAAGATGAAATTAAAATAAGGATGAAGCAATATAAATCATATTATCGCTTCATCCGCCAAAACCAGTAATGAAGTTGGGAACCTTAAGCTTTGCTGTATATATCGGTATGAAACAGCGAGTATGAAAGCTCTATGCGGCCGTTCTGAAGTTCACGCTGTCTTATTACACGGCTTTCCCCGCCTTCAATTCGCTTCTTCGCGCTTATTTCAACGACGACAACTTCGTAGCCAGCCTTTTTGAGCTCGTTTACCGCATCGCCCAGTTCAAAACCAAGCACGCGAATCAAACCTCCATGATCTCCTTTTCCTTTTCGTCAATAATCTTATCAATATCCTTGATATACCTGTCGGTCAGCTTTTGAGCCTCTTCCTCCAGTTCCCGCTGGTCATCCTCGGTAATTTCCCCATCCTTTTTTGATTTCTTAATCTGCTCGTTCGAGTCCCTTCGGATGGATCGGATAGCTACCTTTGCTTCCTCTCCCTTTTTGCGCACCACCTTTACGAGTTCTTTGCGCCTTTCCTCAGTGAGTTCGGGAAATACCAGCCGTATGAACTTGCCGTCGTTTGTGGGGTTTATTCCCAGATCTGACTTCTGTATCGCCTTCTCAACTTGTGGTATAAGCTTTACATCCCAAAGCGAAATTACAAGCATTCTCGCCTCTGGAGAGCTTATATTGCCCATCTGGTTTATTGGGGTAGGCGTGCCGTAGTAATCCACCATGATCTTATCCAGCACCTGGGGATTGGCGCGGCCTGCCCGTATCGCGCCCAGGTCCCGCTTTAATACAGACGTTGTCTTACCCATTTTATCCGTTGCTACTGAGATTATATCCACAATATTACCTCCGTTTCTTATAGGCGTCTTTAAGTTACATTTTACCCAAAACATTCATTAAAATCAATTATTATATGGATTATTAACCGCTTATAATCGTACCTGAATTTCCTCCGCATACCGCCTCTATAAAGCTCGAGGCATCCGACATTGAAAAAAGCAGAATCGGCATATTGTGCTCTCTGCACAGCGTTATTGTGGATATATCCGTAGCCTTTAGGTTATCCCTGATAACTTTATCATATGTAAGCTTCGAATATCTGACCGCATCCTTATGAAGCTTTGGATCCGCCGAATATACTGCATCTACGCTCTTTGCCAACAGTAACGCATCCGCGCCTATCTCAAGCGCCCTAAGCGCCGCAGCGGTATCGGTTGAAAAAAATGGGACGCCCGTTCCACATGCGAATATTACAACATTGGATTTTGACAGTTCAAAATTTGCC
The DNA here is from genome assembly GCA_900547135.1 of uncultured Eubacteriales bacterium. Taxonomy (GTDB): domain Bacteria; phylum Bacillota; class Clostridia; order Christensenellales; family CAG-138; genus UMGS946. Next base: position 13,815 of record URFJ01000026.1, on the reverse strand, counting down.
TTGCGCGCGCTGTATGTATCGCAAAACCGCTGCATCTCAACAGCGGAAAGAACCGTACACGGCATTTCCTCCCTCTCAAGGGCGTCTTGAAGAGCCAATGCATTGATGGCAGTGGAGAGCATTCCCATATGATCGGCGCGGTTACGGTCCATGCCTTGCGCGCTTCTTCCCCTGACTATATTGCCGCCGCCAACCACAATGCCGATTTCAACGCCCATATCATGCAACAGCCTTATGCGTTTCGCGGTATTGCGCAGGGACTCGTCCGATAGAACCTTGCCGTCTTTGCCGAGCATTTCGCCGCTAAGCTTTAACAGCACCCGTTTATATTGTGGCATCATAGATTTCCTCCTATAACCGCATAACATCATAATTATAGCATAACTAACGCTTATATTTCCTTAATGAGGCAAAATTTTATAATCTTTCTCTGTAGGATTACAATACATATTAGACAGAGAGAAGAAAAAGGATGAAGGATCTGCACAAATCGGTTATTGTAAGTTTAGCAAGAACCTCAATAATCGAAAGGGAGTGCAAATCCCCCATGGCAAGAGTAACACAAGACATGAAATATAGGCAATCCCTAATGTGCTACGCACTGAAATATGGCGTATACCTCAACGGATCCGCCCAGTGGTCGCGTTTTATTGTGCTGTTCGCAATTGGTGAAACTTCCAACATCTGGACCGTGATGTTATAAGTCCAGTATAGTATCTTTGGCTATGAATTTCATCAAAGTCATACTCTTTTTCTTCCCACGCAAAGCGCAACTACAATCCATAAAGCACCTTATGCTATTCAAATAAAAAACGCGCCAGCAGAATTGCATAGCGCGTTTAATCAGTTTATGAGTTTTGAAGTATTACTGAGGGTCGAAGTATCCGTTTTCATCCATGAACGTTTTTAGAAGATCATAGAATGTTGTGTATTCATCTGGTGTAAAACGAGAAGATTCGCTTCCGACTGGTGATCCGCTAAGATTCCCCTCCTCAAAATATGGTCGTAACACATCACGATAATTACTCTCGGTCATCCACTCTGGCAACTTATCTTTATTGCCCTCATAGAAGAGCTTCATATCTTCATTGATATTAGGCTCTTTTGAGCAGGCTGACAGAAATAATATCGACAGCACCACAAAAACACAAAGCATAGGTAATATTACAGTTTTTTTACATCTCATTTTTACCCCTCCTTTTTAACTAGTTAAGATATTACACTATAATACTATGCCTTTGTTCTATAAGTGGCTATCAAGTTATATAAGTTACCATCCGCTGATCCCTCTATGTCGTCATTTAATTGGTCTTCTTCTGGGACAATATCGAAGATATAATCATTATTGACTCTCTTTTCGGTTTTAGAGAAAAGATCGTATTCTACTGTATCCATGCTGCCGCTTTTATCGAAGGATGGATCATCTTCCATATAATCAACCCCTCCCGATGAATAGACATCACGAGTTAATGCTATAGAATCAATAAAATCCAATAAATCTTCGGTAGCTTTTCCTCCCTCATTTATAATTCTCTGCCAATCTTATTCACTGATATCATTGTTTGGATCATAGGCTTTATCAATTAAGGCCTGTAAGTCGGCGGGTATAGGTTTTTGTGTTTCATCCAATGCTAATGCATAAGGAAAAACTGATGCCAGCATAATTAACACCATTACACTACATATAATTTTCGTTTTCATATTATAAACCTACCTTTTTTACTAATATACTTTTAGAATACTTTATATAAAATGTATTGTCAAGCTATATTTAGTATGTGCAAAATTCGGGGGATGTATTTATATTTACCATTTTTCTACAAATTCATTAATTGAACAATGAAAATGATTATGCTGCCATAATGGCATATAATCTTTTAATTTCTCCCAAAATCAATTATTCAGAAAACAATGATTCACTTAGGAACCATTAATGCATATGTGCAATATGTCATCTGCACCAATGGCCTGAACATGCATGTAATCAACTACCTACATGCCCTAATTAAAAGCCCATTTAAAGCACTCTTTTACTTGCTGGTGTAGAGTCTTTATCTAAAACTCCTTGGAAATACGGCTTAAACCTCCATATTTTAGCTCTCGCAAGTGCGTGAGTTTCACTCAGTTACTTGCCTGTGCTATCATCCACTCATACCCCTATTAAATGCCTATATTAAGCGTATTTGTTGGTAGGTTTGATCGTTCCGTGTAAAAGCGGCTTAAAAACCTATTATTTTAGCCGTCCACAGGTGCTAGGCTTACAGCCTGTTACCTGTTGTCACTTGCCTATCCGCCCCACCATCCAAACCTGTAATTTGACGCACAAAAAAGTAGTAGAGCGAATGCATCTACTACTTTTTTGTGGCTCTTTTTTTATACTTTGGTTCTCACCACTTTGGAAAACGAATTTTGTAAATTAGGAAATCCAAAGTTGGTGGTTTACATTTATTTCCCCATCTGGCTCATAACTTCCTCAGCAAAGTTATCCTCGCGCTTTTGCAGGCCTTCGCCCATCTCATAGCGAACGAATCTGCGAACGCTTATCTTCTCGCCGATTTTTGCAACTGACTCGTTTATTAGCTGGCCAACGGTCTTATCCGGGTCCTTTACAAACGGCTGCTCAAGCAGGCAGACTTCCTTGTAATATTTTTCTATACGGCCTTCGACCATCTTTTCAATTATATGCTCAGGCTTGGGCTTTGGCTCGTTCATAGCTTGCGCGCGAAGTATTTCCTTTTCTTTTTCGATATCTTCCTGGTTTACTTCTTCCTTTGAAACGCATGTTGGCTTGGCCGCCGCAATATGCATCGCGATATCATGAACCAGTGTCTTAAAATCGTCGGTCTTTGCTACAAAGTCTGTTTCACAGTTGACTTCAACCAAAACGCCAATCTTTCCTCCCATATGCACATAGGAGTCCACTATTCCCTCGGCGGCTATTCTAGCGGCCTTTTTTGCGCTGGCCGCAAGGCTCTTCTCCCTTAAGTAATCCATAGCCTTTTCCATATTGCCTTCACACTCTAAAAGAGCCTTTTTACAGTCCATCATTCCTGCTCCGCTCATCTCACGCAGAGTCATTACATCTTTTGCTGAAAATTCTGCCATATTTATACCTCCTTAATTTTTAGGACAATGCCGGAGGGTCGCGGCCCCCCGGCTATTAGTTTATTAACAATTAAAAATCATCAGGTTCTTCAGTTACGGCGCTTACGTCGACCAAAACCTCGCCGTCCGGCTCAAACTGCTCTCCCTGTTTGCCCTCAAGCACCGCATCCGCGATCTTGCCCGCTATTAGCTTAACCGCTCTAATAGCGTCGTCGTTTCCTGGGATTACATAATCAATTTCGTCCGGATCGCAGTTGGTATCGACTATGGCAACGATCGGTATTTTAAGCGCAATAGCCTCTAGCACTGCTATGTGTTCCTTGCGGGGGTCAACAACGAACATCACGCTGGGGAGCTGCTTCATATCCTTGATGCCGCCAAGGTTCTTTTCCAGTTTTTCCTGTTCCGCTTTAAGTTTAATTACTTCCTTTTTGGGCAACAGGTCAAAATCGCCATTCTCCTCCATCTGTTCAATTTTACGAAGCTTTGCAATCCTGGTCTGAATTGTTTTAAAGTTGGTCAGCATACCGCCAAGCCAACGCTGGTTTACAAAATACATGCCACAGCGTTTTGCTTCCTGCTCTATAGATTCCTGAGCCTGCTTCTTTGTTCCAACAAATAATACAATGCCGTCGTTTGCTGAAACTTCTTGAACAAACGAGTACGCCGTGTCGATCTTCTTTACGGTCTTTTGAAGATCAATGATATAGATACCGTTGCGTTCCGTAAAGATATATTCCTTCATCTTCGGATTCCAACGGCGCGTCTGATGGCCAAAATGGACTCCAGCTTCGAGGAGCTGCTTCATTGAAATTACTGACATTTTATTTCCTCCTTGTTTTTTCCACCTTGCGCTTCATATCAGCAGAAGACCCACCATGGCGGGCGGGCAACCTTTTGCAGATCACCGCAAGTGCGTTTTAACTTTGGAATTATAGCATAGGTTGGATTTGCATGCAAGTAAAAAATCAGCTAAAATTCAAGATATTAAAACTCAAGCTGGTATGGATGGTTATAATTTCCGCCGCACTGAGGCAAGCGCGCGGATTATTGGCCCGTCCTAACCTCTTGTTCATTCTATCAAATGGTTAAGGCATACCTATGAAAACTCCGCAAGCCTCTCAAGTGCCCGTGATTCATCATTGGGTCAAAAGAGAGTTTTTTTATTGGTAAATAGCTGAATTATAAGTAATAACGCCAGCAGGCGGCTTAAATTTGACTCTTTTTCGTATCTTTTTATTTCTTATAATAACTCTTTGCAGCATTTTTTCGAACCCTATCTTGAAAAACATAAAATGTTGATCAAGCATAGGAAGCGTAGCTACACTTTGTAAAAAATTAGCAAAGCCAGCCGACCCCATCAGCTGTAAATAACGGTGCTGTACACTGTCATTAACCGTGCCTTCCGCCCTGCACTTAGAGTAATCAAGAGGGTTAAACATGAGTTGAACGGAGCATCGGATTGGTTGCTAACTATTCCGTTATGGATTCCGCCACGTTTGTATATGAGCCTTTATTTTATAAGACTCTATATCAGTTTCATTTTCAGCCTTCTTTGACGACATGCCGCTTAAAACTCCCAGCGCGAAGGCTATAAGCAATAGAGCAAACAGCAAAGCGGCTAACAAAGCCTTTTTACCTTTTGTAATCATAATGCGTTACCCCCAAGAGTGTAAAACCCCACCTATTGATATAACGTATATTCCATAAAATGGTTGCAGGTTACACGCATATGCATTATCTTTAACTCTTGGGGTGCGGCTTTCTACTTATTCTTCATCGCCTTCTATTTCATCCATCAGCGACAAGAATTCATCGAAAACCTCTTCAAGCAGGACCTCATTATCTACGGTAACGTAAATATCGTTATCAGCTTCATCTCTTACAACATGAAGAATGATTATTTCCGCCTCCTCGCATTCAGTCTGCCCCTCGGGTACGAGCGCAATATACCTTTCCTTCTCATATTCAAACGTTAGTACATGCTCAAAACGTTCCTCTTTTCCTTCGTCGTTAATTAAGGTAACAAAATCCATAGCCATTATTATCCCTCTTCCGATCAATTTGCCTTTCCTGAATCCAAATAGCCCTGAAGTATAACGACTGCTGCAAGCTTATCAACAACCCTACGCCGCTTTTTCCAGTCCATTCGTGCATCATATAGTACCTTTTCAGCTGTTACCGTAGTCAGTCGCTCGTCGTAAAAGTCGCACTCCGCGTCAAATCCCTCCATTACCAGAGCTGAAAAATTTTTTACCTTCTCAGCAGCGCCACCGTAGCTCCCATCCATGTTTCTTGGCATGCCAAACAATAGCTTTACAGGAGCGTATCGTTTTGCTATATCACGAATATACGCCGCGTCCTCCACAGGATCGCCACATCGATTATAGGTCATAAGCCCCTGCGCAGTAAAGCCCAGCGGGTCGCTTACGGCTATGCCGATTCTTTTATCTCCTACATCCAATGCAAGAATTCGTTTCATTATCAATACCTCATCATACTACCTTTATACAAAACTGAGGGCATACTCTGGCACAATATCCGCATAGCGCGCATCTTTCATGGTTTACAATAGCGTGCGCGTCAACAAGCGCTAACGCACCGTTTTTGCATATGCCAACGCATGCTCCGCACCCTTCGCACCAGTCATGAATCAGCAGCCTGCGGGACGCATTTTGGGTCTCTTCGGCGATGTTTGGATCAGGAACATCGCCTGAAAATACAGTGCAGTTGTAGTCTACCTCCGCTATGCTCTGCATTCCAATGGCAACCGAGTCTATGCAATCTAGACCCAATATGAATTTAAGCGCCGCCTCCCTGTCCGGTATAAGATGTCCTCCGCCAAGCGGTTTCATTGCAAAAACACCCCTGCCCAAATCATGAGCCATTCTTATCTGTCCGAGCATGGATTCGGAAGATCCATCCGCAATTCCTACCCCCGTCTTGTTTATAAGCGGGAACAGCACCTCAAGCTCGTCATACATAAGCGCTGCTTTCATACATGCTATGTAGTGGGTTGATAACCCAACCGCCCCTATATACCCCTTCTCCTTCATTGCAAGCAGATATCTCACAGCTTCCATATGTCCTCGTATCGTATGGCTGCTTTCCTGCTCATGGAGGAGAAATATATCTATATAGTCGCGGCCGAGTCCGCTGAACGCCGCACGAAGGCTTTTATCCGTGGTCTCCCCGTCATACGCATACGATTTTGTGCATATTACGGTATCCGGCTTTATTGCAAGCGCTTCTTTTATATATGGATAGGTCCCATATATTTCTGCCGTATCCACAAAGTTTACGCCATGCGAAAAAGCCTGTTCCAACAGCTTTACGCCTTCTTTTATAGACATTGATTTTTGAAGCGGGCCCATGGTTAGCGTTCCAAAACACAGCTTAGATACCCTTATTCCCGTTTTTCCAAGAATATTGTATTTCAAGGGATCAATCCATGCCGTTGGGCTTGTCCGCTGGCCTTGCGTTATTTTCTATATAGGATCTGACGAGTTCCTCAATAAGTTCGTCTCTTTCAAGCATCCTTATCAAGTATCTTGCATTGTTATAGCTGGTGATGTAGGTTGGGTCGCCACAAATAAGGTAGCCTACGATTTGATTAACCGCATCATACCCCTTTTCATGCATTGACGCGTAAACGCTCAGCAATATCTCCCTTGCCGTGCGTTTTTCCTTTTGAACCTTAAACTGCGCCGTCTTTCCGGTTTCATCCAGTGGCATATAATCCACCTCCTGTCACACGATTATTATATCCCATTAGCATCCATTATTCAAGGCAAGTTTGGGTAGGTTTGCCATATGTATAAAACCGTTTGAAACTCGCGGTAAAAAGGCCCTTTCATTAAAGGACCTTCTCAAGTAGCAGATTAAGGATTAGTTTTCCTGTTCACCAACAGCTTTCTCGGCGAAGCTGTTATCGATCAGTTTCTTAAATTCTACCCTGGCGCCCAATTCACCGGCCATTTCCATGATATCCTGCAATCTGTTGAACGCATCCCTGCACATCACAGGATTGCTCATCCACGAATCTGTGGCGCGGTAGCTATTAGCGACATATTCTAGAGTTGTTACATCTGTATCAGGGAAAAATGGCATCATGGCCTCCGCTATCTGAGTATCAGTGGCAGTTTGAACCCAAAGCTGCGCTTTGTATATCGCACGCACGAACGCCTCGACAAATTTTGGATCCTCTTCAATCATTTTTGGCGTAACCATAAACGTCGTATATGGTACCTCGCCGGATTCAAGGCCAACGTTTGCTACGATATGACCCTTACCTTGGCTTTCAAACTGGGTCGCGGTGGGTTCAAACAGGGTGACATAATCCCCTGTGCCGCTTTCAAACGCCCCTCCCATGAGGTTGAATTGTACATTGCTAATAATCTCTACATCTTCTCCCGGTGTTAGGCCATTATTTTTTAAAACATACTCCAGCGTCATGAACGGCATGCCCCCAGGACGTCCGCCGATTATTGACTTTCCCTTCAGAGACTCCCAGCTGAAATTCGGTTCATCCTGCCTGCCTACCAGGAACGACCCGTCCCTCTTTGTAAGCTGCGCTATTATGACAGGATGCTCTTGTTTCCCTTCGTTTACAACGTATACTCCTGTTTCTGGGCCCATAAGCGCAACGTCAGCCTGGCCAGCAAGCAATGCGGTCATGCTCTTGTCGCTTCCTCCCCCTGTAACTATGTTTATGTCCATGCCCTCTTCTTCGAAATATCCGAGTGAAACAGCGACATAGAGAGGCGCGTAGAATACTGATCTTGTCACCTCGTTCAACACAACCTTACGAAGCTTGCTTTCATTGGCGCATCCATAAAGCCCCGCAATGAGAAAAACTACGCATAATAAAAAGGCGAATGTCCGTTTGCACATAATAAACCTTCCCTCCGTATAAATTTATCTTTTATAATATTCCACTGGTTTTTATGTGTGAAGGCAGTGTATAACAAAACCGCGCATTTAATCACGAAACCCTAATATACAACATAATAAAACAGTATAACCTGGCACGGCCTGCATGCCACGGGAAAACGCTTTGAAGGAGATACATGATGGCGTATTCGCAAAGAGAGCTTCTGGCAAGGCTTATAAAGTGTGAGGCTGGCGGCGAAGGAGATAACGGGATGCGTGCCGTCGCGTCCGTGGTGATGAATAGGGTAAACGCGAACGGCGGCGAATATGCGCGGATAAGTCAGGGAGGCAACATGCACAATATTGTGTTCCAAGCTAGGCAATTCGATTGCGCGGCCGAAGTGCTTATGGGACAATATAATCCCCAAAATATCAATAATATGAACCCAGAACAGATACATTACGATATTGCAGACTGGGCCATTGCCGGCAACAGGCTAACCGGCCTTGGCACGGCTCTTTGGTTTTTCAATCCTTACTCTCCGAATTGCCCCCAAACGTTTCCTTCCGGGGTGGGCACGTTTAATGCCCGGATAGGCGACCATTGTTTTTATATCCCAACAGAAAATTATTATGAAACATGAGGTGAATTATTATGGCCGATAACCCTTCTAACAATATGATGTATAATGCCAGCTCCGTTGAAGATGAGATGCGCGATCCTGATGCAGTAATCACCAACGGCGTCAGCCCATATAACATGCAGGATATGATGTCGGGCGGAGTCGGGCGCTATGTTGCATGCGAACTTCTCATCGGAACAAACAGCATAGCCCTCCGCCATGGGGTGCTTACGCAGGTTGGACCAAGCTATTTTATACTTCACAATCCTGTGGCCAACCAATCTACTGCCTGTGACCTCTACGCGCTTAAATTCGTAACATTTTATCCCGAAGGCGTGATACCAACGCCGCAGGACATCGATCGCTTTATGCGCACTCGCGTATACTATTCTCCTGGACAAGAGGCGGTTCCCCTTTCAAGTACGATCAGGCATACAAATAATCTGCGTACATATGTCGAGCCAAACTATGAATATGGAGCAAGCCCCTTTTATCGGATTGGTCGTCATGAAGGCTATGACGATGATTATAGAACGTCCGCCGGCTTGTCCTACGGATGTGATGTTTCCGATACCGCCTACAATAAAGGCTATTATCCAAGCAATGTGATTTGTGAAAATACTGGCGCAAGAATATTCCGCCATCCGTCTGGCGCCGATATATGCTATGCGGCTAACCCCCAAAACGGCTCTAGCATACCAGTGGTTTATCTTAGGGATGGCTCATACTGATTTGTCGCATATCCGCATAAGGCCACGCAAAATTGAGTTGTAGTTCAAAAGGCCGCAGATAGAGATTCCTGCGGCCTAATCAAGCTAATAGATAATAAGCCGGCCGGCCTTGTCTTTGGTCTTTCGCAATGTTTCGCATTAATATTTATCATTGCAAATACAAAAGTCTAATTATAGAATAAATGTAATAAATACAGACTAAGAGGAATTTATGAATAAACGGGATTTGCTTTATCTGTCCCTGAGGAAACAACATCTAATCAAAAAAGCAAAGCGGCTAGATATCGTATCGGAGTTATGCGGCCTGCAGGCCCAGTTTGCCAATAACCCCAAATATGCGCTGCGCATACGCGCCAACGATTATGATGACAACAACATTCAACTCAAGTCGGCCATATATAACGGACAGTCTTATTACTATACGGATCGTCCGGAAGAACGCGCAACGGTTCCAGCATGTATTTTTCTGGCCGGGTTCGACCAGCTCGTAATGGGTTACAAGGATCGTAGCCGTTTTATGGATGAAAGGGATAAGCACAAGGTGATTACGTGCTCTGGAATAGTATATCCCACGATCATCTTAAACGGGCGAATACAGGCAAGATGGAAGTTGGACAGAAACAAGCTGACCGTGACTCCATTTAACATGCTCTCCGAACGATCTAAATCCATGATAACCAATAAGGGCGTAAGCCTGTTTCCAGACAGGGAGTTGGAGATTATATTTAATCCCACATGCTGAAAGCCATGGTACGGTTGGGCTCGTAAGTATATTTTCGGGAGGACTGGCGCTCCCATCGTATTTAGTTTTGCGCCCACGGCTTTCGCTTGCCAGAATGGTGTGCAGATAATTCTTTTTTATACATAACCGGTTCTGCACTGGTAAATATGTATTTAGTAGTCTGCCTTATAACTAATATCCAGGTCTTTTCTTTTTACATGGTTTGTATAATCTCATGCATTGAGATAACCTTTCTCAATGGCTTTATCTATTGTTTCGCACACAAACGGCCATAGCGTGGGCGCCGCGGTCCTAACCATATCCATCCTTTTATACACCTTGTCACTTGTAACATTGCCTAGTTTCCATGTATGGCCTTGGGTTAAGTAGTTATTAATGAATGGCTGCAGCCTGTCAATCGCCGCAGCGTATTTTGCGTCCCCCGTTACCATTTGATCAAACTCAATCCATAAATTTCGGATTTCTTGATGCTGATCCTCTGGCAGCAACGAAAAAAGCTTTTGCGCCACTTCCCCTTCCCGCATTTCCTTGTCAGCGTTTCCCTTATCATCATACGCAAACGTATCTCCCGCGTAAACTTCAACCAGGTCATGTATCAGGGCCATCTTGATGACCCTGTATAAATTCACCTTTGTCTGATCGGCATATTCATACAGCACCATTGCCATCAAGGCAAAATGCCATGAATGCTCCGCGTCATTTTCTCTTTTTGATCCGTCTGCCAGAAGGGTTTGCCGCAATACGGATTTCATCTTATCGACTTCAACAAGAAACTCAAGCTGTTTATCCAATCTGCTGCACAAATTTATACACCGCCTATGCTAAACTTAACAGCATATTACCATATCAGGATAAAGAACGCTATACCCGTTAAATCGCATAATTAAAAGGTTGGGAGCAAAGCTAAAACTCAAGTATTTATTGAGTGTTGATTTAATATAGAATTTTTTGCGGCAGCATTATCCTAAGTATTTTGGCCATTTGCGCTTAATCCATATTATCCATCAATTATTTTTTTAATTTGGGGCTTTAAACGCATAGCTAGATACGCGCTTAAAAAACACAGTGCGACGTCGCCCGGGGCTACCAAAATAAAGCAATGCAGAAACAAAGGCCAAACCGCTATCGGCGTATTTACAACGTAATTACATATTATATAATAATATAAAATACCGCATAAATATATCGCCGCCATACCGGAAAATCCGGCCATGAGCAGCCTTCCATATGATGGTTTACAGGCCCTCTCAGTAATTTTACCTGTAATAAATGTTCCGACACAGAATCCTATTATATAGCCGAAGCTGGGACGCAATATATAGCCTAATCCCCCGCCTTCTGTAAACACAGGGACGCCTATTAGTCCAAGAAGCATATAACAAATCGCACTCAAACATCCAAGACGGCGCCCCAAAAGCAGTCCTGCCAGGGTGGTAAACAAGGTTTGAAGCGATATTGATAAAATGGGAACCGGTATCCTGATAAACGCTCCAATGGCTGTGAGAGCCGTAAAAATAGCGCATAGAGTAATCCGGCGAAGCCTTAGTCCATAGGAAATATGTCTCATATTTCTCCTGTAACATTCGGGTTTATGCTGACCTCGCCTGATGACAACAGCTCCTCCGAGCCATCGGAATACCTGACCCTTAGGCAGCAGTCATCATCAATACCAATTACATATGCCCTATGGGATGTGTTTTTGCGTAATACATATACTTCCCTACCTGTAATCATGGAAAGTTCCTTATATTTGTCAAGAAAGCGTTTTTTATCCAGATCTGAATAGTAGGCCCAAAAGCGCTTTAAAACGCACGCAGTCACATGGCTCCTCAAATCCCCCTTGCCGTCAGCATTATCTAAAGCCGCCCCAGCAACGCCCCCTATATCATCGGGATAGCCTTCCGTCGGCCTATACACATTGATGCCAATGCCCAAAACGGCATATGCAACCCCTCCGCTTTCAAGGTCCAAGGAAGCTTCAGTAAGAATTCCACACACCTTTTTCCCATCACAATATACGTCGTTTACCCATTTGATACGGGCGTCCTTCCCGCATACCTCTTTAATCGCTTCGGCTACGGCCACGGCTGACGCAGTCGTAATAAACAGGCAGTCCGATACGGAAATGTCCGGGCGCAGTAGAACACTCATGTATATTCCGGTTCCAGCCGGTGAAAAAAAGCGGCGCTGAAGACGGCCCTTACCTCTCGTCTGCTCTTGTGCTATTAGTACCGTTCCCTCCGTAGCACCAGCCTCAGCCATTTGCTTTAAAACGGTATTGGTGGAAGTAACCTCTCCTCTAACATCAATAAAAAACCTGCCGGCCTCATCGGCCAGATAGTTTTTAATCAGCTCTTCTGATAGAACATCCGTTTTGTTGCCAAGACGGTATCCCTTATTTGTCGTTGCATGAATAAAAACCCCTTGACCGCGCAGAGCGTTTATTGCCTTCCATACCGCATTTCGGCTTACACCCAGGCTCTTCGCCAGGTCTTCGCCCGAAACATAGCTGCCCTCTGCCTTTGCCAGCATATTTAGAATCCTGTCACTTATAGCCATTTAACCACCTCTGACTGCATTATATAATCAAAAAGCCGCTATTGTCAACTATTTTATGGGTATTAGTTGACAATTTGGCTATATGTACTATACTATATTGAGATTATTGGGGCGTCCTTGCCACAATCTCGCCCGAAGCAAGCAGCTTCTTTAGCGCGTCAACCTCGCCCTTCATGTCATCATCTACAATTTGAATCATGCCATCTTCTCCATATAAAATATCTACGAGTTCATTTTTAACATTTGCAATCCAAACCTCTCCGCCGTTCCAAGTCCCCTCGGCGATATAGGCGGATACTATATTATAGATTGAAACGCCCGCCTGGTTAACCATGGAGCATATTATTGCATCGGGGTTCATATGCCTCTGGTCTATACCAAACCCTATGGCGTAATTTCTGGTTTCCCTAGCTGCGTCAAACACCTCCGGACTGCCCTCGCCGGCTAAATTAAGCACTATATCGCAACCCTGGTCGTATAATGAAAGCGCGCTCTCCTTTGCGGTCCTGTCGCTGTCAGGCTCATTCGCATACGCCTCCATAACCGTAATATTGGGATTTGCGTATTTAGCGCCATTATCATAACACTCCAGAAGCTCATCCTTTTGAGATAAATCTCCGCTTACAACGGCTCCGATTTTACCTGTTCTGCTCATCCTCGAAGCAATGTACCCAGTCAGAAATACCCCTTCGTCTTTGGCGAACGCAACAGAAATTATATTGTTATTATCGTATATATCACCGTCAAGATATATAAATTTCGTGTCTGGATTCTGCCGCGCAATGGAAACGACATATTCGTGCAACTGATTGTCAACGGCAATTACGAAATCGGAGCTTTCAGCCGCTTCCATGAGCTTATATTCGTAAGTTTCGGCATCGCCCTCACAATCTATAAACACAGTGGCAACGGTATAGTCTTTAGCAAGGCGGTCCAGGCTAGCATGTACAGGGCCGGCATAAACCGAACCTCCAAGTTCTCCAACAGTGACTGCTGTCACCTTAATATTGCCGCCATCCTTGCTGAATGGTTTGCAAGAAATAAATGAACATATAAAAGAATATTCTGCAAATAAAGAATTACAAAAACAATTTGATTGTGAATTTGTAAATGACTACACTGATGAAGCAAAGAAGAACTTGATTAATATAATAAAAGAGAGACTAAAAAGTAATAATGATGA
>URFJ01000025.1 GCA_900547135.1 uncultured Eubacteriales bacterium | reverse complement strand
GCGTGGATCTTCAGAGGACCCTCCGCAGGATGAAGGATGCAGGGGTAGAGCTTGTTATTATGGAGGTTTCGTCACACTCGCTGGACCAAAAGCGGGTATATGGAATCGATTTTGATACGGCCGCGTTTACGAACCTGACACAAGACCACATGGACTATCATAAAACCTTTGATAATTATCTTGAGGCAAAGAAAAAGCTGTTCTACAGCTCAAAAAAGGCCGTAATAAATGTAGACGACGTATATGCTGAAAAAATAATGGAAGGGATACCGGCAGAAATCCTTACATTCGGGGTAAGAAACGGCGCTGACATCAACGCTACCGAAATAGAGATAACGGCAAAGGGAGTGCAGTTTGACCTTGCTACTCCCGAGGGAGCGGCCAGAATAAATATGCCGATCCCAGGGCTGTTCAATGTGTTCAACGCCATGGCGGCTACCGGTTTGGCGTTAAACCTTGGATTTGACCTCAAAACAATAAAGAAGGGCCTTGAATCAATGCACAGCGTATCTGGAAGGCTTGAGCCGCTTCCAGCGAACGGAAAGGATTTTAATGTATTTCTGGATTTTGCGCATACGCCGGACGCGCTTGAGAACATACTCAAAACAGTGCATACTTTTTCAAAGGGGCGCATAATAACCGTATTCGGATGTGGAGGTGACCGGGACAGGGCGAAACGGCCGATTATGGGCGAGGTCGCGGGAAGGTTTTCGGACATGCTGATCGTAACCTCAGATAATCCGAGAACCGAGGACCCTCTTGACATAATATCCTCTATTGAGGATGGCGTAAAGCGATCAGGCTGCGCCTACAAGGTCATCGAAAACAGGCGCGAAGCCATACGCTATGCGCTGGCAAAGGCCATGAAGGACGATTGCATTATCTTGGCTGGCAAAGGCCATGAAAACTATCAGGAGATAAATGGCGTAAAGCATCACTTTGATGAAAAGGAGATTGTAGCAGAGCTCCTTAACGAGCTTGGCTGACGCTATTACGGAGGACAATATGCAAAAGCTGATATTCGCCATACTATTGTCCGCAATTGTATGTATGGTGGTGGGCAGGTTTCTGATCCCGATGCTGCGGAGACTGAAGTTTGGTCAGACTGAGCGTCAAGAGGGGCCAAAGTCACACCTTAAAAAGACAGGTACGCCTACTATGGGCGGAATAATGATAATAGTTGCTATTGTTATAGGTACAATGGCGCTTTCCAGCGGTTCGCTGCATTATGCGCTTCCGGCGATGCTTGTAACGGTCGCCTATGCGCTTGTAGGTTTCCTTGACGACTTTATTAAGGTAAGGTTTAAACGTTCGCTTGGGCTTAGAGCGTATCAAAAGATAATAGCTCAGTTCGGCATTGCGCTAGTTATAGCTATATACTGCCAAAGAGTTATTGGTACTTCAATAGAACTTCCGTTTTTCAACGCAGAGTTTGACTTAGGAGTATTTTACGTACCATTTGCCATGTTTTTGATAATAGCTACGGTAAATAGCGTAAACCTTATAGATGGAATTGACGGGCTTTCTTCCGGAGTAACCCTGATATACGCCTTTACGATGGCAATTATTTTCATATATCTTAGCGAAATCGGCGCACAGTCAGGCCAAATAGAGCAAACCGCCGGATATGACGGCCTGATTGTATTCGCGGGAACGGTTGCAGGCGGATGCCTTGGGTTTTTAAGGTATAATTCCCATCCAGCCCAGGTTTTTATGGGAGATACGGGTTCACTGGCCTTGGGAGGAGCGGTGGCCATGATGGCGCTTTTTAGCAGGGCTGCTCTTCTGCTTCCAATAATGGGCGGATGTTACGTCGCTACCTCGGTTTCAGTAATACTGCAGGTAGGCTCGTATAAGCTGCGTAGGAAGCGCATATTCAAGATGGCCCCGCTGCACCATCACTTTGAGCTTAAGGGATATAATGAAACCAAAATCGTAGCGGGCTACATGATAATAACAACGTTTTTATGCCTTATATGCCTTCTGGCATATGTATAAATTTGAGTTTATTCGCCGTCCGGTGCTATCTGGACAACCGTGAAATTATGGCGCTTGGCACGGTATTGCGGATGCGCCAAGGGGTTTGAGGCAGGGCAGCGGCTCTATTGCCCCAAGCGCCTTGACACATCGGACGGCCCTTTTATATATTTGAACTGTTTTTTGCGCCAAAAGTATATTTATTAGATTCTACATATGACAGAGCCTGTGGCAGAGACGCGCCTGCGGGGATACGAGGCGTTATAGAGGAGGATGGGCAATATGAAAAAGCAAAAAACCGCTCTAGTGGTGGGGATGGCAAGAAGTGGAATAGGGAGTGCAAAGTTGCTTGCCAAAAACGGTTATAAAGTAATAATTAACGACCTTAAAAGGGATATACCAGGTCTTCATGATGCGTTAAGCGGCATAGAATATAAAAATGCGCTGGGAGCTCCGCCGGAAGCGCTTCTTCACGAAGTTGATCTAATGGTTATAAGCCCTGTAATACCCATGTACCGACCCTTTGTAAAGCAGGCTATAGCCATGGGAATTGAGGTTATAGGGGAGGTAGAGCTTGGTTACAGATACTGCCCAAGGGAAAGCAAATTCGTGTGTATCGGAGGCACGAACGGTAAGACGACTACAACGATGCTTACAGGTGAAATATTTAAAGCGTCCGGCGCTGACACCTTTGTATTGGGCAATATAGGAGTACCCATTACAGAGCATGCGATGGAAGTAAAACCGGGCGACGTTATTGTAGCGGAGACGGCCGCGCTGCAGCTTGAGAGCATAAAGGATTTCAGAGCCAATGCCGCGGGTCTTTTGAACATTACCGAGGATCATCTCAATCACTTTGAATCAATGGAGGCTTATGTTGCCGCCAAAGCGCGCATGTTTGAAAATCAGACTGCGGATGACTATGCCGTATTGAATTTTGACGACCCAATCGTGGCGGGAATGGTGCGGGCTACCAAGGGAAAGGTAATAAATTTTTCCCTTAAAAACGAGCTTAAAGAGGGCATGTTCCTACGCGGGGACCAGGTGGTATGGAGATACGGCGGTGCGGATACTGTTATACTCAATGTTGGGGAGCTAAAGATACCTGGCGCTCATAATGTGGAAAACGCGATGTGTGCAGCAGCGTTGGCCATAAGCATGGGAATTCCAGCGGATACCATACGAATTGCGCTTAGATCCTTTACTGGGGTTGAACACAGAATTGAGACGGTATGCGAGAAAAAAGGCATACTGTATATCAATGATTCCAAAAGTACAAACCCAGACTCAACGATTAAGGCGGTAAAAGCAATGACAAGGCCTACGGTTCTGCTTCTGGGCGTAGGCGAATACGATAAGCATAGCAATTATATACCACTTTTTAACGAGTTTGGAGGCATTGTCAAGGCGGTTATCGCTTCGGGTAAGGCGGCGCCTGCCATCTTAGCGGCCGCCGAGGAAACGAAATTTCGCAATATAAGCATATGCAACGGTACATTCAGTGAGATGGTGCATGAGGCGGCCAAAACCGCCACGGAGGGGGATGTGGTGCTGCTTTCGCCAGGCGCGGCAAGTTGGGGCGCATTTGATGATTATGAGGACAGGGGCAGGAAGTTTAAAGAAATAGTTAACAGTCTCTAATGGGAGGAATACCATGAAGCAAATCAAGGCGGCCGGCCCAAAGCCGGGAAGAATGGACTTCGTGCTGTTTACAGCCGTACTTGTGTTATGCGCGTTCGGGCTGATAATGGTTCTTTCCGCTAGCTATTATTATTCTTATCAGGAGCATGGCGACGGCCTTTATTACTTCGTAAAGCAGATTGTTTTCTTTGTTTTGGGGCTGGCAGCGATGCTGGTTCTTGCATATCTTGTTCCATATAAGACCTATAGGCTTCCGCCAGTGATTGCCGGCGCCCTTTTGATAACATTGGGGGCTATGATTTATGCATACTTCTTCGGCGTTGAGGTAAATGGCGCAAGAAGATGGATAAATCTTGGCTTTGCTACGGTTCAGCCATCCGAGCTTGCAAAGTTTGTGCTGGTTATCTTTATGGCTGCGTACCTTACATCGTATAGGGGCAAAATCAGGACATTTAAACATGGGGTTTTGTTTCCTACGCTTATGCTGGCGCCGTTTGCCATAGTGGTCATGCTGCAAAGCAATATGTCTATGTTACTTATAATGATAATAGTTTTTGTAATCATGCTGTTCATAGGAGAGGTAAGGCCGGTACATATTGCGTTTTTAGGCGCCGTAGCGCTCCTGGCTATACTTCCGCTTGCCTTGGACGAGGATTCGTTTCGCTTAGCGCGAATAACCACGTTTTTAGATCCATGGAAGGATCCGTCGGGAAGCGGATATCAGTTGATTCAATCCTATTATGCCCTTGGCGCGGGCGGGTTATTCGGCAGAGGGCTTAACCTTAGCCGCCAAAAGCTATTATTCCTTACATATGGTGAAAGCGACTTTATATTTGCCATAATCGGCGAGGAGCTCGGTTGGGTCGGTTGCGTGCTGCTGCTGGCACTCTATGGCTTGGTTATTTACCGCGGATTCAAAATTGCTTTTAGCGTTAAAGACCGGTTTGCTTCACTGCTTGCCGGAGGAGTAACAAGCATAATAGCAATTCAAACGGCCGTGCATGTTCTTGTTGCGACGGGACGCGCCCCCACCACCGGACAGACACTGCCGTTTGTAAGCGCCGGCGGGACGTCACTGATCTTTTTTATGGCGGCAATGGGTATACTTCTAAATATCTCACGATATGTCGAAAAAAGACAGACACGTGCCAAGGCGCCTTCCACCCCATCGGAAACGCACCTAAGGGCGGTAAAATAAAGCAATAAAAACAGGCGGCAGGCCCCGACCGTACTCAGTTATATCGGCGAACTAAGAACATCCGCCGGATTCAAGGCATATTATGTAATTGTCAAAGAAGATGGGCGGGAGGAGAATGATGGGAAAATTCTTAGTCTCGGGAGGAAAGCGCCTTAGTGGAGAACTCCGCGTCTGCGGGGCCAAGAACGCCGCTTTGCCTATATTTGCCGCTAGTCTGCTTACGGATGAACATGTCAGGCTGCATGACTGCCCTGAGATATCCGACGCCGACAATATGCTTGAAATCCTGGTCACACTGGGATGCAATGTTCAGAGGGACGGGAATACGGTAGATATAGACCCGTCAAGCGCTGAGAGCTATACGATGCCGCCCAGTATATCAAAGAGGCTAAGATCATCCATTTTTATGCTGGGTCCGGTCCTTGGCAGATTTAAGAGGGCCCATTTTACGTATCCAGGGGGTTGCGAGATAGGGAGTAGGCCAATAGACCTACATCTCAGCGGCCTTGCGAAGCTTAATGTTTTGATAAAGGAAGAGCATGGCTGCATAGAATGCATTGGAGACGACATGCGCGGGGCAGAAGTACACCTGGACTACCCGAGCGTGGGCGCTACCGAAAATATAATGATGGCAGCCGTGGCCGCTGAGGGGGACAGCATAATATACAATGCTGCAAGAGAACCTGAAATAGTAGATCTGCAGGATTTTATGAATAAGCAGGGGTTTCACATAAAGGGCGCGGGAACCTCAACCATATACGTTAAATCGGGATGCACCAAGAGGGAGGTAGAGCATCGCATAATTCCCGACAGGATCGTAGCAGGAACGCTTCTATGCGCCGCCGCTGTGACAAAAGGTGAAATCACACTTACAAATGCCGAGCCATCGCACATGATATCCGTACTTTCCAAGCTGAGGGAGGCAGGGTGTGAAATTTATACAGACAAGGATATGATTAACCTGAGATCATGCGGAAGGCCTGGTGAGATCTCAATCATTGAAACACTCCCGTACCCAGGGTTTCCAACCGATATGCAGTCGCAAATGTTTGCGCTTTGCTGCGTTTCAAGCGGAACCAGTATAATTGTTGAAAATGTGTTTGAAAACAGGTTTAAGTGCGCCCCGGAGCTATCGCGCATGGGGGCTAAGATTACGATGAAGGATAGAACTGCGGTAGTTCGCGGCGTAGAAAAGCTTACTGGCGCGGTGGTTAACGCAAAGGACCTGAGAGGGGGAGCGGCGCTGGTGCTGGCAGCCCTTGCGGCGGAGGGAGACAGCGTTATATATGGTTCCGAATATATTGATAGGGGCTATGAGCGACTTGATCTAATGATGTCGCAGCTGGGAGCGGATATACGCAAAGACGAAGGAAACGAATAAAAAGAACCGTTGCTTGAGGAGTACGCAAGATGAATAGAACCGCAGATGAGGAGAAAAAAAGAAGGGCGCGTGGTTGCAGGGATATAATCCCGTTTGACAAGGCCGCGGCCACTCCTGAATATGACAGGCGCAGACGCACTGATGACAACTCAGCGTCTAAAGCCGCGCCAAGACAGGCGGAAAGATACCAAAGGGGACAAGCGCCTGGACGAATCGGACAAGCGGGCGGCGCCTTAAATTCCTCATCAAGAAAGTCTGCAATAAGCAGCAAAACTAACGGCAGGGGGAACAAAGGCGGCAGAAGGCAAAGGCGAAGCAGTCGGTTTGCGGTTGGGCTTACGGTATTCTTCATAGTTATCGCTTCTGTGTTTGCCGTAGCTTATTTTGGGCTTAGAATTGATAATATTGAAATTAACGGGGTTTCCGGCGATTCAAAGGAACGCCTGCTTAATTTGGCTGGAATAAAGCAGGGAGACCATATGTTTGCCACGAATATGAATAGGATCAGGCGCTCTATTGATGACGATCCATACTTTACGGTTGAAACGGTGGAAAGGATTATGCCCGATACGGTTCGCATATCAGTAAAGGAACATGAAGCTATAGCTGCTTTAATAGGCGTTCAGGAGTCAATACTCATCGACGAAGAGGGAAACGTGCTTAAAATAGGCGATAGGTCAAGCACTGAGGGGCTTTTGAAAATATATGGAGTATCGTCAATGGGCTTTGGCTTAGGTATGAACATATGCAATGAAAACGATTTCCATACTTCGATGCTAATGGAGGTATTTCATAAACTTAGTGAACGCCACTTACTTGATAAAGTTGTAAGTGTGGATGTGTCAAACCCGCTAAGCGTATACTTGGTAACCTCAGTGGGAGTTAAGGTTCAGCTTGGCCAGCCTGAAAAGCTTGACGTTAAGCTGGACAAGCTGCTTCGGGTTCTCCCAAGGCTTGAGGGAATGGGAGTCGACAGCGGCACGCTTTTGATAACCGCGGAGGGAAACCCGGTTTATTCCCCTGTGAAATCCGATGAGCCAACGCCGACTAATGCTGTTCAGGATCCGTCGCCCACAGGTGATGCAAACGATCCCGACACACCAAATCCGGATGCGCCATCTTCGCCCACACCGGATTTTACATATGGCGATGGGGAACCGGAAGACCATGGTACGCCGCAGGCCGTACCAAGTAATTCGCCTGATATAAGCGGTTCTTAATCAAACGAGACGGTTGGGAGCAGGATAAATTGACGAACCGTGAAAAATATATGAACAATTACGCTTATGAGCATGTACCTATTGCACAGATTTCAAGCGTATGATATAGTTGATGGAAAGGAAGCTTGTGACTGCAAAAAAAGTCATATTGGCAGGGGACTAAATGAGTAAACATACCGCCATACTTGATATCGGAAGCTCTAAGGTACTGTGTATAATATGCAGTCCGGACGAAAAGGGCGAGATTATTGTACACGGCGCTGGCGTGTGCGGATATAAGGGATACCGGCACGGCGCGTTTTTGGATGAGCGGAAACTGAAGAATACAATTATTGAAACCATAGAAAAAGCGGAGGATGATGCAAGACGGCATGTAAAGGATATTGCCGTTGGAGTAAGCGCGCCGTTTTCAAAACTGGTCCTTAGAAAGGGCGAAGCAAGGGTGGAGAGCCGGAAAGGGTTGATAACCCAGAGGGATATCGACGCTATGATAGACTCCTCGTTTGATTATGGCTCTGTGGAGGGCTATGCGCTAATGCACAGCACGCCTGTTGAATTTGAGCTTGAGGGCATACCGTGTTTGGACATGCCCCTTGGCATGCCTGCTGAATATGTAAGAGGGCTTGTATCTCACGTTTATGTCAGCATCGCATATAAGCGTTTGGTAGCGGACGCGCTGTCAAAGCTCGGGCTTGTAGCGGAAACATATATAAGCGTACCCATGGCCGAAGGACTGTTTATGATTCCGGATCAATACAGCCAGACAGGCGCGCTGCTGGTTGACGTAGGATATACTCATACCGATGTAATAAATATAAGAAATTCTGTGCTGGTAGGCGTAAAAACCCTAGAGGTGGGTGGTATGCATTTTACAAACGACCTTGCATACGGCTTTAATATACCGATGTCGGCGTCGGAAGGCCTAAAGCGCAGGTATGTTTATTCTCTTGATTATAAGGACAGTATAGAGAGCATAAGGATACCGGAAAAGGGCGTGTTCAGAGCCGAGTATTCGGCCATACAGGACATAATTGAGGCAAGGACCGATGAACTTATAGAGTTAATTGCGGAGGCTGCTGATGAATTGGAAGCGCCGCTTGATGGAAGCAGACTGACGTATCTTACCGGCGGAGGAATTGCGTTGATGCGCGGAAGCTGCGAATACCTGGAGCAACGCCTTAATACTCCAGTTAGTATAAACATGCCATGGATGCCGCGGTTGAGTTCACCTAATTATGCAAGCGCATTTTCGGTAATGAATTTTGTCATGAGCGAACGCGATATTGATGTGCCGCAGGGGAAAAGTGTGGCGGGGAATCGCGGATTTTTTAATAAATTGAGGGGCATATTTAAAGAATAGTCAAAGGAGGTTCTACTATGGCGCTGGGTTTGGAATTGGATATGGATGGAGGCCAGTTTGCACAACTAAAGGTTGTTGGAATAGGAGGCGCGGGCAATAATGCCGTAAACCGAATGATACAGTATGGTCTTGCCGGAGTTGAGTTTATAGCGCTGAACACGGACAAGCAGGCGCTGTATCTATCGCGCGCAAATCAAAAAATACAGATCGGTGAAAAGCTCACAAAGGGTCTTGGCGCCGGAGCTGATCCGGAGATAGGGCGCAAGGCCGCGGAGGAAAGCGTTGATCAGATTGCGGCGGCGCTTGAAGGGGCTGATCTTGTATTTATTACCGCTGGAATGGGTGGCGGCACCGGAACAGGAGCCGCACCGGTAGTTGCGGAGTGCGCAAAGAGCATGGGTATATTGACCATCGGCGTAGTTACAAAGCCGTTTGGCTTTGAGGGCAAAGTCCGCATGAGGAACGCATTGATCGGTATAAAGAATTTAAAGGAGTCTGTGGACACCCTGATCACGATACCCAACGACAGGCTGATTGACACCGTTGGAAGCTCGCGGCTTACTGAGGCGTTCAGCGTAGCCGACGATGTCTTGAGACAGGGTGTACAGGGAATAAGCGACTTGATCGCAATACCCGCCTTAATAAACCTTGACTTTGCGGACGTACGAACGATTATGAAGGAAAAGGGCATGGCCCACATGGGAATTGGAACGGCGTCGGGTGACAAGAGAGCTGAGGAGGCTGCGCGCCAGGCGGTGGACAGTCCGCTTCTTGAGACGACTATTAGGGGAGCCAGAGGCGTAATAGTGAATATAACGGGAAGCAACGACATGAGCCTTATTGAAACCAGCCGGGCGGCCGAACTTGTAAGGGAAACGGCTGATCCAGAGGCAAATATAATCGTTGGAGCCGGAATCGACGATGAGATGGGCGACAGCATACGAATTACAGTAATAGCCACGGGCTTTGAGGGCGTAGACGATGAAACCCTTGAGGACGAGAACGAGCGCACCAAAAGGGGTACGTCCGTTAACCAGACCGCCCCAGGAGGGCAGCAGGCGCCTCAGGGGCAGCAAAAGACAGGCAAGGCCCTGCAAGATCCTTATATATCCCCATCAAGGGGCCATCACGAGCAGCGAAGGCGTGAACCGCAGCAGCAGGCTCCATATAATCAGTCGCATGAACCTAGCCGCAATTATCAGCCGTCCCCGTCAACGGAGGATGAGACAGAACCGTACTTCCGCAGGCAGGACCTTCCCAGGGATGGGAGAAACCCAAATGACAGATCCAATCTGGACATGCCTAGCTTCCTGAGACGCAAAAAGGATTAAGACAACAAAGCTGACGCTATCCACACCAGGATGGCGTCAGCTTTGTAAATATTATCATCATATCGATAGATAAAAATAAAACGGATCGGCAATGCAGTTACCATCCCATATCGAAGCCGCCATTGTGTACATTGCCTTTGCATGAATCCGGCCATGCCATATAAATCGGCATATCACCTTTCTGAGGGTCCATTGTTCTCCGTAACTGCCATAAAAAAGTTTGTTATCTAGGAACCTAGGCGTTTACTCTATATTCTTCATGGCATTTAGCCGGTTTTCAAAAATATTGGGCGTATTTGAAAGCATAACCCCTATTTCCCGCGTATAATAGCTGGAAACATTGTTCGTATGGACATACATTTCTTCAGCAGTTCGAGGGACGTCTCCTTAAAATGTTCTTCTTGGTTATTGTATTCCACTACCGCATCAATGGTAATCGGCATTTCGTCTCACAATATAGTAACAATACAAGCGCCCCGCAGAATATTTTAATAAGCTTGCGGGGGGGGGGGCGAATAAGGATAGTGCGTGTTAACAGTCCTAGGCACTCTTGGTAAAGATAAATTTATTCTGAAAATAGTAGTTTACAAAGAACATTGGAGTGTCCACCAATATCTTGGACAGCAGGTATCCAACTCCCACGCCAACCAGTATATCTATTCCAAACGCGCTTACAAGCATAACGCAGCCCGCCAACAGCGCAAACTTCCAAAGGCTGCCGCGGCTAGTCTTTTTAAATACAAAGTAGCGGTTTATCGAATAGTTAAGGGCCGAGCTGATTATACGGGCGCAGACCAGCCAAATGGCGGCGGGCTGGATTATTCTGGCAGATATAAAGGGAACTATTGGGAATGCCAGGCATAGCGCATAATATACCGCATAATCCACTGCGGCCGAAGTAAGCGACGACGCCGAGAACTTAATAAGCCTTTTAAATATGCAAAAAGCATCCTTAAAGGAATTAAAGCTTGAACTCTTATTTCCGTCGATATATACGGTGTTTATTGGAACCTCAATGACATGTACCGGCCATGATTTAAGATTAAGGAGCATATCCATTTCGTATTCATATCTTTCGCCCTCAAGGTATATTAGAATGTCAAAAAGCGAGGAGTGCATGCCCCTTAAACCGGTTTGGGTATCCGATACGTGTATTCCTGAAACCATATAGAATGCTATCTTGGTTATCCAGTTTCCGATTTTGGAGCGCAGCGGGACATGCTTGGCTGCAAAACGCCTTACGCCCAGAACAAAGGCCTGAGGATCCGCCTTTAATGCGTCCATTACTTTCAAGATGTCAGCTGGGAGGTGTTGGCCATCGGCGTCGGCCGTTACTACGCCCCCGACATTCCCCATCTCCTTTAGGCGCTTAAGGCCGGTTTTAAGCGCGGAGCCTTTGCCGCGATTATCAGGGTAGGAGATCACCTCTACGTCAAGCGACCTTACAGAGTTGAATATTTGCGAGTAGTCTTTACCGCTTCCATCATCTACTACAAGCACCTTTAATGACGCCGCCTGCAATTCTTCTATTAACGAAACAAGTCTGTTATCTGGCCTATAGGCCGGTATTAAAACGTAGTATTCCATATATCCTCTCGTTTTCGAGCATATTAGCTTACCATTTGCAGCCGTACGGCTTATATGTGGCATTGCTGGTCGAGTAATTTATACCTATCAGAATAACATAATTCTGGCGTTGCGCAAATCGTGGGCATCCGTTTAACGCTGATAGGGCATTACCGATTATTATTAAAACGCTCTTTCCTTTTCCAGATTATAAGTTATTACCTCTATACTATTATTGTCTAAATTCGGAAGTTTAACAAGCCCAAATTCAATAATTTCAAAAAAAGTGTATAAGCCTTTTACCATATGATAGGTTTATGAGTGAATATATACTATTAGTAGGCTCAAAGGCCCTTCCAGCATTATTCACACAGGCATTGCCCCTACGGGATACCGACATCTTTGAACCGTATTTTACTTATAAATAAACATTTAATAAACAGACCGATATTTGGCAAAAATATACGCATAGCTACCTTTTGATATACAGCTTTGGGGGTCAATTATGGAAAAGAAAAAGAAAAAAAGCACATGGAAGGTAATACGAAGGGTTATTCTTGGAATAACCCTTGCTGTGATTGCTTTTCTAGTGTTTTTTGCTGTTGATGTATTTGACATGGATGAGTGGCATGACTTTGAGCCGGAACTCATACTGGATTCAAAGAAGTCGCTTATGATCTTTGACAAGAACGGAGGCGAGACCAGCGTTCTGTATAGTAAGGAAAACAGGCAGTGGATAGGCATTGACGAAATACCAATGCATATCCGCTATGCCTTTATATCAGCCGAGGACGCCAGATTTTACGAGCATGGCGGGATTGATATTATTAGAATCGTTGGCGCGGCACTGCACGATTTAAAGGTTGGCAGTCTGGAGCAGGGGGCATCAACTATAAGCCAGCAGCTGATAAAGCTAAGCCATCTGACCACCGAAGAGGAAAAACCGGAGAAAACAGTAGCAAGAAAGCTTGAGGAGGCTGTACTTGCATGTAAGATGGAGAGACAGTTCGACAAGGATGAGATATTGGAGATGTACCTGAATTATGTCTACTTCGGCGCGGGCTATTATGGCGTGGAGGCGGCGGCGCGCGGATACTTCGGCGTCCACGCGGACGAGCTCACGGTAGCTCAGGCTGCTATGCTGGCGGGTATCTTAAAATCGCCCTCCAATTACGCTCCTCACCTCAATATGGAAAAATCGTTAGACAGGCGAAACCTGATACTATCCTTAATGAGGGATTACGGCTATATATCGGAAGAAGAGTACGCACAATACCGTAAAGAACCGGTTACGCTCAGCACTGTGACCAACAGAAACGTAAGAAACTATTACATCGATATGGCGGTTGAAGAGGCTAGTTCTATTCTTAACGTTAATACGGAAACCTTGCTTACAGGCGGATATAAGGTTTACACAGCTATGGATTCGGGGCTTCAGGAATTCTGTGCTCAGCTTATGAAAAACGGAGAGCTGTTTCCCACCCAAGATGTACAAGGAGCGGTTGTTGTAGTTGATGTTAATACGCGAATGGTTGCCGCCGTAATGGGCGGACGCGAATATGACGTTGCACACGGCTTTAACCGCGCTACGGACATCCGAAGACAGCCTGGATCCGTAATAAAGCCCTTAATCTCATATGCGCCGGCGCTCGAATATCACGGCTATACGGCCGCCACGATGATACTGGACGAACCTACAAGCTTTGGGGACTACGAGCCGGGCAACGCCGGAGGCAAGTATTATGGATGGGTTACAATGAGAGAAGCTGTAAAGCGTTCCCTCAATGTGCCGGCGGTAAAGGTGCTGTCGGATGTAAGCGTTTCCGGTGGAAAGTTGTTTGCTCAAAGGCTTGGTATTGAATTTGATCAGGCTGACAGCGGACTTGCACTAGCTCTGGGGGGCTTTACCTATGGGGTGTCGCCGCTTCAGCTGGCGGGGGCCTATGCCTGCTTTGCATCGGGCGGATATTATGACGCTCCGGCATTGATTACAAAAATCACCGACTCATCCGGAAGGACGCTCTACGAACGTGAATCCTCAATGATAAGGGTCATGAGTGAGGAAAACTCCTATATACTCACCAGCATGCTTAAAAGCGCAGTGCTTGAGGGGACAGGGCACAGGCTGTCATCGCTTGAAATGCCTATAGCCGGTAAAACGGGAACCGTAGGAGACAGCAGTAGCACGCGCGACGCATGGATGGCAGCCTATAATCCCGAATATACAGCCGCTGTATGGATTGGGTACGATAAGGACGAAGACGGAAAAAAACTCCCTTCGGACGCTACGGGCGGCTCGTATCCGGCAATGATACTTTATGAGCTGTTCAAGTATTTATATCCAGATGGGAGCGAAATCGACTTTGCAATGCCCAAAGGCGTTAAAGAATACCGATTGGACGGGTACACCCTGGCAAACAGTCATGCAGCGGTACTGGCTACTGCGCTTACGCCGTCAAACATGGTTGTAAAGGAGGTTTTCGCGGAGGGAACGGAGCCGGACATACGCAGTGAATACTGGTCTCTTCCCTCACCGCCCAACGATATAAAGGGCGAGTTATCCAGCGGTATTCCGCGCATAAGCTTTACGCCCTCAAAAAGCCATATCGTATACAGGCTGTTTCGTCAGGATAACTACGGGTCTGTGGTGCTGATAGGGGAGTGGACGGGAAACACTAACAGGGTAATGTATTCCGACACATCAGCGGAACATGACATGAGATATACCTATTATATAGTGCCGGTGCATCCTGAAATAGTAATAGACGGCAAGCCTATAGAGGGAATCAAGTCAAAATCCGTTACCATACAAATGGACCAGTCCTTCGTACCGCCGGTTGACATACCCAATTATACGGACGCCCCCGGATATACTACTCCGGATACTCCCAGTCCAACGGATGATTCCCAAGAATCGGATGACCCGCCCCGGCCCACACCCATGGGGGAAGCATTTGCCCTTCCATTTTAAACGCATGGTGCGGCTCAATAAAACAGCATAAAGTTGTTTTCGGAAACGGCGTAGCTTCGGCTATGCCGTTTCTCCGTTTTACAGGTTGCAGAGCAAGGCGGCGGGGAGTATTCCCACGGGTCATAGTAATGTCAATCTGCTGTTCCCTGTGACCGCTGGAATTATCCGGCTCATGAACGTACACCGCTTTTACCATGTCGTTAAGTACGGCGGGCGTCAACTCGTCCAAATCCAGATACTTTTTCACCTTGCCCATAAACCTGTCAATGTTTTCTGCCTTCCTGCTGTGTAATTTTTTTGTTCAGTTGCAACAGCTTTTCCCGTAGGTCGTTCTGCTCCTGCTCGTAATCGCCGGAGAGCATTTGAAACCTACTGTCGGAAAGTTTTCCGTTGACGTTATCTTCGTATTACGCTTAAATAGTCTGTCCAATTCCTCAATACGCCGTTCCCCTTGCGTGAGCTTCCGCCGCTTTGCCATAAGTTCCCGCTTCGCGTCCACTTTCTGCTTTGCGCCCTTTGCCGCCCTAAAGCGTTCTTCGTGGTTTGACACACAGGCAATCACAAGCCGCATATGAGCGAGGACACCCTGTTCCAATACCAACGCACGAATGAAATGCGTCGGGTAAACTTCTTTCCCTTTTAACCTTGAAGTAGAACAAACAAAATGGTCTTGCCGCGCTTCAAAACTCATGCTTGTGCAGTAATAGAGCTTTTCTCTACAGTCGGTACAACGGGCGATATTGTCTTGCCTGTCCGTGTTGGACGGCGCTTGTTGCGGCGCAACGCTTGTACCCGTTCCCTATGTCGGGGTTGCCTTAACAATGATAGTACCCACTTTTCCTTCCTCGACAAAGTTAAGCTCTAACCAAGAGGGACGCCCGAAACTCGTACCGCTGTACCCGTCGTCCACGAAATGCAAGGGATTTGAGAAATGATTTTCCTTTGCGTATTTACTTAAAATCGCCTTTTGATTTACAATGCTGTTGCTGTCGCCCTGCAATTCATCGTCACGGGATAAACGACAGTAGAGGACTGTGATTTTGTTGTCAGACTGCTTTGCCATAATTTCTGCTCCTTTCAGCGGTTATCAGTCTGCCAATACAGGATTGCATATCTGGTGCAATATCTTTCTGTAAATTTTCCCGTTCCATGAGCCGTAAAACCTTATTCGGCAAGCTGCGCTGCCCTTCGTAGCTGCCTGTAAAACGGTAAGTAGTACGCCCTGATTTCAAGTTGACTTCCACACTCGGCAATTCCTGTACAAGTGGATTCTTCACGACAATACAGCCGTTTTCAATCTTTCGTTTCCGTTCCCGTCCTTTCTGATGAGTTGGTTTCGCAGCAAGCATAGGGACAGGATAGCCTGTCCCGTAAAATGCCCCGCTGCCGCTGTTGTACTTTGCTTGTTGGGAAGTGTCCCAAGCCCTCATTTTGCATGTCCCTTGAATTGCAGAAGCAGTCGCCGTTCCGACTTCCAAACTTCGTCCATGAGCCGCTTAATCTCGTCTATATCGTCGGAATAAATGCGCCCTGTTTCATTGGTACGCTTTGCAATCTGATTGATATTGCTGCCTATCTTTTGAAGATGTGCTGAATTTGCTTTGACTGTTGCCATATAACTGAATGATGTACCCGTCAATGAGCATTTTACGGGTGTAAGCGGATAAGTTTTGCGTCGGGAGTTGTTTCATTTTTTCCTCAATATACTGCCGTTCCTGTGCTCTGTCGCCCGCACGATAATTTGAATATCCCGTTTGCGGTTTTGCATTGGTATCACCCCTTTGTTTTCGGTTTCACTACCTACTACACCGAACAAAGGCGTTTTGCCAAACTTTTGAGAAAAATATTTGAAAAATTTTTCTACAGTGAGCATCACGGAAATAAAAAGTCAATTATTTTGGGGAGTGTGGTATACTATAAGTTCAAAATAGATGAGCAAAAAAGGTCGAGGGGTTTCTTTTTGAATATCCTATAATGACTTGTGTAAGGAGGTGGTAAGTATGCAGGAACAAATTGAAGCTGTACAGCGTATGCAGGATTATATTGAAACGCACCTGTTTGAAAATATCACACTCGCAAACCTTTCAAGGGTGTCCTTATTTTCTCCGTGGTATTCACACCGTCTGTTTGTAAATCATGTTGGTATGCCGCCGGCTGATTATATTCGCAAATCCCGTTTGTCGAAATCTGCATTAAAGCTGCGCGATGATTCTTGTAAAATAGCAGATGTGGCTTTTGAAATGGGCTTTGGAAGTGTTGACGGCTATCAGCGGGCGTTTCGCCGGGAATTTGGTTTTAACCCAAGCCAATATGCCGCAAAGCCTGTCCCTGTATATCTATTCACTTCCTATGGCGTTAAATTTAGGTATATCGAAAGGAGACCAGTAATGGAAAATCTGAAAAACGTATTTATTCAAGTTGTCGAAAAACCTGCCCGCAAGGTTATCATCAAAAGAGGTGTCAAGGCGGCAGAGTATTGGAGCTACTGTGAGGAAGTTGGTTGTGATGTATGGGGACTTCTTCAAAGTATCAAATCAATCAGCGGCGAGCCTGTCTGCTTATGGCTGCCAACTTCGTATCAGAAGCCGGGAACATCGGAGTATGTGCAGGGCGTTGAAGTTGCTTCTGACTATGAGAGTGTCATACCGGAGGGTTTTGATTTGATTGAACTTCCTGCCGCTAAGTATCTGATGTTTCAGGGAGAGCCCTTTGCGGAGGAAGATTATTGTCAGGCGATTGATGAAGTAAAGGCTTCTATTGAGAAATACGACCCTGCTTTCATCAACTACTCGTGGGATAATCAAAATCCGCGTATTCAGCTTGAGCCGATTGGAGCAAGAGGGTATATTGAGTTACTGCCCGTCAAAAAAAACGAGCAATAACTTGGATATTCCGGTTGTCAAGATGAACATAAATATTGTGTTCCGAAATTAAATAATTCCTATTACGGCATAAAAGGGGCTGCACCCTTTTGATTCTGTTAGTATCATTTTCGGACAGCCCCTCTGTATATGAAAATACGCGCCGCAATGTCACCCAATAGAGGGCAAATAACCCTTGATTTATGCGGCTTTATAGACACAGAAACGGGGGCGGATAATGGTTTTATACTCGTACCCCGCGAAATGGCATTCTTCTGCGTGACAAAACGGGTGTACCGCTGATAAGACGATACGCCCGTTTTGTCTTGCACCCTGTATGGCAGCAACCCTTTTCAGTTTTTGTGATACTGTCTTATGAGTAGCTACCTAATGTCCGGCCTTTTTTGCATTATGTAGGTTTAGCATTATCCTTCAAAGAAATCGCCTCTTCGATAATCGTAAACCGCGCTGGTGCCTATTGAGAAGTCCTCAAGGTTTTCTAAAACCTTGCCTGTGCCTATCGCAACGCAGGATATGGGATCCTCAGCCACATAACATGGAACCTTAGTATGCTCGGCAATGAATTTATCCATTCCATACAGAAGCGCACCACCGCCTGTAAGGCATATGCCGTTTTCAGCAATGTCGCTTGCAAGCTCGGGAGGCGTCTT
>URFJ01000024.1 GCA_900547135.1 uncultured Eubacteriales bacterium | reverse complement strand
TTCTTGTATGCGTATGAGTTATTGTCAATACTCTTGGCGTAGGGAACGATGCTGTTGTCAATATCCTCATATGCTCCAGCCTGGCTTACATAATGGACGTCGGTCGCGTAAACGGCGGCCTCGTACGAGCCGTCGGACATAAGATACGTCTTTGAATTGGCGGTGCGTTCTCCAACCAGCTCTTCAACCCGCGTGACCTTATTGCCGCCCGCTTCCTTGCCTGTATTTAATGCGCCGGCATGGCCGCTTGCTAACATGAGAAGACACATTAGCAAAGAAACTAACTTTAAAATTCTTTTTTCCATTCTCACCTCCAAGGACGCGCTATTTGATCACCAAACTAATTATACATATTGGTTACATTTAGTATTATATACTACGATGCTAGATAATGAAACATTAATATTTTGTCGATTGTTAGGATAATTTGGAAGATAGGGTTGTTTTTGCTTGCGCGGTTATATTATTTATAAGCTGAAGGACACAAAAATATGAAAAGTACGCTATTCCTAGGTCTTTATCATCTATAACAGACTGTTAGCAAACAGGTATTAGCCTGTCGGTGCTGATTCATATAGCCGAAGAAATATCTAATGGTACCATCTCAGCGCCGCATTTTAATGCAAAGTTGCGGCGTTCAATTTTTTATAATAAATATATTTTATGAAGGGAAAGCCTAAATTTTATTTTCCGACCAAATACCTTCAAAGGAATTGAAGAAAACGGTTTTTCATTGCAAAGCACTATAGCGCTGATTTGATAGGTATACTTAATAGCTGCAAAGTTTAGGCGGTTAAAACAGGGGTGCGACGTTGTCAGGTGTGCTTAAACGGATAGGCTACAGCTTATTTCAATCCATGCGTCCCACATGGGGTGCGACTCGAAAACAATGTAATATAATAAATCACAAGGCTAAATAATTATATAACACTGCATATTTATTCCTGGGTAGGAAAGTTGCTATTTAACCATTATATTAATCAATCTATGGTGCGAATCTCTTTTATAGGGAATGTAGGCTTGGGATTCGCATCTAGCGTTTTTTCATGCTTTGTATAATTATAGCTTCCTAATTACCTAATTAATATAAGTGTAAGGCAGCGCATATTATGACGCTGGCGCCGCTCTCCCAAGTCAATTTATATTGGGCTTGGATTTACTGGGTTTAACCCCTGACTCTATAGCAATAGCGATAACCGTAGAGCTTAGTTCCAGCCCACATACTACTGCATCCTTCTATAAAATGCTGATCAATCAAATAAGCATACAGATTCTAATATGATGTTATTGTACTTTACTTATCAATAGTTCAAGGCTTATTTTAATCCGGCCAAACCATCTATAACTGGCCTTAACTAGCTCTGCTGCCAATAGAAAAAGCGGGTGGATAGAATGCTAGTTTAGCTTAAACTAATTATTTAAGGCTTTATGGCTGCCGATACCATAAAGCCTACATACTTAAATCCGACTAGCCCATTGCGCTGTGCAAAGTCGGAGTCGTGGATAAAATTTCCGAATACCTTCAGCCGTTTAACCTCTTATGATCTTCCTTGGTATTGCCTTTGCCAGCTTTTCTGCGTTCCAAACCGATTTAACATTGTTTCCCGCTTAACGTCTACTTAGGTGAATTCCTGGAGTTCTGCCGTGCTTGCAGACCAGTTGCATTTCTCCATAACAAGCGTTATATTGGTTTGCATTCTTAGCCACTCACTTATCTGCCCCATATTCAATAAATACGTTATTATATGCGCAAAATGCTCATATACACATCTATATTGCCCAAGCTTAGTATCAAACAGCAAGGATTTGTTTTTCATATCAAGACGCGCTAATCAATAACCCTTCCGTCTTTGGATATGGTTATAACTTGCCATGGAATGAATTTGCCGCTCTTCTGAAGCGCGCTCTTTACAGCCGACTCAATACCGCCGCAACAGGGAACCTCCATACGCACGACGGTTACATTGCGGATATTATTGTTTGTGATTATATCCGTCAGCTTTTCAGTATAATCAACCCCATCCAGCTTGGGGCATCCGATGAGCGTTACCCTGTTTTTAATAAAGTCATTATGGAAATTTCCATAAGCATATGCCGTACAGTCCGCGGCAATAAGAAGCTCCGAGCCTTCGAAATAGGATGCGCTGGCTGGAACAAGCTTTATTTGTACGGGCCATTGCGACAGTCGGGAACCCGCGGTCATCCTGGATGGGAGTTCGCGGCAATCCCTTTTGATTGCCTTTGCTTGCGTACCCGGACAGCCGCAGGCAAGCGGCTTTTCAGTAAGCCTTTTGTTTTCCAGTACAGCCTTTTCATCATAGGCGGCTGCCTCGCGTTCCACAAAGGTAATCGCCCCTGTCGGGCATGCGGGGAGACAGGTCCCAAGCCCATCGCAGTAATCGTCGCGCATGAGCCTCGCCTTTCCATCTACCATGCTTATGGCGCCCTCATGGCATGCCTGGGCGCAAAGTCCGCATCCATTGCACTTATCATCGTCTATGTGTATAATTCTGCGTACCATTACTCAATCCTCCCGAATTTTATTTCTTTTCCATTCTTATCATACTTCTTGCGTTTTCCTGATATCACATCTATCGTTATGCGCCACACCGCTGGTTCGGTAAAGGCTCCTTTTCACTTCTAGGTCAAACGCGTCCATGTTAAGCGGTGTGCCTTTCACACAGTCGCCGCAGCGCTGAAACCTTTTCTGCTTCATCGGTCGCCTCTGAAGCGTTACCAAACAAAATCGCGGATTCATACTCGGTTTAGAATTCATTCTCCATGCGGTGAGTATCCCCTACGCAGGCAACGCAGACGCGCGGATTTTGCCTGAGTGCGTCGGTCTTCTTCCCATCCCCGGCGCAATGGAACGGCGTCATCAATTCGCACAATGGAGATTGGAACGCAGTATGGGGTATGATCCAAAAGTGTGACCGACAGCACAGCATACTCGAATTTGTCTACCACCGCAAGCGCGAACCGTTCATTCATTTCCCTATCTTTCTTCGCATTAGAGCCACCTCCTTGATCTTTATATTTAATTTTAGTATAATACAGTCATTAAGTCTGTTGTATTTACAACAAAACGTGGTTTATATGATAAAATAACCTCAGTTGACAAGGATAAACACGCTTTAAGGGCCGGATTTGACCCATTTCTATGTTCTCGACGCTTGAAATAGCGTTGCTAGTCCCGCGTTTCTCGACCTTGGACTGGCCTCGGGACTGTTAGCTGTAATTGAAGGGCATGATATAGAGTCTATGCCCGAATGCCTTTAGGCAAGGGAAGCAGAATAAACAGTGAGCATATCCTGCACACAGGAGAGCCCCGCGGGTCTCATGGGACTGCCGCTTGAGATCGGCATTGCAATACATAACAAAAGCGAGGGTGAAAAGAAGAGGGCAAGGATATTAAGGCGGGTTATGCTATTTTGGACGCTGTTTATTGGAATCGGGGCTGTAGCCGGTTCGGTTGGCATGTTGGCGGCGCCGGACGGCAGCGCAATGGGCATGCAAGCGATACTGCCCTATTTTCAAGCGCTTCCACTTGCCAAACTGCTTTACCAGGACTTTATCTTTCCGGGCATAGCCCTTTTGATTGTAAACGGGCTTACAAATCTGCTGGCGGCGTATTTAATTTTCAGAAGAAGGAAGGCGGGGGCTTATCTCGGCTGTAGCTTTGGCGTTACGCTGATGCTTTGGATTACTATACAGTTTGTTATATTCCCTCCCAATTTTATGTCAACGTTGTATTTTGCTTTTGGTACGCTGCAGTTTCTATGCGGCGCGGCTTATATAGTGTTTTATAAGCAGGATGAATTCATTTTCGATGAGGGAAATTACCGTAATATTGGATCAAACCCCGATATCCTGGTCGCTTATTTTTCGCGCCTTGGATATACAAGGCGGATAGCATACCAAAAAGCCAACGAATTGGGCGCGGAGCTGTATGAGATAACAACGCCTGAAAGAACGGCCGGCTTTATCGGATTTGCCTGGCTTGGGCGCTTTGGAATGCATAAATGGGCTATGCCGGTCAATGATGTCGCGGCTGACATTTCAAAATATAAAAAGGTTGTCATAGTTACGCCCGTTCATGTATTCACCGCCGCGCCGCCTGTAAAGGGCCTTTGTGAAGCATGCCGGGGAAAGCTGAAAGCTGTGGAGTATGTGTCCGTCCATTACAGCAAATGTGGCTTTTCCGGGGTTTTCCGTGAGATGGATAAGGCCCTCCAAATAAAGGCGTATGGATGTGAAAGCATCGTATGCAGATACGGAAGGGTGGTAAGTGCTAAAAAGATATGTCAACAGAGGAATGATAAACGGCCTGAACTAAAAAAATAGATTATCAATCAAGCTAAAAAAAGCGCGGCTGCGCTTCTAATTAAAATTTAAGCGGCTGCGCGAGGTAATGGACTATTTGCAGGTTTAAGACGGGGTGTCCATACCGGTTGACCCAAATCCGCCGGCGCCGCGCTCCGTTTCTTCGGATACCTGGCCCTCTACGGCCGTAGCGGTATACACCGGCTTTAACACCAACTGCGCTATTCTTGCCCCAATCTCAATTTTGTAGGCTTCGCGTCCGTGGTTTATTAAAATTACGCCTATTTCACCGCGGTAGCCCTCGTCAATCGTCCCTGGAGAGTTTAAAACGGTAATCCCGTGTTTTAGTGAAAGCCCGCTCCTTGGCCTGACCTGCAGCTCAGTGCCCTGGGGCAGCCGTGCGCGCAGGCCGGTGCGGACCAGCTTTATCTCGCCTGGTGACAGCTCGCACTCGTCTACCGAGCACAGATCCATTCCAGCATCGCCTTTGTGTGCGTATTCGGGAATGCGGGCATGGGGGTCTATCCTCTCAAATACAATTTTCATGTCTTTCTCCTGTGTTCTGTTTAGTTTTTAATATTGAAGCATACACCCTAAATATAATTGGATATATATGCCTTAACATTGGGTATTGAGCTATCAAGAAGCTTTATGGTTTCATCGTCGGCCGAAAGCCGCTCCATGGAGCGGAGGTATGACGGCCTTTTATAGCCTAAGAGCATAGCTGTAAGCGTGCCGATGGACAGGCTGGCCTGAGCCTGTCGGTTACATATTACCATATTTCGCACTGCATTGGAAGCGAGCCGGGTATACGGCATTGCGGTGAAGAAAGAAAAAGCCTTAGCGCAGGACACTAGACGCAAAATCCCGCGTAAACGCGGCTGGATTGAGCACAATTCAAATAAACTATTATACGTTAAAGATGGAATTGTACGCAAAAATCGAGGAC
Source organism: uncultured Eubacteriales bacterium (assembly GCA_900547135.1). Lineage (GTDB taxonomy): Bacteria > Bacillota > Clostridia > Christensenellales > CAG-138 > UMGS946. Next base: position 13,089 of record URFJ01000024.1, on the reverse strand, counting down.
TAGCAGCAATAAAACAGAGTGATAATCTGATCGCGGCGCTTGACTGCCAACTAAATATAGAATACACACACTCTGGATTTATTTACTGTACAAATATATAAATATATATAAGAATAGCCAGCTTATAGTGAAAGTATTGATTCAATTACAATAGTGTATTATTTTTCTTCAATATGGGTACTTTAGCAGGTATCAACTTGAGGAAAACCGGATAATTTGTTTAGGTATGGACCGAACGAACATATTCTAGTATAGAGGCGCCTATAGACAGCAGTCCCCTGGCCGCTCTGCGGATCAGGCTCCCCCAAGGCATAGGGATTGGATTCATTATTAATTACTGTTTGTTCACCGAATATTATCTATGAACACTAGAATTAAACCCACCATTAAAGTCTACGGGCAAACTTATATCCTTCGTCAAATAGTTGTTTAAAAAACTTCGGTTACTTCTTGCAATCCGATTATATCAACCAACAATGCCTATTTCATTTATCAATTGCCATCGCTGCATATTTGTTAACGGAATGTTCGTCATCATCAATTATAGATGATAACTACCCGCGGGGTATTGTGTATTTTGCGGGTTTTATTAGTCTTGCCGCTTAAAATGCATGAAACAGCGCAAACTAAAATCAAAAGAAAAGGCGGTGAAAGAAATGGCTGTATCACATAGAGGTGCTATCTCGTTCGGGCTGGTACATATCCCTGTTGGCCTTTATACGGCTACTCAGGATAATGACATACACTTTAATCAGCTTTGCCCTGACGGCAGCAGGGTCCAGTATAAAAAGGTATGCGCATCTTGCGGAAAGGAAATTAAAAGCAGCGATATCATTAAAGGCTTTGAGTATGAGAAGGGAAAATACGTTACCATGACTGATGACGACTTTGAAAAGGCTAAATCGGAAAAGGATCGAAGCATTCATATCCTTCATTTCACCGACCTGCATAATATCAGGCCGATCTATTATGATAAGACCTACCACGCCATACCAGAAGCCGGAGGGGATAAAGCTTTTGAGCTTTTGCGCCGCGCAATGCTGGATGAATGTAAAATTGCTATAGCAAAGACAGTGATGGGCACAAAGGAGAAGCTGCTCGCCCTGATTCCTACAGAGAGCGGGCTTCTGGTTGAAACGCTATTTTTCTTCGGCGAGGTTAAAGCAGCACCTAAAGATTTGGGAATACAAAGTGTTGACGATGCGGAACTGGCCATGGCCAAATCCTTGATAAATGCTATGATAAAACCGTTTGAACCGGAGTTATATAAGGATGAGTATCAGCAAAAACTTAGAGAAATTATAGAAAAGAAAATAGCAGGTCAGGACACTACTGCACCTGTGGAAAGCAGACCAGCCAACGTAATAGATATTATGGACGCACTCAAAAAAAGCCTTGAACAGGCAAAGGCCGTAAGCCAGTGAACGATTTGTTTGAACAGAAGAACATAAAGCCTATGCTGATCGGTGCGGAGGGTGAAGCATTTGACAGTCCGGATTATATCTACGAACTGAAGCTGGACGGAGAACGATGCATAGCCTACCTGGATCCTTCATCAGGTACAGAGTTGAGAAATAAGCGCAATCTTATAATGCTGCCAAAAGTACCTGAGCTCTCGGATATCCACAAACATATATCCATGCGCTGCATCCTTGATGGAGAGCTTGCAGTAATTAAATATGGGAAGCCCGATTTTGCCGAAATTCAGCGTAGGAGCCTCATGAGCAATCCGCTAAAAATAGAGTTGGCGGCAAGACAGTCGCCCGTCTGCTTTACAGCCTTTGACATTATCTACTATGACGATCATCCCGTTATTGATCTGCCGCTAACCGAGCGTAAGGAACTATTAAATCAAGCCGTTAGATCGGAGAGCAGTCGCTTTGCTGTATCAAGAGTTATAGAGAATGACGGCATCGCCTTTTACCAGCTTGCGGAACAGCAGGAGCTTGAGGGCATTGTGGCAAAGCGCAAAGACAGTAAATATTACTTTGATAAGCGCACGAAGGATTGGATTAAGTGCAAAAACCTAAAGGACGATGATTTTGTGGTATGCGGATACATACTTAAAGAAAACAACGTTATAAGCTTGATTCTTGGACAATTCGACGTGGGAGACCTAGTCTATAAAGGGCATGTTACATTGGGTGTAAGCGGGGAGGCGTTTCAAAATATTCTGGCGCTTTCCACAACGCCGCATCCACCGTTTGCCGTACCCGCTGGCAATGAGAATGCTATATGGGTCGAGCCTGTTTTGGTTTGCACAGTAAAGTACATGATGAGAATGAAAAACGGCGGTTTGCGTCAGCCTGTTTTCAAGTGGCTGCGGGACGACAAAGAGCCGCATGAATGCTTAGCTAGTCCTAAGCTATAACACAATATACGCGCTAACAATGTTTCCTGCATATATTTATCGTTCAATGCAATTATTATTTTAATACAAAAGAGCAGGGTTTCAATAGGACCAAGACATTGCGCTTAACTCTATATATTATTAATAAAAATAGATTTTTTATTTGACTTCCTACAAAATGTATCATATAATATAATAAATTATTGTAACAACATGTAATATAATAAAATTTTACAGAAAGGGTACAGTTATGGAAAGATACAATAAATCAAATTTGGCAATCTTGTATGATAAAGATATCGGCCTATTGTATGACGTGCCAACTAATCTGGTACTGAAAGTTCCAGCAAATGTGGCAGAATTCTTAGAGGGCGTGCAAAGTGGTAGCGATTCATATGAAAAGCAGAAATTCGAGAAGTATATGAGAAAATATACGGCAGATAGGGATGAAACAATACCAACACATCACACCTTCCTAGATGACAATGTTCTTCAGAAACTGACCATAATGTTAGCAAATACATGCAATCTCGCCTGTAAATACTGTTTTGCAAATGAGGGAGCGTATGATGATTATAAACAACAGATAATGTCTCCTAAAACAGCAATAAATTATATTAATGCCTTACTAGACAGTAGATTTTATTATATAAATCATGTTCAATTTTTTGGCGGTGAGCCTATGTTAGGTTACTTGGCAATGGATGGTATATGCAACCATTTTGAAAAACTTTATAATCAAGGAAAGATAAAAAGAAGGCCAATTTATACAATTATAACAAACTTGACCGTATTGGACGAATATGCTTTGGCTATAATAAAAAAACATAACATTAAAGTAACTGTTAGTATAGACGGGCCGAAAGATATACATGACCGCAACAGGGTCACAAAGGAAGGAAAGGGAACGTTTGATATTGTTGAAAGAAACATAATGAAGCTAGGATCTAACTTTAAGGCAATAGAGGCTACTTATACAAAAGAACATTTAGCCGATGGATGGACGCTGGACAGCTTAAAGCGTTACTTTAGAGATAAATATGGAATAAACACGGTCGTTGTGGCTTGTGCCTTAGGGGAGAACGAGCATTGCTTTAATCCCATTAAGGAACCGATACCAATTCCTGAAAGACAAGAAATTGATACCGAAAGGGCTCAGCTACTCAAAGCATTTTCCCCAGAATTCCAAAATGATTTAATGTGCACCGCTGGTTTCAATGCGCTTTCAATGATGTCGAATGGGGATTTGTTCCCATGCCATACATATGCTCTAGATAAACGTTTTAAAATGGGCTATTATGACCCGGAAGACGGATATAAAAGTTTGCATGAACGATGTGAGAAGGTTTGGGATCTTTTGAGTTGCAATAACAAAAATGAAAATGAGAAATGCAAATTATGCTGGATGAGAAAAGTCTGCAAAAAGTGCTTGGCTCAGGAGTTGTATTTCGGCAGTTATGGAAAATACACTTTATACCCATGCGAAAAACATGTTTCAAATTTTAAGGAATTTCTTCTATATGCGGTCAAACAGGAAGAAGGCGTGATTTAGTGTTTGTATAATTGATGAATTGATTGGTCAGTTTATGTGTAAGGAGGTGAGGCAAGTGAGTATAGACAACGTATTAAATATGGTATTTGAAGAATATAAGGTACATGAAATTACAATATCCCCAGAATTGGAAGATACCTTGGCAGAAGGACGTCCGTGTGGATGGGGTTGTGAAATGATTTGCTAGTTTAATATGTAATTGAATGGTCTAAATCAATTCATCAATTTACACTTCTCTTCGGGCATGGGTTGCTCCTGTCCGGAGAGATTTTTATGCTTGTCCTAAATTTCGACATAAAGTGACGTTGGTATTTGTGTAATATATGCTATTTCCCCCATAAAACTATTTAATGTATTAACATTTATGTTACAATTTATATACATGTTTAGAGAGGGGGAATAATATATGAAACATAAACTATGTGCTTTTTTACTCTTTATCTGCCTTTTGGCGGGCTGTACGTCTCCAGTGGGCAATCCGACTACTGCGCCAACAGTTGATCCAACGGTTGATATGACACTAACTCCCAGTCCTAGCGCTGAAGCAGAGGATTCAACCGATAGTCCAAGTATAAGGGCCACTTCTACGCCGCGCATAAGTCAGTCAACGGTGACACCTTCAGGTGCCCCGACGGCAAAGCTAACGGCAGGACCCACAGACAAAACAACGCCTAAGCCGACAGCTACGGCAAAGCCAACGGCTAAGCCAACGCCATCACCAACGCCCCGAACATATGATTCGGACGCTACACTTGACGACATGGATTCGAGGGACTACGACGGCAGATATGTAGGAAGTCGTGAATCAGATAAATATCATCACCCTACGTGCAGGCACGCACAGAGAATACTTATACGAAACGCTATATGGTGGAACTCAACAAGTGAGGCTCAATCGGCTGGTTATTCTCCTTGCGGGACATGCCAACCCTAATGAATTATTATAATATGCTGTACGTTTTAAATGGTGCGGACATATAGTTAACCTGATTTTATCGTTGCATTCGCACCCGAGGGGCATCAGTTTGATATATAAATCTTGTTGAAATGGCCATATAGGCCTGATATAATTACAATAAATGCATAAAAATTGATTGCACAGATGTTCTTTGCATTAATTTACGTGTTTTGGCTGTCGCACCCCATGTGGGTGCGTGGATTGAAATCCACAGCATGTATCTTGGGGTGCACGCATTTGCTCGTCGCACCCCATGTGGGTGCGTGGATTGAAATCGGCGTTTGATCGGGAGCTTCCAGCCCAATACCGCTGTCGCACCCCATGTGGGTGCGTGGATTGAAATTGGCGTCGGGTGTACCCCTGCGGGCTCACGTGGGACCGTCGCACCCCATGTGGGTGCGTGGATTGAAATGATTATGTCGTATCCATTTAAGTATCCTAACCTTGTCGCACCCCATGTGGGTGCGTGGATTGAAATGGGAAATGAATCCTAAAATCTATTGACATTTATACGTCGCACCCCATGTGGGTGCGTGGATTGAAATATCTTGTCCTTATCTCCCGTTATATAAGATTATTACGTCGCACCCCATGTGGGTGCGTGGATTGAAATTGCTAATAATCGTGCGTCTTGCGCTCTGGCTGGTAGTCGCACCCCATGTGGGTGCGTGGATTGAAATCGCTCTGCCAAGACCTATGATTGGGGCACGGGTGGTCGCACCCCATGTGGGTGCGTGGATTGAAATTTGCATTTCCTCTTGGTAAAAAGAATGCTTTTTAAGTCGCACCCCATGTGGGTGCGTGGATTGAAATTGCCTTTTCGGCCTCGCGAGCGGCGGCTTTGTAGCAGTCGCACCCCATGTGGGTGCGTGGATTGAAATAGGTGCTGTAATGAATTATCGCTATCCCCACAAAGTCGCACCCCATGTGGGTGCGTGGATTGAAATTATATTCCTGCTCCTGACAGAGCCAAGGTTTTCCAGTCGCACCCCATGTGGGTGCGTGGATTGAAATACATTTGTTAAATTGGTGGATGCGTGGGAAACCAGTCGCACCCCATGTGGGTGCGTGGATTGAAATTTGGTACGCCTGAGCCCGATGATAACGCGGGTGAGGGTCGCACCCCATGTGGGTGCGTGGATTGAAATGATAAAAAAATAATATATTTTACAGTAGCGTTATGTCGCACCCCATGTGGGTGCGTGGATTGAAATAAACTCTTTGCAGAAGATTAAAGAGTGGATGGTCTGTCGCACCCCATGTGGGTGCGTGGATTGAAATCCCGATCTTGGTGGTGAGCCGGAAATGCTCGAAGTCGCACCCCATGTGGGTGCGTGGATTGAAATCGGCTCGTCTTTGACGGGTGGAGGTACGATCTCAGTCGCACCCCATGTGGGTGCGTGGATTGAAATAATCTAATGCTACCTCTGCGGTCAGTGGCATAGACGTCGCACCCCATGTGGGTGCGTGGATTGAAATCTTTGCAGACGAAGAAGACCTCGCTCTGAGGGCTGTCGCACCCCATGTGGGTGCGTGGATTGAAATATCCACGCCTCTAGGGGATACGACCGAATACGAGGGTCGCACCCCATGTGGGTGCGTGGATTGAAATAGGGCAGTCGTTAATGACTGCCCTGAATTACGCGTCGCACCCCATGTGGGTGCGTGGATTGAAATGTAAGTTAGAATGAAGATACAGAAAATCATTATAGTCGCACCCCATGTGGGTGCGTGGATTGAAATCACGATTACATTTACGGGAAAGCAGAAATCCGCTTGTCGCACCCCATGTGGGTGCGTGGATTATAATAAATATCATGTTAAAATCTCGCAGCTCTGCAGGTATCTGCCGCATCCGGCCTTAAATGCGGGAGGCTGAACGGTTTTCCTGGCTGTGAGGTATTCGTTTGCAAAGCCGAACAATTGATGCCAAAGTTCGTTTCCCAGCTCTTTCATATCAACGCCACACCTTACGGCTGAAAAATCCCGTTCTCGTGAATAGAAGGATTGAAAAGTCCTGCTTATTTCCGGACATATTTCGTTAAGAACCATATCGGATACGGTTTTAATTATCGGGCGTTCAGCTTCGTAGAACACAGGAACGCTTATAGCTGGGCGCTCCTTAGTGCCGCCTATATATCCGGTCTCCTTGAGCAGCGCATATTCTACGCTGTCAAAGCGGCCCCACCCATTACCATTGCTCTCAATCAAGTTTATTAAAAGCTCGGAGCAGGCCGGCAATACGTTTTCAAGTCCAGCGCCAAGTATTGAGCTTGAAAGGGTTGCGTTGCCAAGGATCCCTTCAAGCATATCCCGATTGCCTTCATATATGCGGGCTAGCCTGAAGATATCCTTTCTATATCCGTCTGAATCGCCAAAACTGTTATATCTGACTCTGTCGCACGTATAATTGTTGCTGCTACACAGCAGCTTGCGGCTAATTTCCCTTGCCTCGTAACAATCCTCATAGCCAATCATTATATAGTCCCGGTTTCCAGGCTGCGGCTTTGAGCAGCAAAATAAACCCCGTTCCTCGAAAAAGTCAAATGCCAGCCCGTCGAACACCGAATCGCAAATGATATGGTATAATAACCTGTCCACCCCAAACAATGTATAGCATTCGAGGGCGGAAATAACGCTTATAATGCTGTTTTTTAGCCTTTCTACAGCTTTTCCAATGAATTCATAGGTTTCCTTCAGTGCTGGTTTAAGTCCCGCAATGTCCTCTTTCAAGAACACAGGAAAACGGATACGGTACGTGTTGCCCTCGCGTTCGACAGCGTTTATGGAAACAAGGGCGTTGGCCGTGCCGGCAACCGTGTCAAGGTCAACGCTTAGGGATTTTGAAATATCCTGGGTGGAGATTGAACAGGGCTTATGCGCGGCTATCAGGTATAAAATCTCTCCGGCAAAGGGCATAGAGCATACAAAGGACGGGTTCAGGCTATCGTATTCCCCCGTATCTCCAAAAAAGTATATATCCAGACGTTTTTTCATAAGGATTAGGCCCCTCAAATTCGATTCATATAATAATATCATATATGTCCGCATATTAAAATGGACTTAGTTGAATATGGTGGCAATAGGCGCATGTCCTTTAACCATACTCGCCAACTCCTGAGTTTCCGAAGCATTTGAACGGCTGTCATTGGCCAGGCTGTATGTATTTCATGGAATGAAGGAAATTCGTGATTAGGACCCATAGATCATGAGCTTGTAAGCCGGCCGCCGGCTTTGGTGGACCTTTGAATATCGAGTTAAATATACATAGAAAACGCTGATTGAATACCAGTTTTGGGGCATTGACGTCCTGAAAGTGGACGGCCAGGCTGCCGCTTACGATTCTAATTTAGAGGGAAGTTTGTAATAATGGGATTCAATTTTAAACAAGTTGATAATATTATATTTCATTCTCAACGATGATTAAGTCTTTCATAGTTTTAAGGCATATGAATAAAAAGTTTATTTAAACGTACTATAATTTAAAAACTGACGGGTTAAACGATTATATATGCATCATGGACAACGCATGTGACTGATCTGGGACGATGTTGAATATTAAGTTATATAATACAGGGCAATTTCTATTGTTTATAAATACAATTATTTTCAACACGCATTTACAACTCAACATAACTGTTGTGAACTCAATAAATATATTATATAGATAAAAATGCTAATGACATAAATAAAAAACTTATTTAAAAAAAACAAACAAAAATTTTTAATTGTCAACTGTTGCAAAAAGTGATACAACATGGTAATATATACCAATAAACTAAGTTATGGGCCATCAAGTATTCGTTAATTGAAAGTTAAGCGGAATGTTGTGGATCGTTTATCGATATAGATAGCTGACACCGGTTCCGTAATAACGATTCAAACAATATACAAAACGGTGCTCAGGCCTTTAAGAATGATAAGCGGATCATCCAATTTGGTAGGGCTGGTCTGCATAAAAGCACCGTAGATTATGATTTCCAGGTGCCTTAGCGGGAAAGCGGCCGTTCCTGCTATGTTTAATATTATTTATGATATGGAACTGAAGGAGGTATTATGTCCACGGATTCGACGGCAAAACGGTTGTACGAAGCGGAAAATAGAGATAACTATGGAAAGACTGTCGGATATGGCGACGGCATTAGTATAGATTGCTACAGCAAGAAGCAGATGAAGAACATATTCCCCAAAGGGAACTTCCATGTTGTAGGGGAGTATGCTCCTGGCAGTAACCGCAATGAAAAGGATGCGGAGGATTACGCGGTTCTCAGGTACATGGACCGTGAGCTTGCGCTGAAAGAAAAGGGGAAGCGCAGCGGTATTCTTTACTCAAGAAGCGGATATGTAGCCTGTAAGGGGTTACCCAACAGCTTTGTTGCGCTGCTTAAAAACCGTCTTGCGCTGTTGCTGCTGTTGCTGATTCTGGCTGCCGCGCTGATCGCGGGCGGGGTGATGCTATTAAATAGCCTTGCAAGCGAGGGTACGGGAGGCCCCGGCGGGTTGGAACTCGACGAGGACGCGGTTAACTGGGAGGGGACGCTTCCCCCTTCTGAGGGCGGGAATTCAGGCGAAGAAGACGGAATCCGGATTCCAGGCTATAAAAGCATGGCCATAGAGGCGAATTCGAGAGAAGTAAGCGTAAACCTAGTCAATCCGGAGGGAAACCAATGCTACTTTGTAATTAGCATAGCCTTAAACGGCACGGACGAGGTTATATACGAGTCAAAGTTAATACCGCCGGGCAAAGGCTTGTACAAGATAACCCTGACAAGGCCGCTGGCCCCAGGTACGTACGATGCGCAAATACGCTACGAGGCGTATGACCTGGCGTCCCGGTCAAGGCTCAACGGCGCGGTAGTCAACTTTACGCTCAACGCTGTTGTTGAATAAATAGGTCGCTTAATTTGGTGTTGTATTAAGCTATACACCGTTTAACAAGGTACTATGTCCCGCCTCCCCCATGCGGGACTGTACAAATAAAAATTTTCTGGAGGAATACGAAATGAAAAAGCTCATTTCAGCGCTCATAGCTATTGCTATGATAATGTCAATCGGACTGCCCGCGTTGGCAACCGATCCCACACCGGTACCCGAGGACAACGGCCATACACAGGTCATCGCTAACGCAGATCCCGATTATATGATCGTGATCCCGCGCACAGTCAACTTCGGAGAGCTTAACCGCAATCAGCCCGAACAGAATCATGAGTTCTGGATCAGGATACAAAACGCCGTTATGGACGACGGAGCGGTTATCACTGTAAATCTCGACGAATCAACGGACATGAATATGTATGACAAGGGCGGCGAGGGCCAGGTGCCTTTAGAGTTCAGGCTCAGAAGCGAAGAGATGGGCAGCGTCGATATAGTACCGGGAGGCACTTACTGCACATTTGACATTGAGGATCTCGACGACGATCTTATGGCTGTAAAGGATGGAACGGTTTCATGCACTCCCGCGGACCTTCGTGCCGCTGGTTCATACAGGGGCTGGATGACCTATGCCATTACTTACGAGTATGACGGCGTAACAACGGATCTTGACATCCCAGGCGATCATGTATACATCGACTTTGGCGAGATTGATCCTCCTGTTGTGCCCTAAGAAGAACATACTACTTTAAGTAATATGCCCTGAAAGGAGAGATATCATGAAATTTAAACGGCTAATAGCAATGGTTATGGCGCTTTCGCTGGTGGCGGCGTTTATGCCCGCACTTGCGTCGGCAGCGCCTGGCGGTGAAGAGGTTCTAGCCAACTCTACCGTTACCATTCGCGGCACTAACGCATTAAGTGTGCTTCCGCTCAATTTACTATTGGAGGGGCTAACCTCCATAAACGGTTATCCGGTAACTGACGGATCTCAGTGGGGCGAGCCTTGCATTACACTTGATCTGGGTACTTACAATGTAAACAACCGGTCTTTCCGAATTCCCAGCGTTGGCGATATATTCAACGTAGGAACTGGCACGACCTGCAGCTATGTAATGACCGACAGCGGTCAAAGGTCCCCAGGTGGATCCATACTGCTTAAAAACGGCGGCAACAACCTAGTTTATTATTTTAACGGAGGGTCAACGCCGCCGCCGACACCCACGCCGACACCCGTGCCTCATGATGAGTACACGATTACCTTCCATAAGAACACTCAGGATGAAGTTTCAAATATGCCTGCGCAGATTACAGCGGAAGGAAACTCACAGGTAACGCTCCCAACCAACCGTCCCCTTAGGGAGGACTGGGTATTTATAGCGTGGAACAATCAGGTACAGGGCGCTAACTACCAGCCTGGCCAGACGATAACTATGCCTAACGGCAATATAATACTGTACGCTATCTGGGAACCTGATGCGAACCATAATGATATTCCGGACGGCCAGGAATCCCCAATCAACATCGATTGGAGATTGACCGGCGTCACCTACGAGAACTTCGAGTACCATCTGCCACCCGAAACGAGGAACAACCAGGTCCCCCTGCCCTGTTATGACGTGGCGTTTACGCTCGTGCCGTATGATGGCTATATCCTGCCGGAGGAAATAAACATCTTTACGCTGGTAAGCGGAGGAATGACCCTGGTTGAAGGGGAAGGCTACACCTATGACAAAGAGACGGGCAACGTGGTAATATTCAATGTAATAGCTGATCTGACCATAACGATAAACGGCGTTCCGTACGGTTACCGAGATGGCCACACCGAGGTAATCGGACAGGCGGCGGTCGACTATGTCGTAGTAATACCGTATTCGGTTGACTTTGGCTCTATTAACCGCAATGACGGCGAGTTGGAGAGGGATTTCTGGATCAAGCTGGAGAGCGCCCTAATTGACTCCGATGCGGTAATAAACGTTTCACTCGGCCAAACCGATCTGGATACCAGGATCAATACCATGACGATGTACGATAAGGACGGCTCTGGCGTAAGGGAACTCGGCTTCAAGTTGTTTAGCGGCGATGATAGGGAGGTAACTCCTAGCGATACCTATTGCACATTCACTTATGCTGACATCAGCGGCAATGATGACCTTACCTCACGTAAGGACGGAAACCGTTACATGTAACACCGGCGAGCTGCGTGCGGCCGGCGCGTACAGGGGCTATATGATGTTTGAGGTAACTTACAATGGCACTAACGCGAATTCGCATATTGTAATAGATCCAAACGCAATGCCGTAATTTGAAAACCTTTCAGCGTATTGGGGGGGAGCGGGGGCCGTTCCCCCTCAATATGCTGTTGATATAAATGATGTTATGTTGTATAATTAACATGGATCATTTTGGTAAAGGGTATATTGCGGTTTTACCATCTTTAGCTTACGGATGAGTGGATTACCGGAGGAGGTATGTATGAAAAGAGCGCTTTTGCTTATAGCTGTCTTGGCCCTGATTTTTACTAACCCGTGTACCTTTGGCGAACAGGAAGGACCGGATGGAGGCACCACAATAATTTCATATGTTGACAGGGAGTTTGTGTTTAACCATCCTGGCGACCACTTTATCAAATATAAGAAGCTAAATACCGATATAGGAGAAACAAGCCTTAGCGACCTGTTCCTTTATGATGGGGAGGGGTTGAGAATTGAGGTAAGGTCAGGGGCCATGTGGCATGTGAAGCAAAGAGATAAGGAGCTGCCGTTTACCGTGGGATGCAGGGAGCTGCCTGAAGCGGTGTATGAGGACGGAAGCTGGGACGTAATTGTCAACGTGGCCAAAGAGGACTGGGAAAAAACAGTGGCCGGCGATTATGAAGGCTACATATACTTTACGCTTGTCTCCACACTTGAAGGTGAAACGCTGGCTACCGGCGCGGCCAAAGTATATACTACAGTTCCTGAAGGCGGCATCATAAACCCGGGCACGGGTGGTTATTCGCTTATGATGCTTGCGGTTGCCCTGTGCGCGGCAGGCCTTGCTATAGCAACCGTATACAGCATCAAGAGGCGTGTGAGTAAGAGGGTTTAACATTACATTATATTTAATTTATGGGCTTCCGTACAATATTTAAAACCGTCGCGATTGACATATTGAGAAAATAGGACAGTAGGATAATAGCGCGTTTTTCAACGGGCAGTGATATCGATGCCAATGCTCGTAATCTTCAATATATCACATAATCAAGAACGCCAAAAAGGTTTTGTCCGCAACTAAATAGCAATCGTGGACGGATAGCTGTTAGCTTTCCATCACCTCAACGGGAAGCTCAGAGAAGAATACCTCAAAGTTATTTTT
>URFJ01000023.1 GCA_900547135.1 uncultured Eubacteriales bacterium | reverse complement strand
ATAGCCCAAAGCATGCCCTATTTCGTGAACAGCCACTTTCCTCCATTCCGATTCGCTGCTCATACTGTTTTCGACAAACAGCACGTTTACCCTGGCGGCAAACTTCCTTATGGTATAGTTTTTCCCGTTATATATACCTACATCCACGTATGTTGTGTTTGTGGGAAGAACCGCGGCATATGCCGTAATTTCCACACCGTATGAAAATGCCGTTGCTCTGGACACCCCGTCAATCAGTATATCGGCCGAAGCTGGACTTGAAGTTTCCGTAATACTAAATCCCGTGGCACTGTTCCATTGAGTAAATCCTGATCTGCAATAGTTTTTTATTCTTTCGGCTGTAAGCAGGCTGTCGCTTACTGAGGATGTGTAACACATTACCGGCTGGCTATCGTGATAAAAAACCTCGTTGACATCGCTCCACCAGCAATTCAGATAAACCGAACGCATAGCATTATCATCTTCGGCCAACACATATGGCATTGCAAATAAAAACATTATTACAGCCACCATTAGAAACAATCGTCGCACTTGTAGTTTCATTATAATTTAATTACCTCCTGTTACTGTATAATTATATATAAACGATATCACAATATACAACCAAGATCAATACAAACCGTCTCAAATTTAATAGATCATCATCAAAAACAATGTCGAATAAACACATAAGTCCATCAAATACGCCGAATAAAAAAAGATATTTGCTAAGCCGCCGTTTTTCCTTAAAATAAAACGTTATCAAGATCGCTGGAACTATGATATTATAATGCAAGGCTAAATGCAAGATCATATGCGCAAGGGAGGAATATTGTGCTTATATACAACACCATGAAGCGCAGAAAAGAGGAATTTACCCCTATAGAACCGGGCCAGGTCAGCATGTATGTATGCGGGCCAACGGTTTATAACTTCATACACGTTGGAAACGCCAGGCCGCTGATTGTATTCGATACCCTTCGGAGGTATCTCGAATATAGGGGATATAAGGTGACATTTGTTCAGAACTTTACTGATATAGACGATAAGCTGATACGCAGGGCAGCTGAGGAGGGCTGTTCGGTCCAGACCGTAGCGGACAGATACATAAAGGAATATTATACGGACGCAAGGGCCCTTCACGTAAATGACGCAACACTCAGCCCGCATGCCACGGAACATATAGGCGATATCATCAGCCTGATACAGCGCTTAATTGATATGGGCTACGCCTATGAAGCTGACAACGGCGATGTATACTTTTCGGTTCGCAGCTATCCCTCATATGGGAAGCTGACCGGACAGTCGATAGAGTCGCTCGAGAGCGGGGCGCGCATTGACCCCGCCGAGCAAAAGCGCGACCCGCTGGACTTTGCCCTGTGGAAGGGGCACAAGCCTGGAGAGCCGTATTGGGAGGCCCCATGGGGCAGCGGGCGGCCCGGATGGCATATAGAATGCTCGGCGATGAGCATGCAGCTTTTAGGGGAAACCTTTGACATACACGCGGGCGGGCAGGATCTTATGTTTCCGCACCATGAAAACGAAATAGCCCAAAGCGAGGCTGCTACCGGCAGGCCGTTTGCGCGTTACTGGATGCATAACGGCTATATAAACGTCAATAATCAAAAGATGTCAAAGAGCCTTGGCAACTTCAGGACTGTGCGCGATATTGTAACCGAATTCGAGCCGGACGCATTGAGGCTGTTCATGCTTTCGGCCCATTACAGAAGCCCGATTAACTTCTCGCGGGAGCTAATGGAACAGGCCGAGGCCGCTTGCGCGAGAATACGCACGGCGAAGGAGAGGCTAAACGAGGCCCGCGTTACGGATACGCCGGATATAAAAGCTGAAAGCGCCTTTGTTGATTCGCTGGATGAATACCGCGAGGCGTTTATCAGGGCCATGGACGACGACCTCAATACAGCCGACGCAATCGGGACGCTATTTGAGCTGATACGAGCCTGTAACACCTTTGTGACCGAACCTAGGGGCGCGGAGGCCGTTGAAAAGGCGAAGGCGCTGTTCGATGAGCTTGCGGGTGTATTGGGAATTGAAACAGCAACGCGGGCCGAGTTCCCAGAATCGGCGCTGAAACTGCTAAACGAGCGCGCCGCCGCGAGGGGCGCAAGGGATTGGGCCAGGGCGGACGCGATACGCGACGAGCTTAAGGCCATGGGGTTTGCTGTTGAGGATTCTCCCCAGGGCGCAAAGTTAAAGCCGCTTGCGTAATCTTAGGACGGCAAGCCCGTGATTTAGGAATTCTCACTAGTTTTACACAAAGAGGAGGCATCGAAATGAGCGTTATGCTATTTATCCTAGTTGCCGTTTATCTGCTGTATCTGGCTATAAAGGGTAAGGGAAGGATATACTCGCTGGAGCGCATTTATGAGGCAAATGTTAAGTTGCATGTAAAGCAGGTGCGTATTTTGCTTTTTATTGACGCCGCGCTGCTTCTGGGAGTAAGCGCATTGGAGCTATTAGGAATATTTGAGGATAGGATGTGGCTTAGGTTTGTGTTAGGCGCTGTTGTTATCGCTCCCTTGATAGCCATACCGGTGCTTACTTACAAGCACACCGACCCTGAGAAACGATTCCAGCCCGCGCCATCACGGTACAGCGACGAGGCTAAGAACAAGGAGAGGTCAAATCCCAGCCATACCGGCGGCGATGCACAAGGGGCGGCGGCACAGGCGGAACCAAGCGTGGACGACGGAAGCGCTGATAGCCCGTTTTACGATCCTGACCCCGAGGATTTTGAGTAGGCCGCCCTCATATAAAAAGCGTGATTCAACTGTACCGTTTGTCAAGGTTATACCGGCTCGTCAGGACGCCGCATAATAGATTTTTGATGCAAATATAATGCTGGGATATCCCTGCACTTATCAAAAGGCGCGGATAGCGCCTTTTGATAAGTGCAGGGGCGGTTCGTGCGCCCAAGGGTAACTTAAATACGGACCGCTTTCGTGGGTAATGCGGCCCGAATCACTCACGAAAGCACATAACGCCTCTGTCAATCGCATATCCGTTTCAGCACTCCATTTATAACCTCATAGCGCCGGTTTTTATTTTTAGCGATTTTTTTTAGTATCTCCTCTTCAAGATTTATGCCGAGCATCTGGGACAAGCCCATAAGGTAGATCGCTATGTCCGCCAGTTCTTCGCCTATGCCGCTCTCCCCTTTTTTATATGCGTCAAAGGCATCCGCCACCTCCCCGTACAGCAGGCAGAACTCAGTGCCGACGTCTGAGGTGTTAAAACCTTTGCTGAGTTTGTTTTGAAATACACTGTTTTGAAGCTTTGTAATATCTACCATGGATGTGTCCTCTAACCTCTCAATCAATAAAATATTTTTAAAATTATAAAGATCCTCCGTCGTCTCTTCCAGTTACCTTGATAGCCTTAAGCCCGCTTTCCATGATGAGCTTGCGTACCGAGGGCCAATACATAAACGGCAGCTTCAGCGCCTTAAGCCTCAGCTTCATTCGGATTGGCAGCGTTTTTGACCTATATGCGAAGTTTAAAGACCTGTTATGGCCCGAATTCAGTACATCCGCCAGCAAATGGGCGCTGTTTATTGCGTAGCTTATGCCCTCCAGGGAACTCGGGCTGATAAAGCCCGCCGCCTCGCCGATTAGAAACGCCCCTTCTCCTCCGCAGCAGAACCTGTCCGTCAGCGAAGGCCTGAGCACAGCGCACGCTTCCGTCCTTATAGGCTCCCTGAAACGGAAACCAAATTCCCTTTTCAGCTTGCTCTTTTGAGCCTCAAGGCGGCCCCGCGGGTCGTCGGAAGGAAAGGCACCGCCAAATATGAATACATTGTCCTTAGATATGGACCAGGAGCAGCAGTCGCTTGTATCGGGATCGAATATACAGGAATAGAACGGACTGCTGTGTGTCTCTTTAAACCATTGCTGTATCGAAATATAACTGCGTATTCCCAAATTAGGATAAAGGACCCTTCTTAGCAGCGAATTTGCGCCGTCAGCGCCAACGGCGTATTTCGCTGTCAGGCAACCCTCCGCGCCAGCTTCATTATAACGTATCAAAAAGCCGCAACCGGTTCGTTTTACCGATGTACAGCGGCAATCCCAAAGTATTTTAACCCTGTTGGGAATCAAGCCGATTAGCCATCTGTCAAACCTATCCCTGTCCAGGTTGATGTAAAAGCGCTGATAGTGACGAATCAGCTTTGAACGCAGGTCTATAGTCTTTACAGCGAATATTTGCGGACCAACCAGCACGTCCTTTGGCAGCGTAAGGTCAAAGCGTGCCAGCGCTTTCTGAGCGTCCTTGGATAAAAGGCCCCCGCACGGCTTTTTAAAGCCGCCGCCAGCATCCGTACGCTTTCTATCAAGCGCTATAACCCGGAAATCTGGGCTTAAAAGCCTGGCCAGCGTTGCGCCGGCAGGCCCGAGTCCTATGATGGCTATATCATAATCAGGCTGTTTATCGGACATAGGTTCTTTTTAGACTCTCCATAACTATGTTTTATGCGGCAAAACATGTCTGATGGATATAAAGCGCGATGGCCAGGGCCGCTGACATTAGTTCTATTCATACTTCCTTATGGGGATTCCAGCCATCCTGAATATTTCTACGGCAAACTCATCGGGATACCCCTCTCCAAATATTATCTGCGCTATACCCGCGTTTACTATCATTTTGGCGCAGATCACGCACGGCTGATGGGTACAGTACAGGGTAGCCGATTCGATGCTCACCCCGAGTTTTGCCGCCTGGATTATAGCGTTCTGTTCAGCGTGTATCCCATAGCATAATTCATGTTGTGTGCCGGAGGGTATCCCAAGCCTGTCGCGCATGCATTCACCGCGTCCAACGCAGCTGGCCACGCCTGAAGGGGCGCCATTATATCCTGTTGTTAGTATTCTCTTATTCTTTACTATTACAGCGCCTACCTTGCGCCCTTGCCTGTAACAGCTTGACCAGCCAGCGATGGTTCTCGCCATTTCCATAAACCGTGAGTCCCATTTAGTCCACATTGGGTACCACCTCCAGCCACAATTATAGCATTTATGCTCGTCTATGTAAAATCATGATTAAAAATAATGAGATAAATCAAGCAATTTTAAGTAAAAGTTATTTTAAATGGATTATTCCCCTTAAATTGGTTATAATTCAAAATGAATGCGATTAGCCAGCCTTGCCATGCGAACGATCATAAACTATGATATCCCTGTTAGCACTCGAAAAAGATGAGTGCTAACATTGTGAGGATAATACCACTAAAAGGAGGAATAAACCATGACGCTAAAACCATTGGCAGACCGCGTCGTAATCAAGAGCCTTGAGGTTGAGGAAACCAGCAAAGGCGGAATAATACTTACAGGAACGGCTAAGGAAAAGCCCCAGATGGCCGAAGTAATTGCCGTAGGCCCTGGCGGCAACGTGGACGGCAAGGAAGTGACCATGCATGTAAGCGAGGGAGACAGGGTAATCTATTCCAAGTATGCCGGAACGGAAGTTAAGCTCGATGGCGTTGAGTACATCGTGGTCCGCCAGAACGATATTCTGGCAATAGTAGAGTAAGGAGGAATCAAAAATGGCAAAACAGATCAAATTCGGCGAAGACGCCCGTAAAGCCCTTGAGGCAGGCATAAACACCCTTGCCAACACCGTAAAGATCACACTAGGCCCAAAGGGCAGGAACGTAGTTTTGGACAAGAAATTTGGTTCTCCCATGATCACAAACGACGGCGTTACTATAGCTAAGGATATTGAACTCGAAGATCCATTTGAAAACATGGGCGCGCAGCTTGTAAAGGAAGTAGCGACAAAGACAAACGACGTAGCAGGCGATGGAACCACCACCGCTACGCTTCTAGCTCAGGCGATAGTACGCGAGGGCCTTAGGAATGTTGCCGCCGGCGCGAATCCGATGGGAATAAAGCGCGGTATTGAGTACGCTGTTGAGGAGGCTGTTAAAGAGCTTAAGGAGATAAGCAAGCCTGTTGAGAATAAGCAGTCCATTGCTCAGGTCGCCGCTATATCCGCAGGCGATGAACGCGTAGGTTCCCTTATCTCGGACGCGATGGAAAAGGTCGGCAACGACGGCGTAATCACCGTTGAGGAGAGCAAAACCATAGAAACCACCCTTTCAATAGTAGAGGGCATGCAGTTTGACCGCGGCTATGCCTCATCGTATATGGTGACGGATCCGGATAAGATGGAAGCTATCCTTGATAATCCGTTGATCCTTATCACGGACAAAAAGATCTCAAGCATCCAGGAAATACTCCCAATATTGGAGCCCGTGGCCCAGCAGCAGCGCAAACTGCTTATAATCGCCGAGGACGTAGAGGGCGAAGCCCTTGCAACCCTTGTTGTAAACAAGCTGCGCGGAATGCTTCAGGTCGTTGCGGTGAAGGCCCCTGGCTTTGGAGACAGGCGCAAGGAAATGCTCAAGGATATAGCAACCCTTACAGGCGGCGAAGTAATTTCAAGCGAGCTTGGAATGGAACTTCGCGACGCTACGCTGGATCAGCTGGGGTCTGCGCGCCAGGTAAAGGTTGATAAGGACAATACAACAATCGTAGAGGGAAGCGGAGAGCCGGCCGACATTAAGGCGCGCATCAATTCAATCCGCAGCCAGATCGCTGAATCCACATCCGAATATGACCGTGAAAAGCTCCAGGAGCGCCTGGCCAAGCTGGCTGGCGGCGTAGCCGTAATTGCTGTGGGCGCCGCAACCGAAGTGGAGATGAAGGAAGCCAAGATGCGCATCGAGGACGCTCTTGCCGCAACGCGGGCAGCAGTAGAAGAGGGCATCGTCCCAGGCGGCGGAGTCGCGCTGCTGAACGTGTGCGACAGCATACGCAGGATCGCGCTGGATGAAACCGGCGATAAGCGCACTGGAATAGAGATCGTGCTCCGCGCAATGGAAGAGCCGGTAAGGCAGATAGCCTATAACGCGGGCTTGGAAGGTTCTGTGATAGTATCAAATATCCGCGCTGTCAACAAACCCGGATATGGTTTTGACGCTGCTAAGGACGATTATGGCATGATGACCGATAAGGGCATCATCGATCCTACCAAGGTGGCTAGAAGCGCTTTGCAAAACGCGGCATCTATAGCGGCTATGGCGCTTACGACCGAAAGTCTTGTGTGCGACATCCCGGCTCCGGAACCTCCGGCGCCCATGGGCGGAGCGCCTGGAATGTATTAATTCTTAACGATAGAAACAAAGCTGAATGCTCCGGCCCATTAGCCGGAGCATTATTTATCCTCGGGCCCGGTTGATATTGCGCCAAAGATATGATTAAGAATTATACGGCATAGTTTGCAAAATAACATTTTTAAGAACCGGCGTGCTGATATTTCTGAATATGTGATACAATATTTTCGTTTAGTACTAAATTGAGAGGAATTGTATGAACGACATTATTCACGAGATAGGGAATTTTATATTTGTTGAGAACAAGCCCGACCTATGCGACGTCATAATGGTGGTTGGCGGCTCACACCCTGAATTAGGGGAGAAAGCGGCGGAACTATGGCAACAGGGATTTGCCCCGCTAAGTTTTGTCGGCGGCGGGGTAAGCGTTAAAAGCGGTATATTTCCCGGGCCTAAATCCAAGTCTGATATATATAATGAAAATTATGCGACCGAATATGATTTCCTTATGGATGTCCTCATAAAAAACGGCGTTAATAAAGACGCGATAATCGGTGAAAACAGATCGTCATTTACCAGGGAAAACGCGGTAACCGCCAAACAAACTTGTGATGATAAGCAAATGATAGTTAAGAAAGCTATCATAGTATGCAAACGGTTTCACGCAAGAAGAGCTTTAATGTTTTTTCAATCCGCTTTCCCAGGCACGGATTTTGCCGTGGTCCCAGTAGATAGTTACAATATAACAAAGGATAATTGGTATAAAACGGAATACGGGATCAGCCGCGTGTTAGGGGAATTGAGGCGCTGTGGCGACCAATTCAACTATTCAGACATTAATAACTTCATCAAATAAGCGTATAAACGCATTCATGTAAATGCGGAGCATTATTATACGTTGTTAACCGATCAAGTCAAAAATGGTTGCTATTGCTGTTGCGAAAACCACAAATTAATGGCTTTGAGCCTTCTGCAATTCATTCGTTCGTCATATCCTTTATGTAGTATAAGCCTTGAAATTTTTGATAAGGAAATTCAGGTGCGCCAGTCCGCAATCTGTGGAATATTATGTTATCCCCGGAGGAACCGATGGAGCGTTTAAAACAGGAAAAGAAAAAGCTTATCGTATACGCGTCCGCCGTTGCAGTTCTTGTTTTGGCGGTGCTTGTCCTAGCTATTGAAAACAATGACGTTGCGTCCGTGTTCAGCAATGAGCCGGAGGAGAGAAGCTATGTAAAATGGGTCGACTTCAATCCCACTGCCGAGATATTAAATCGTGCGATCAAGTATGATATAGAATCATATGGCTCTCATGTTCACCTGAATTTTATAGAGCTTCTTTCTTATACCGCGGCAAAATGCGGGGGCAACTTTTCAGGTAAGGGCGCTGCAGCCGAAATGGATAAGCTTGTGGAGCGGCTTAAATCGGGCGAGCTGATGAAGGATATTGCCGATGGATTGAAATATTATGATTATTATATAACCGCTTACGGGGCGGTGCTTAACGGCTTTTTGGGTGAGTACAGCATTGAGGTTGAGGACGGGGCATCGCCTTACGGAAAGCGCTGGGAGGATGGATATGGGCTAACGGTATTTTCTCCGATTGCAAAGGGCTACGGGTTTTCGCACTACAAGGACTTTGGCAATGAACGCAGCTACGGCTATAAGAGAAAGCACCAGGGAAACGACCTTATGGGCTATGTGGGCATGCCCATTGTAGCAATAGAAAGCGGGTACATCGAGGAACTTGGCTGGAACAGATTCGGCGGCTGGCGCATAGGTATACGTAGCTTTGATAACCTCCGTTACTATTACTACGCCCACATGCAGAAGGACCATCCCTATGTAAAGACCCTTAAGGAGGGCGATGTGGTGATGGCGGGAGATGTTATAGGATACATGGGGTTAACAGGCTACAGCAACACCGAAAACGTAAACCAGCTTAAGCGGCCGCATCTACATCTAGGGCTCCAGCTTGTATTTGAGGAGATACAGAAGGAGGGCAGCAACCAAATATGGATTGATGTCTTTAATCTGGTTGAGGTGCTGCAAAAGAACAAGAGCGAGGTAGTAAAGGATGAAGAAACCGGTGATTATAAACGCAAATATGAATTCAGGCTTCGCAGCGACGAGGTGATAAACGGTGAAAGCGGTAATTGATAAGCGCGCCGTTGGGAAGATTGCGGTTACGCTTTCGTATGTTATATTGGTATTGGGATTAGCTGTTATAATTTCGCTGCCCGTTGATAACAAGCCTGCGGACGCCTCACCCATAGAGGGCATAGAGGTTCCCATATTGATGTACCACAGGGTTTTGAAGGATACGGACAACATAAATACGTATACCGTTACTCCCGAAACGTTTAGAAATGATATGATCTATCTAATGGAGCGGGGTTATGAAACTGTGTTTACGAGGGATATCATAGACTACGCCATGGGGGGCGCGCCGCTTCCTGCCAAGCCTGTGGTAATAACCTTTGACGACGGATACTATAACAATTTTGTATATGTGCTTCCGATTCTTGAGGAATTGGGAATTAAGGCTTGCATAGCCACCGTAGGCGAATTTACGGATACGTTTACCAACAATATGGACATGAACGTGAATTATTCGCATCTGACCTGGGGGCTGCTTAAAGAACTTGAGGATTCGGGCCATGTTGAGATACTGAACCATTCCTACTATATGCACAAGCAGGGAAAGCGCAACGGCGTGAAGCGCAGAAAGGGTGAGGAAGAAGAGGAATATCGAAACGCGCTTACTTATGACGTTATGAAGATGCAGGAACAGCTTAGGACCAAGGTAGGGATTACCCCACAGGCCTTCGTATATCCATATGGACTGTACACCGATTATAGCGAGGAGATTTTAAAGGAGATGGGCTTTAAGTCCACGCTTATATGCGAAGAACGGGTAAACTTTATTACAGGACCAGAAAGCCTGTATAAGCTGGGACGCTTTAACCGTACTGGAAAGCTGAGCACCGAAAGATTCATGGCTAAGATGGGCATAAAATAAGCTTGTTTACATTGACAATTAT
The DNA here is from genome assembly GCA_900547135.1 of uncultured Eubacteriales bacterium. Classification (GTDB taxonomy): domain Bacteria; phylum Bacillota; class Clostridia; order Christensenellales; family CAG-138; genus UMGS946. Next base: position 8,378 of record URFJ01000023.1, on the reverse strand, counting down.
CGCTTGCTTATACATACATCCACAGGCTTCAATTTTAGATTAGAAAAGCGCGCTGTATTGGGATCGGATTTAAAAATTACTGAAGCGGCATAGCTTCTATAATCCTTAAATAAACAGGCCCGCGGCGATAGCTTGGGGCCTGTTTTGCTGTATGTTACTATGATTCAACGCTGGAACATGGTCTGTTTAATGCTTACTCACCGTCAAGCGCATCCTGCCGCTTTAAAAATATATCAAACACCGCGTTAAGCGTAGCTGAATCGTCGACACCGCGATAGCTGGAACCCGCGTCAGCCCTGTCTACGAGCAGTATCACCGCCTCCGACCCGTCGGAGCCTTCTTCATCGGGCAGCAAAACGACATACTCGTTATCCAGATATTCAACCCTGTCCAGAAGCTCAAACTCGCATTCGTTGCCATCCTGATCAATAAGGGTGATTATACCGCTTAATTCTTCCATAACACCGTTCCTTTCAAAGTTACCTGATTATGCTTTGCCGCTGCACCCGAGCACATTTACGAGCTTGTGCCTGACCATTTCCTTTATGGCCGCGCGCGCGGGCTTGAGATACTGGCGCGGATCGAAGTGGGAGGGATTTTCAGCGAAGTACTTCCGTATTGTTCCCGTCATAGCAAGCCTTAGGTCGCTGTCAATATTTATCTTGCACACCGCCATTGAGGCAGCCTGCCTGAGCATAGGCTCCGGAACCCCTATGGCGTCGGGCATATTGCCGCCGTATTTATTTATCATCTCAACGAATTCCGGCACAACCGAGCTTGCCCCGTGAAGCACTATTGGAAACCCTGGAAGCCGCCTTGACACCTCCTCAAGTATATCGAAGCGTAGGCGGGGCGTGGTGCCGGGTTTGAACTTATAGGCGCCGTGGCTTGTGCCGATGGCTATTGCAAGGCTGTCCACGCCGGTATGGTTTACGAACTCCTGAACCTGATCGGGATCGGTGTAAGAGGCGTCCTTGTCGGAAACGTTGACCGCATCCTCAATTCCGGCAAGCCTGCCAAGCTCTCCCTCAACCACAACGCCTTTGTCGTGGGCGTATTCTACGACGCGCTTTGTCAAAGCTATATTTTCGTCAAAAGGCAGATGCGAACCGTCGATCATTACCGAGGTAAACCCGCCGTCTATGCAGCTTTTGCACAGTTCGAACGTATCGCCGTGATCAAGGTGAACGCATATAGGCAGATCTGTTTCGATTACCGCGGCCTCAATCAGCTTCATCAGATAGGTATGGTTAGCGTATTTTCTCGCTCCAGATGATACTTGAAGAATAAGCGGAGCATTTTCCTCCTTGGCAGCTTCTGTAATGCCCTGTATTATCTCCATATTGTTTACGTTGAACGCGCCTATGGCATAGCCGCCGTCATAGGCATTCTTGAACATTTCCGTGCTGGTTACAAGCGCCATCTGTGATACCTCCTACACTTTGATATTTTAATGTAAACGCAGCCTAAGTCAATTATACATCCAACTTCGTGTTTTGCAACAAATATGCTGTTATTTGCCACAAAATATGGGTTTTAGCCATTCATGGATTGTCCAACTCGGGCTAAAGAGTTATAATACATCTGGAAGCAGTTCCTATTAAAGCACAGGAGGCAAATAAAATGCCCGAAAAGTTTTTATCGCTCATAGTACCCGTGTTCAACGAGCAGGAGGTCATCGGCGTATCCTTTGAGCGGATGGACGCCGTGATGAAAGGGATGGGCTATCCTTATGAGATAATATATGTTAACGATGGAAGTCGTGACGATACGATGAAGCAGTTAAGGAAGATTGCCAAGGCGAATCCGCAGGTGAAGGTGCGCTCGTTCTCGCGCAATTTCGGCCATCAGCTTGCGGTAACCGCAGGGATGGATATAGCCAGGGGCGACGCGCTTATCATAATAGACGCGGATCTTCAGGACCCTCCCGAGGTAATCCCGGAGCTTGTTAAAGCCTGGGAGAACGGGGCCGACATAGCCTACGGCAAGCGCGCGAAGCGTCAGGGTGAAACCATATTCAAAAAGTTCACGGCGTTTTGCTATTACAGGCTGTTAAGGTCCATGAGCGCTTATCCAATACCGCTGGATACTGGAGATTTCAGGCTTATCGACAAAAAAGTAGCGGAAGTATTTCTTAATATGCGCGAGCACAACAGATTTTTGCGTGGGATGAGCGCGTGGATGGGCTATGAGACCGTACCTGTGGAATACGTAAGGCATGAGCGCTATGCAGGCAAGACCAAATACACCATGAAGAAGATGCTTAAGCTTGCTATGGACGGCATAACGGGTTTTTCAAACAAGCCGCTTGCCATAGCGGGCAAGGCGGGCATTGCGGTATGCATGCTTTCAGGTATGGGGCTTATCGCGCTGATAGTGCTTGCGTGCACCGTGGGAGTGTCGGCATGGCTTTGGGCTGTTGACGGCCTGGTGCTTCTTAACGGAATCACTATGATGTTTATGGGCGTTCAGGGCGCTTATATGAACCGCATGTACGACGAGCTGAAGGGCAGGCCGCTTTATATCGTAGGTGAGGAACTCAACGTATAGAGGGTTATGCTAATAACGGACTGATTTAACGTCAGTCCGTTTTCATTTGCCGTATGGATCATTGCTTGCCGTATCAATTATAATGCCAACTGTTCTTATGCGGTTTTATTTGATACTGCCGCGCTAACTAAAGAATTTAACCCTGTCTTTAAATACCCTTTTAAGGGCCTCGCTGAGCAGCGAGTCATCCCTGCCCGTGAGGTTGTATACTGTTATGCGTTCGGGCGAAAGTCCGATCAGCACATTCATAACGCTGTCGTCGCTGCATGACTCGCAGTCAATGCGCGAATCGCTGTCGTCCGTAAGCGTGCAGCTTCCATCAGGATGCAGTATTATGCTTATCTCCCTTATGCATGGGGGACGCATCCTTACATACGCGCTTAGCACGCTCATAAGCTCAAGATACTCTGATCTTAGCAATATTTCCTCAGCGGCACGATCCACGCACAGGGAAAAGCCCTCAAGTACGTCCTTCATCCTAAAGCGCATGAAGCCCTCAAGGTTAAGATGCTCATGCTCGTCGAAGTGTTCGCGCAGCGAACGAAGTATACGCGATTCAGCGTTAAAGGACCTGGCGCTTCTAATTGCCTCGGGCAAAGCCATCTGCTTTTGGGCAAGCGTAAGCGGCAGTTCGTTTATAAGCCTCGCCATTTCAAAATGCGCCATATCTTTAAGCAAAAGCCTGCCTATTGCCATTATCCACGAAGACATCTCTTCGGGTGATCCTACCTCAGCGCTTACGACCTGCTCGTCTCCAAAGGATACGTCCAGGTCAGGCTCCCAGCCGGCCTGCCTAAGGCGCCGTTTCAATAGCTTTTCTATATCGACATCGTATTCCTGAGTGCCTACTGATAGTATATTCATGCCGTTTTACTCCCTCATGGACGGCTAAAGCGTCCATACGGTATGATATGCACTGACGCGTTAAGCCGTGCCAAGCGCACAACGTGCGTCCGCCCTTCTATTATGTGCAGAGAAACGATTTACCTGCGTTGAAATAAATAGCAATTAATTAGGCTATAATTGGAGAAGTCGTAGCGTATTTAATGGATTGAACAACAGCAATCAGGCAAGCGTTTTCAAAGTACCCAAATAATTGAAATTATTATAATAACGCCCATAGCTCTCCTAAAGGCGGGACGTGTTGGGCGTTTCGTTTTATTATTGGCCCGAAGGAAAGGTCAGACTGTAAAATACAGGCCTATGGCGCAAACGGTCTTTCAATGCGCATACCCTCGGTTGACAAGAGTAAACGCGGTTTTCACACACCCAGCCCGCGCCGGACTTCGTTCTAGCCGCTTGCCGTAGGGGGTTCGCTACGCCTGTGCGGCTGCGCCACGTCCCGTGCGGGCTGAAAGACTTACAAGACCTTGAGGAGTCGGATTTTGGCCAGTTCAAAGCCTTTGAGCGCAGGACTATTCAGCGCTATTTCAAGCGCCGAGAACATATAAATGGCAAAAAACCCGGCCCTCCAGTGTGCTTATCCTTGCCAACTGAGGGTAGCCTAACGCTAAATTGCTAAGCTTGACGGCCCGGGCAATTTCCATTTTATCCGATGTATGCTATTATATAAAAAATTACAGGGAGGAAGCGCATATGGAGTTGATATTGGCGTCCGCGTCCCCGCGGCGCAAGTCTCTGCTTGAGATGGCGGGCCTTGAGTTTTGGGTAATTCCCAGCGATGCGGATGAGGACATACAGCCCTGCCCGCCGGGAGAAATGGTTGAAAAGCTTGCGCTCATAAAGGCGGCGTCCGTAAAGGAAGGCAGACAGAACTGTTGTGTGATTGGATGTGATACAGTTGTTGTAATTGACACAAGGGTGCTTGGAAAGCCATCTGACGGGGAAGGAGCTGTTAAAACCCTTGGCCTGCTTCAGGGTAGGACCCATAAGGTATATACCGGCCTGTGCTTAATAACCGACGACAGGCAGCTTGTATGCCACGATGTAGCTTCCGTTACTTTTTCACCTATGAGCGAGCCTGAGATAAGGTCATACGTTAAAACGGGCGAACCCATGGATAAGGCTGGGGCTTACGGGATACAGGGAATAGGCGGCATGTTTGTTGAAAGAATTGAAGGAAGCTATTTTACGGTGGTTGGACTCCCCCTTCATATGCTTTACAGAATGCTTCGGGAGGTTGGAATAAACGTGCTGGATTTGATAAAGGCTTAAACCTCTTGACCTGTATTTTCGATGGATATTCTTTAGAAACGTATAATAAATAGTTTGCTTAAAACAAATTATAGGTATTTTTTTTGCTAAAAGGCTTGACAATACTATAATTGAGATTATAATAATATTAATAATAGTTATTATTATTAGGGAGTTGATATGGCGATCTACTCAAGACAGCGAGACCTAATTTTGGCAGCATTGAAATCGGCGCTTTATCATCCCACTGCCGATGAGCTTTATGCTTATTTAAAGCCGTCAAATCCGTTGCTCAGCCTTGCGACAGTTTATAGAAATCTAAGGCTAATGGCTGATAGCGGGGAAATAATGAGGCTGGGCATCCCAGGAGGCGCCGACAGGTTTGATCCGGTGAACGATGGGCATTACCATATGGTCTGTTCCAGCTGCGCCGGAATCACCGATATAGACCGAAGCTCCATACCGGACATAAGAAAGGCGGCCGGCGACTCATGCGGTTGCTGTGTAACGGGCGTGAGCATACTATTTTATGGAGTGTGCAGGGAGTGCGCCGAAAGACGGAACGAATTCAAATGATCTTAATTAAAAAAGACAATATGGAAGGAGAAAAATTATATGAAAGAACTTAAAGGAACTAAAACAGAGGCTAACCTCATGGCGGCGTTTTCCGGAGAATCCCAGGCTAGGAACAAGTACACCTATTACGCCTCGGCGGCTAAAAAGGAGGGGTATGTCCAGATAGGCAATCTGTTTGAGGAAACGGCGAATAACGAGAAGGAACATGCAAAGATCTGGTTCAAGCTGCTTCATGGCGGCCAGGTGCCCGGAACCATCGAAAACCTAAAGGATGCCGCCGCGGGTGAGAACTATGAGTGGACCGATATGTACGCCACCTTTGCAAAGGAAGCGCGTGAAGAGGGATTCGACAGCATAGCGTTCCTGTTTGACGGCGTTGCACGTATAGAGAAGGAGCATGAGGAAAGGTACCTTAAGCTGCTCGCCAACATAGAAAACGGTATGGTATTTAAGCGCGACAACGTAGTTGTATGGAAGTGCGCCAACTGCGGCCATATACACGTTGGCACCGACGCTCCGGAGGTATGTCCGGTGTGCGCCCATCCCAAGGCCTATTTTGAGCTGAAGGCTGAAAATTATTAAGCGTTAAGCATACCCTTGTCGACTGAGGGTAGCATAAGCGATAATCCGATTGTATTTTGATATGATTAGCAGAGCCGGAATGCGCCACACGGGACCGGCTCTGCTGTTTTAAATCCGCGGGGACGGAATTTGGTATGGCGTATCAATATAGGCGAGGTGAGTTTTATGGATCTGAGGATTGAACCTGTTCACACTGCTAACAGGCGGCTTTTGGAGGTAGCCCCCGGGGCAGGAGGGCAACATAGAACCGATAGAATGCTGCATGTATGAAGCGGAGAGTAACCCTATATGGCGTCCTGTAGTTATCCTGGCCGACGGAATACCCGTCGGTTTTGTAATGTATGGGTTTTTACAGATGAGGGCAGCTCCGGCCGCGTATGGCTTGATGGGTTGTGATCGACCAAATTTTTTTGGGACGCGGGACCAGATTTACGTCCATAAACTCAATGATAGCTAGACTGATAAAAGAGAACGGTTGCAATGAAATATACCTAAGCGTTTATGAAAGCAATGCGAGGGCAATCTCTATGTATAAAAGGCGTGGTTTTGAATTCAATGGCGAGCTGGACGCTAAGGGCGAACTGGTAATGGTGTTGAAGGTGGATGAAAACGGCATAACGAGTTGAGCAAAGGCGCACCCGACACTAAGGATGCATTCCTAGGCAGCGCCCTTAGCATGCAGGCCCGTGAATATGGTTAATCAGGGACAGCGCCCACTTTTTTTATGCTGCTGAAATTGGCTTCGGCTTAGGATTATTTATTTAATGCATGCAACCTAACATAACGGTAAGTAGGCTTGTTTGTTAAGCGCGGTTGGCTGATATTATAGAAATAGTATGGCATAATTAAACTATAAGGGGTGTGAAAAGTAGGATGATATCCACTAACTTGAGCTATCTAAGGCGTGAGAAGGGTCTTTCCCAAGAGGAAGTGGCCGAGAGGGTAGGCGTGTCACGGCAGGCGGTGGCAAAATGGGAAACCGGCGCCACCACGCCCGATCTTGAAAACAGCATTGCCCTTGCCGAGCTTTTCGGCGTTACCCTGGATGATCTGGTTAAGTTTGACGCGAAGAAGAGCGGGATTCCAATACCGCCCAAGGGGAAACACTTTTTTGGAATCGTGGCGGTAGGCGACAGGGGGCAAATAGTTATACCTAAGAAGGCAAGGGATATCTTTAACATTCGGCCCGGCGACAGCTTGGCCGTGCTAGGCGACGAGGACCAGGGGATCGCCATATTAAAGAGCGAATTCTTATTGAGCCTTGCCAGCGAGATAATGTCTAAAAGGGGTAAGGATTGATGAATGCGATAGAAGTGCTCGGACTTACAAAGGCGTATAAGGGCATAAACGCCGTCAGCGCCCTCAACCTGTCCGTTGAAAAGGGGGAGCTTTTCTCGCTGCTGGGCGTAAACGGGGCGGGCAAGACCACGACTATAAAGCTGCTTTCATGCCTGATACGTCCGACGCGCGGAGACGCTACCCTGATGGGGAACAGCATTGTGCGTTCGCCAAACAAGGTCAAGGCCAGTATAAACGTTTCGCCGCAAGAAACCGCGGTGGCACCCAACCTGACGGCCGAGGAGAACCTCCGCCTCATATGCGGCATTTATGGATCTACAAAGAGGGAAGCCAAGGAGAGGGCCGATGCTGCCATTGCCAGGTTTGGCTTGGAAAGGATAGCTAAGAGCAGGGCTAAAATCCTCTCAGGCGGATGGCAAAGGCGGCTGTCAATAGCAATGGCTTTGATTTCCGAACCCAAGGTGCTGTTTCTCGACGAGCCGACGCTTGGCCTTGACGTTCTGGTAAGGCGGGAGCTATGGGGTGTGATAGAGGGACTTAAAGGGCAAACCACCATAATGCTTACCACGCACTATCTTGAGGAGGCGGAAGCGCTTTCGAGCCGCATCGGAATAATGTCCGAGGGGAATCTGGTGGCGGTGGGCACTTCGGACGAACTCAGGAAGACGGCTGGCAGGGATAGCTTTGAGGACGCCTTCGTAGAACTTTGTACAAAAGGGGGCCGCGTTTGATGAAAATGCTGTCGTTTGCTTCGAGAAACTCAAAGGAAATACTGAGGGACAGGCTGAACCTGGCCTTTGGAATCGGCTTTCCCATTGTGCTGCTTTTGCTGCTCTCCTTAATTCAGTCCAATATTCCGGTCGAACTTTTTGCCATTGAAAAGCTGTCGCCAGGGGTGTCGGTTTTCGGGCTGTCCTTCATATCGCTGTTTTCCGGCATGGTAATAGCCAGGACAGGACGAGCTCGTTTATGCTCAGGCTGTTTGCGTCCCCTATGACCGCTGTGGACTTTATACTTGGCTATACCCTTCCGCTGCTTCCCATGGCGGCGGCGCAGATGGCGGTATGCTACGCCGCGGCAATGCTTTTGGGACTCGGCTTCAGCCTTAATATCCTTCTGGCAATAGCGGTGTCAATCCCAGCGGCGGTTCTGTTCATCGGCTTGGGCCTGCTTTGCGGAAGTCTTTTGAGCGATAAGCAGGTAGGCGGGATATGCGG
>URFJ01000022.1 GCA_900547135.1 uncultured Eubacteriales bacterium | reverse complement strand
AAATTACGCGTGACTGTCAATCCATATGGTACATTGATTTTGCCTCGTCGGTATAACGCCCCTGGTTATCATGAATGATTAGAGGCCTTTCACACACCACTCCGCTCTTTGCCCCTTTTTTTGCTTCAATTAATACCAGATATGGGGGTTTTCTAAGGTATGAAGATACAAGGCGGTAGCGTTTTATCTCAATACCCTGTCCGGACAAGGCGTGGGAAAGCTCAAAAACGCCGCTGGATGGATACGACATAAACAACCGTCCGCCATGCTTAAGCAGTCGCTTAGCGCTTAAAGCTACATCCTGGATGCGACAGCATGAATTATGCATACTTACAGTCCTGCTTTCATTTACGCCAGTGAGCGATCCGTTAAAGTAGGGAGGGTTGCACACCACTGCATCGAATGAGCCATGGCCCAAAGCATTGGGTGCATCCCTCATATCCATGACCAATGCCTTTATACCTTCCTGACAATTATACATTGCGCTCCTGGCGGCCATATCCACAAGAGCAGGTTGAATATCAATGCCAGTAACGCTTGCGCCGGTGCGTCCGTTTATCAGAATCGATAAAATGCCGGTGCCGCAACCCAAGTCAATAACCCGGTCGGTACGCTTAATTGAAGTAAAAGATGCAAGCAGAACCGAATCTGTGCCAAAACAGAAATATTTAGGGTTTTGGATTATGCATAACCCCTTATATTGCAGGTCGTCTAGCCTTTCGTCAGCGTTTATAAGCATATAGCACCACTTTAGCGTTTGATAACTTCTCCCTATTATACAGTATATTTAGAACGAATCAAATAAAATAAGATCCAATACCAATATGTAAACATAGTCACATACTAATAAAAATACAAGGTTACCGTATAAAACAGAGAAACAACAGCACACGAGGGGGTGTTCTGTTGCTCTCTTGGAGGTGTGTTCGCGCGAAATGGATAAACCCAATAATCCACGCAACATGAAGAATTTTGTCAATGGCGGGATCCACTGAACATGTTATAGGCTTAACAGAAAACCTATGATTAAATCGTAACACAGACTAATAAAAATGTAAACTCCATCCCTGTTATATATTATAATAATATATAACAGACAAGAAATATTGACAAGATTTCTTAAAAATGTGGTTGACAAAATTGAATATAAGCATATAATTAAATATGAACAATCATTCAAATGAAAGGATGATCAAACATGTTGTCTGATGAAACAATTCATGGTGATTATATACATGCGCACGAGGACGTTGTGCAAAAGGTAAACGACTCAATGCCTGAAGAGGAGATATTATGTGATCTGGCGGAGTTGTATAAGGTGTTTGGAGATAGTACAAGGATTAAGATACTCTACGTGCTCCTTGAAGCGGAGATGTGCGTATACGATATCGCGCAGCTGCTCAACATGAGCCAATCCGCGATTTCACACCAGCTACGGGTGTTGAAGCAGTCAAAGCTTGTTAAGTACAAGCGAGAGGGGAAAACAGTATTCTACTCACTGGCTGACGACCATGTCAGGACGATTATAAATCAGGGAATGGATCATGTGGCCGAATGATGGAAGGAGAGCAAAGAAAATGAAGAGGACTTTTAAAATAGTTGGACTTGACTGCGCAAACTGTGCGGCAAAGATGGAATCAGCCGTAAACCGTATTGACGGCGTGAATATGGCGACCATCAGCTTTATGACCCAGAGGTTTACCCTGGACGCGGCTGACGATAAGTTCGACAAGGCTGTCGAGGAATCTATAAAGGTATGCAAGCGGATAGAACCGGAATGCACGATTGTGGCTTAGGGTGAGGCTATGAGCATGAAACAGAAAAGGGCGCTGGCGCGCATAGCGGCGGGAGCGGTTCTGCTTGCGATAGCTATGCTGCTGCGTTTGGAAGGATGGCTTAGGATTCTGCCGTTTCTTGCCGCCTATCTGGCGGTTGGCGGCGGTGTATTGATACGCGCCGGAAAGAATATACTCAATGGGCAGGTTTTTGATGAGAACTTCCTTATGTCCATAGCCACTATAGGCGCTTTTGCCGTTGGTGAATACGCGGAAGGCGTGGTAGTCATGCTCTTTAGCCAGATAGGACAGCTGTTTGAAAGCTATGCCGTAGGCCGCTCAAGGGAGTCGATTGCATCGCTTATGAACATAAGGCCCGACTCCGCAACAGTTCGGAGGGGGGGCGGGCTAATAACCGTAGACCCATACGATGTAGGCATAGGAGAGCTAATAGTAGTGGAGCCCGGCGAAAAGATACCTCTCGACGGTATAGTCAGGTCTGGGGCATCATCGATAGATTCATCCGCGCTTACGGGAGAATCGCTGCCAAGGGATATTGCCGCTGGAAGCGAAGCCCTGAGCGGGTGCATAAACCTTACGGGCGTATTGGAGATAGAGGTAACAAAGGAGTTCGGAGAATCAACCGTATCAAAGATACTTGAACTCGTTGAAAACGCCGCGTCCAAGAAGGCCAAAACAGAGAACTTTATCACCAAGTTCGCAAGGTACTATACGCCCTGCGTTGTTGCGGCAGCCGCGCTGCTTGCCGTAGTTCCGCCGCTGATACTAAGCGAACCCTTTTCCGGCTGGATAAACAGAGCGCTCATATTCCTGGTCATCTCATGCCCGTGCGCGCTTGTAATCTCCGTGCCGCTCAGCTTTTACGGCGGGATAGGCGGAGCCTCTAAGCGGGGCATACTTATCAAGGGGAGCAACTACCTGGAAACGCTGTCAAAGACTGAACTGGTCGTAATGGATAAGACCGGAACCTTGACAAAGGGCACTTTTTCCGTTGAAAGCATAAACCCAGTGGATATCAGCGCGGGGAAACTGCTGGAGTACGCCGCGCTTGCTGAAAGCTATTCAAACCATCCCATATCAGCGTCATTGATTAGGGCGTATGACGGGGAAGTGGAGTTATCCCGCGTGTCCAATGTCAGGGAGACTGCCGGTCATGGCGTGATGGCCGATATCGACGGCATGCCGGTACTGGCGGGAAACGCAAAGCTTATGAAGGAAGCGGGGGTGGCCTTCGAAGTGCCGGCGCGGCCTGGTACGGCGGTGCATGTTGCAGTAAACGGCAGATATGCCGGGTATATTCTTATATCGGACGAGATTAAGGAGGATGCTAAAAACGCCATTGAGGGTATGCGTAAGGCAGGCGTGAAAAAGACGGTTATGCTCACCGGCGACGCCGGCTCGGTAGCCGTATACATAGCTGGAAAACTTGGAATCGACGAGGTTCATTCCGAACTGCTTCCGGCTGACAAGCTGAGGCAGGTCGAAAGGCTTGGGAAGGAAACCTCAAAGGAAGGGAAGCTTGCCTTTGTCGGGGACGGAATTAATGACGCTCCAGTGTTGTCACAGGTGGACATTGGGATTGCTATGGGCGGCCTTGGCTCTGATGCCGCGATTGAGGCCGCGGATATCGTAATAATGGACGACCGGCCGTCAAAAATACCGGTAGCCATCAGGGTCTCAAGGAAGACAATGCGTATCGTCCGGCAGAACATAATATTCTCGCTGGCGGTAAAGGCGGCTGTGCTTGCTCTGGGAGCGGCCGGCATTGCCACCATGTGGGAAGCTGTGTTTGCGGATGTAGGCGTATCGGTAATCGCTATACTCAATGCCGTGAGGCTGATCAGGGGCGAAAAGACCAGGGAATAATTAGATTCTTTTACGTCTTAACAGGGGGGATCAGCAGCACATCTTAGGGCGCCCGCGATATGTAATGCCGCGGGCGCAATTTAATAGTATACAGGGCCTCAATAATTTTGGCGGTTACAGGCTAATGTTGCGCCAAACCGGTTGCGCATTCAAAGACCGGTGATACAATAGGTGATATAATAATTGATCAGGAGGCGTTCAATATGGTAGTTGGAATAATAGGGGAAAGCTGCACCGGAAAATCCACCATTGCAAAGCTGTTGGCCGAGGAGCTAGGCGCCAAGGTATACTCTGGAAAGGATTATTTGAGGCTTGCAAAGGGAGAGGCGGAGGCCAAAAGGATTTTAAGGGAGATGATGTGTGAAAGCGGGATATCAATTATCTATATAATAAGCGAGATGGAGCATCTAAGCCTGCTAGCTGAAAACGCATTCAGGGTGCTCGTTACAGCGGATGTTGATTCAATAAAGCAGCGCTTTGCGAAAAGGCTTAATGGGTCGCTTCCCGCTCCGGTCAGTGCAATGATAGAAAAAAAGCACGGCATGTTTGACGATCAAAGGTATGATGTACGTCTTAATACGGATCTTTTAGAGCCGGCTGAAGCCGTAAAAATAATTTCAGGCCGTCTCAATATTTAAAACATCCCGCAAGGTAATCAAAGTACGGCCGCTGTGCCAAAATCCCGCAGCACCGTATTTAAAAAGCTTATGGCAGGCAAAGCCGCAGGATTCGGGCTTAACTTAACGCTCCCTATTATTTTACCATTCGAAGGGATATGAGCCTGAGCGTATCCTGAAGAATTATATCGCTTGTTACGTCAATAAACAGCCACTTGCCGCCTTGGGATTGGCTTGTATCGCGAAAAAGCTCCCGCATATATGTACCGCACGAATTCATGATAAGTTCGGCGTCCGGCAGCTTTTTATCACCGATAACCAACATACAGAAGAAGCGGCCGTTATTGGGATATACGGTACATATTGATTTGCCGCCCTTTTTATACTTAACGTTCCAGCCAGGAGCCATGGAACATCTGCTGTACTCTATTCTTGGCGAAACCCCGTACGCTCCCTCAACCGACGCGCGAAACTCATTCCAAAGCGGGCAGGAAACGAATTTATCTATATCCGACAACAAAGGGGGGATGCCGGACGGATATAACTCATACCATTTCATATATTACAACTCCTTTATAGCCATTATACTTTAACAGGTTTTAAGATAGCATAGCACATATATAATGCCCTGTCCATTATGGTCTTAAGCTCCATTTATTTCAATGGCAGGTATGTTGCAAGCTTTTTAAAAATGTTCCGCGCGTAACGGTTATGGATAAACGGAAGCGTTCAGATTGATTTTATGGAAAGCTTACTTAACACCGCTCGAATTTATGTTATACTCAATCCGTCTTCCGCGAAACCTCAAGCGCCGCAGCCAGGTCCTCTTGCCTGACGCCCCGCTGCTTTCTTATCTCCTCAAGCCGATTTTTCAACTAAATGACTCCTTTATGTAAAGTTTGCTTTCCATGAAGCTCCCTTGAAAACGGGCGCTACAATCCGTCGATAACGCTGGCCTTAAAGCTTGCGCGCTATTTTGATATGAGTATTGAAGAAATCTTTAGCTATGAGGAGGATGTATAATGAAAAATAACGCGTTGAACTATATGGTGACGGCGGCAGGTTTGCTGCTGATAGGCGTCGGACTGTGTCTAATTAAGGGTGATTCAATTTCCCAGGAAATAATTGCGTTGCCTTATATCTGCATTGGTATAGGGTGCGGGGCCTTTGGCCAGGGGATGGGAAATATAATAAGCAAGCGTGCGTTGAAACAGCATCCCGATATTCAAAGGCAAATCGAAATTGAAAGAAACGACGAGCACAATATAGCCATAGGCAGCAGGGCAAAGACAAAGGCCTTTGACGTAATGGTGTTTGTATTTGGGGCGCTCATGGTATCCTTTGCTATGATGGGCGTGGATCTGGTTGCGGTATTGCTTCTTGTCTTTGCTTATCTTTTGGTAATTAGCTGTAGAGTTTATTACCGGTGCAAATACGATAAGGAGATGTAGGCAAATCGCAGGGGTGGCAGGCGCGTTTTCTCATGCTTTATTAGTTAAAAGCTTTAAAGCTGCAAAATCCACGTTATTTGATGATATAAGGAGCAGCGTTCAGCCGCATTGCGTATTTTCCCTTAATATTTGCGTTAAGTTGAAGTCTCACAGGTTGTTTGCTGCGCCTTTAAGCGTTCCAAAGCTGTCGAATGCAACGCCGTCTTTCCCAAACCCCATGGAACAGGAATCCGGGGATATGATTTGATCTATCAAAAGAATGTCCGATTCCGTATCCATCAACAGAACAGGAGTTTCTTGCCGGTCACGCACATCGTTTACGAACTCGCTTATAGCAGCCGTATCGCCGCATAAGGGTTCGGGGATGAGCACGCAAAAGCGCACGAGGCGTTTATAATCTCTTTGTGCCATAACCCGGACAAAAGGTCGTAAGCGCTTTCGTCGCTGTAAAATGAATAGGCGGAGTATAGCATCCTTCTTTTAAGCATTTCCGAAGTAGCGGAGGCAAATTCCGGCTTTGATGAGAGAACGGCTGTCATGGCGTTCTTATGTAGTACCATACAGGGCCGTCTGTTGAGATAAGCCGGTTCGGTAAACAGCACAAACGCGCAGTCGCCATACGCGCTTAAAAGCGGCGGGATTTGAGCGATTGACCGTTAGTGCAAAAAACAAAATACGTGAATATGCCAAGACTGCCCCCTTGCTTCACGGTATGGCATATCCTGTAAATGTCGAGCCTGCCCTCGCGATCCAGAACAAACGATATCGTCCATGGGATATTGAAGCCATATCTTAGCTCATTTTCCCTAATAAGCTTGGCGCCGTTGGTGCATCCGTTATACCCAAGGTTGAAGCCGAATGTTTTAATGGTTTCATGATCGGTTATTTTTTACAAGGATGTAGTAGGCGCTGTTTTGACACTGCATCATGGCCTGGAATGTCTTAAACAGCGACTGCTGGAAGCGACCTTTAGAAACTTGAGAACAAGGTCGATAAGGTTGCGTATGTTACTGTTCGCGTCGGTTTCTATATTACAAATGGCCTTATCAAGGGCCGGACTGACGATCACGCGGGTAAAGTCAGGTTTTTTAAATTAAAAAATTCCCTTCCGTCATATACTACTTGAAATGATATGTTATTTTAGCGGTCGTATAAAGGGACATTTCGAGCCATTTGTCCCAAAAGGTAACAGTGTTTTCATTTACGACGCATTTTCGCGCAGCGCTGGGCAAGCGTCACACGGTTCAATGGGGCTGCGGCGTTAACCTGTAACCAAGGCCGTATAGTCTTTGAAAGGAAGTGTCGATATGAGCGGCAAAACAATAAAGGAAAACGTGCAGACATATGCGGTTAAAAAAGCGCTGAGCTACATTGACGGCAACCCGGATAAAAACATACCCAAATTGATGGCCTGGGTGGACAAGTTTGACAGCGGGGATCGGTTTATTTCACAGCGCAGGATGCTGCACCGCATTCTTGAAGACCCTGAGTGCAACTGGTATAAGCTTATCAAGAGCATGTGGACGGACGTGGACGACGGCGTGCGTAAAACGCTGTTTGAAAACTTTATCCTCAACACTTCGCTCATTGGCGCAAAAAGGCAGGAAAGGGCGAAGGAAAAGTACCGCTGCAACATACCCTGGGCCATCCTCATGGACCCTACGTCCGCCTGCAACCTCCGCTGTACCGGATGCTGGGCGGCTGAATACGGAAACAAACTGAACATGGATTATGAAACGCTCGACAGCATAATAATGCAGGGCAAGGAACACGGCACCTATATGTACATATATTCGGGAGGGGAGCCCCTTGTGCGAAAGGATGATATAATACGCCTTTGTGACGCACATTCCGACTGCGAGTTTCTCGCGTTTACAAACGCAACCCTTATAGACGAGGCATTTGCCGACGAGATGCTGAGGGTAAAGAACTTTATCCCAGCCATCAGCGTCGAGGGCTTTGAGAAGCATACGGATTCGAGAAGGGGCAGGGGTACGTATAGGGCTGTCGTCCGAGCCATGGAGATACTAAAGGGCAAAAAGCTTCCATTTGGGGTCTCGTGCTGTTATACAAGCCAGAACGCCGAGATAATCGGCAGCGAGGAATATTTTGACGACATGATCGAAAAGGGCGCCAAGTTCGCGTGGTTTTTTACATATATGCCCGTAGGTGCGGACGCTGTGCCAAAGCTTATGGCTACGGCCGAGCAGCGTGAATACATGTACCGACAGATCAGGAAGTTCCGCGGTACAAAACCCATATTTACAATGGATTTCTGGAACGACGGCGAATACGTAAAGGGATGCATAGCCGGAGGAAGATGCTATCTGCATATAAACGCAAATGGGGATATAGAGCCCTGCGCGTTTATCCATTATTCGGATTCAAATATACACGAAAAAACGCTGCTGGAGGCTTACCATTCGCCCCTGTTTATGGCATACTATGAAGGCCAGCCGTTCAATGAAAACCATCTCAGGCCATGCCCGTTGCTTGACAACCCTGGGGCATTGGCCGGTATGGTGGATAAATCCGGAGCAAAGTCAACGGATTTGCGGCATCCGGAGAACGTTCACGACCTTTCGGCGAAGTGCGAATGCTCAGCCGAGCTGTGGGCGCCGGTTGCTGACAGGCTATGGGAATGTTCGCATAATTGCGGTGGATATGCTTTAAAAGAAGAAAGGATGGGGGAAGACGCGGCGCCTGACGGTTTATAATACGGCGGATGAAGACGTCATGCCCCTGAACACAGCATTGGAATATACCATAAAACACTACGACGAGTTCAAGTCGCGCCTTATCAGCTTGTCCGACGAGAAATACAGGAGGTTTAACGAAGCACTGATACCTGGCGCTCAAAACACATCATACGGCGTAAGAGTTCCCCATATGAGGGGGATTGCCAAGGAAATAGCAGGTGGGGCTGATTGGAGGGGGTTTCTTAGCATTGCCAAAAACGACGGCGCTTACGAGGCTAAGATGATTTCAGGTATGATAATAGCATACGCAAAATGCGGCCTTGAGGAAAGGCTTCAATATCTGAAGGACTATATCCCCAGGATAGACAACTGGGCGGTGTGCGACACCGTTTGCGCAAGCATGAAGTGGATTGCAAAGGAGCGGGGCAGGCTGTACGATTTTCTCCTGCCATATTTAAGCTCAACAGGGGAATTTGAACTGCGCTTTGCCATCGTCAGCCTGATGGACTATTTTTTGATTGATGAATATATAGACGAGGTGCTTCAATGGTACGGGGATATCCGCCATGATGGATATTACGTTAAAATGGCAATAGCCTGGGGGCTGTCGGTCTGCTTTATAAAATACAGGGACAAAACGCTCGGCTTCCTCAATACCAGGCGCATTGATGTTTTCACATATAATAAAGCTATTCAAAAGATGCTGGAATCCTATCGCGTAAGCGACAGCGACAAAACCATGTTGCGCGGTATGAAGCGGAAATAGCGCCGGATGCATCCGCAAGGGGGCTTGAGCAAATATATGATCTGGAGTTTGTTTTGAACAGCCTAAGTCCAACGTTAACGCCTCAGCCCCTACCACGATATCGGGTTTGCCGTTAGTTAGCTGTGTATAAGCGGCGTTAGGATTCGTATACTTGCGCAACGCTATTAAAATCTATTTTTTTAATCAACCATTCAATCAGCGCTTCAAAGGGGGAGGACAAAACCATAAATATCTTCAGCGGCAACTGTGATAAATAGAATGAAACATATGCGCTTTTCCAGCAGCGCGTACAGATAAGCATGACTAAGCTGATAATAAGGCGGCATATCAGCAGGAACAGTCCCGCAATTTGCGCGGCTATGCGCAAAACGGCATAATAGAGCGAAACCGCTACCAGAAGCGCGTTAAACACCCTGTCATTGCTGGGTTCTCGTCGGTGTGCAATTCTAATGACAGACCTGCTCAGAGGAGTAAGCGTAATTAACGCATAAAGCAGCAGACATATTGCCGTTCCCACCGCCCCCACCATAAGGGAACCGCCCCACGCGAAAAAGAATAGAAGAAATATTACGCCAAAGATACCCGTGATAATAAAGCCAATAATAGTCTTTGCCGGCATCTTAGCTCTTCCCCCTATAAATCTATTTAGGATTTGCAGGCGCTGAACAGCTGGCCCAGTCGGTTCAGCGCCTGCAGACAGCCTCCAGGCGTCTCCACGCATCGTTTTGCTTTACGCAGGGCACGCGCATAAGTGTAATTTCCGTCATGGCTGGCGTGGTTTATGGCCACAACCGCGCCAGCGTATATCAGCAAATCATAAGCCTCTTTAAGGGCAATAGTTCAATCCTTTAGCTCTGGGTCCTGCCATGGATTGTTTTCAAGTATCAAATCAATTCCTGCCTTTGTCATGCGCACATGGGGCTGGCCGTCGCACTCTATAAGATATTTATAGCTGCTTATATCGCGGCAGACTCGGCATTTAATGATAAAACCATGCCTGCCGTCGCTGCAGCCCAGGTCTATGGAGTAAAACCTGTGCTTTTCCAGCTTGCGGCTTGATTCATAGAACCTGCCGTTGCAATGGACGCACCACATATCCATTACTTTTTCAAATCCATGTCTGTTGTCATCATAGCTGTAAACATATATTTCCCTCTGTACGGTATTGTAGTTGAACCTTCCGCAGCCGGGGCATGTTCCGCAGATAGAATAATCAAAGTATATACTGTACGTGGGGACGAAGCTCAGCGCCATCATAATCGTGGCCACAAGGAGAGCTACAAAGCTCCTCATTGTTTTGTTCACCTCTTTAGATTCGTGGGTTGCATGTGATCCTGCACAATGCTATTTCATGAAAGGTTTCATGTTTTTAATTAAAGCCTGTTAACCCATATACTGTTTCAGGCTCAATACATAGTGCAAACAACTTATAAATACAAAATACATCACTTATCTAATATAGTCAACCTTAGATGACATAAATCAACATAAATAGTAGGATGAAAATCAATTTTTATTCCTATAATTATAGAAATAGCCCAACGGACGCCTTTCTTCAAACTATAGAACAGTTGTCGCCAATAAAGGGGCATAAATATAACACAACAAAATACGGCCTAAACGCGATCGCTGATAATGAATAATAAACATAGTCAAAAGTGGCTTATCAAATCAGTTCACTGCCAATTATATACTCCGGCTGTCATGACTTGGCATAGCCAAGGCGCAAAGACGCGCAACACAATTTCAGGCGCGTTTTCACACTGCAACTCCTAGGTTGAGGGAGGGTACAAGGCGAGGCTCAGCGCTCAAACCAATTAGCCGAAAGTGACGGGCGGCCAAGGGGATGAAAATGGAGACGCGGGCGCAGCCTTTGGGAACATCCTTATAACGAACACCTTGATTATAACATAAATGGCCCTGATGTAAATTGAATCTATTCGATAAAAAGGATATAATTTCACTATAATTATTGTAAGGCGGACCGTTTATTATGTTTATTTCCGATCTTCATATCCACTCAAAATACTCGCGGGCAACCAGCCGTGACTGTGTGCCCGAGTATCTGGACCTTTGGGCAAGAAAGAAGGGCATAGCCTTGCTAGGCACCGGAGATTTTACGCATCCGGCATGGCGAGCCGAACTCAGGGAAAAGCTTGCGCCGGCTGAGGAGGGTCTGTACGCGCTAAAGGAGGAGTTCAGTCTTGAAGGCATAGGGAGAGGGCTGGATAATAGGCCGCGTTTTATGGTTTCTGGAGAGATAAGTACGATTTATAAAAAAAACGGCAGGGTGCGCAAGGTGCACAGCCTTATCCTCCTGCCAGGCCTTGACGAGGCTGAGGAGCTTTCGGCAAGGCTGGAGGCCATAGGGAATATCCGCTCCGACGGCAGGCCTATACTGGGCCTTGACTGCCGCGACCTGCTTGAAATAACCCTTAACTGCTGTCCCAGCGCGGTATTCATTCCGGCGCATATATGGACGCCTCACTTTTCGCTGTTCGGGGCGTTTTCGGGATTTGATTCGCTTGAGGAGTGCTTTGGCGATATGTCGGGCCATATTCATGCCCTTGAAACGGGGCTTTCATCCGACCCGCCTATGAACTGGCGGATTTCCGCGCTTGATTCATATGTACTTGTATCCAACTCTGACGCGCATTCGCCTTCAAAACTCGGACGGGAGGCCAATTTGCTGAGTGCCGATATGTCGTATCCGGCTGTTGCAAAGGCGCTTAACGGACAGGGAGGTATGGCGGGAACGATAGAATTTTTCCCAGAGGAGGGAAAATACCATTACGACGGACACCGCGCCTGCGGCGTATGCCTGTCGCCGATGGAAGCACAGGAGGCTTTTGGCAGGTGTCCGATATGCGGGAAAAGGCTGACCATAGGCGTGCAGCACCGCGTGGACGAACTGGCTGACAGGAACGAGGGCTATAGGCCCGACGGCGGTAAACCCTTTGAAAGCCTGGCGCCGCTGCCGGAGGTAATAGCCGCGTCTACGGGCTGCTCAACGGCAAGCGTAAAGGTGAGCGCCCTTTATGAGCTAATGCTCAGGGAGCTTGGCTCTGAGTTTTATATACTCAGGGAAGCGGAGCCTGCCGATGCAGGGCGCGTAGCAGGACCCTGCGTTGAGGAGGGCATAAGGAGACTGCGCATGGGCAGGGTTCAGCGTACCCCGGGCTATGACGGGGAGTATGGAAAAATAGAACTGCTGAGTCGGCAGGAGATAGATACCCTTGGCGGACAGCTGAGCTTTTTAGGCATTCAGGGGCCAAGAAAGCATACGGCTTGTAAAACCGCATCCAGGCAGCGGTATATGAGCAAAAGCTCTGAGAAAGAGGAGGTGGGGCAAGACTGCGGGCTAAGCCCGCTGGACAGGCTTAACGAAAGGCAGCGCGAGGCTGTAACATCGGGCAGCCCGTACACGGCCGTAATAGCCGGACCAGGCACTGGCAAGACAAAAACGCTTGTTTCAAGAATCGCGTACCTTATCAATGTATGCGGGGTAAAACCGTCGGAGATCACGGCGGTTACCTTCACAAATAAAGCGGCCGCTGAGATGAAGGAGCGCATAGGGCGGGAACTTGGCAATAAGCGCTCGGCGAACGCGGTGAATATCGGTACCTTCCATTCAATCAGCCTAAAGCTTATATCAAAGCATGGGCAAAGCGCATCCCTGATAGACGAATATGGCGCGCGGGAGATAGCGGGGGAGATAATACGCAAGCTTGGCATGAAGCTCAGTCCCGCTCAATTCCTCTTGGGCGTTTCATCCCTTAAATGCGAAGCGCCAAACGATGAAGCGGCCATCCCGAGGGAGGCGTTTGATATGTACCAGGAAAGGCTTATGGCTCAAGGCGTCCTTGACTTTGACGATCTGCTGTTAAAAGCGCTTGACCTGTATGAAAATGATGAGGGCGGTGCCCGGCGCCGCTGTTTTACGCATATACTCATAGACGAGTTCCAGGACATAAACAGCATACAGTACAGGTTGATAAAAGCTTGGGGAAGCCATGGTAAAAGCATCTTCATCATTGGCGATCCGGATCAATCTATATATGGCTTCCGCGGTTCAGACGCCCGCTGCTTTGAGCGGTTTTCAGTGGATTTTCCAGGCGCCGTAGCGGTACGGCTTACTGAAAACTACAGAAGCACACCGGAAATAATCGGATGTGCCGTGCCTCTGATCTCGAACAACAGCGGAGGGAAACGCGAACTCAACGCGGTGCGCGGCAGCGGGGCGGGGGTAAGGCTTATTACGGCTGAAAGCGCGCTTTCAGAGGCGATATTCGTAGCAAAGGAGATAAACCGCATGGTAGGCGGCATGGATATGTTGGATTCACAGCACATATCCGCTGAAGGGCCGGACTCACGCGCGATTGGGTTTTCCGATATAGCCGTATTATACCGCACGCACAGGCAGGCCGACCTGATTGAGCGCTGCCTGCAAAAGGAGAGCGTTCCTTACGTCGTATCCGGAAGGGATGACTTCCTCATGGACAAGGACGTTAGAAGCGCGCTGTGCTTTTTCCGGTTCATAATGAACAGCGGGGATGTACAGGCGCTTGAGGCATATATGCAAACCGCGCTTAAATGCCACTCCGAGCTGATCACTCAGTTTGTTGAAACGCTGTTTGGCGGGCTAAGGAGCGATGTGGGCGGGCTTACGGAGGACGGGCTTGAGGCGGCCTGCGCCATTGGTGACGAAAGGGCGGGCCTGTGCGTCTCGCTTATAAGAAAGTATATGGGCAGGGCTAAAAGGGAGAAACCCAGAAAGCTACTGGAATCCTGGGGCGAGGAAACGGGGCTTTCCGGCGCGGCGCAGTTTAAAAATCTCATCAATACGTCCGTATTCTATAAGAATATGGAGGAGTTCATGCCAGACGTGTCGTATGGGCAGGAAGGAGATGTAACCAGGAGCACGGGCAGAACATATCCATCGGGCGCAGTTAGGCTTATGACGCTTCATGGCTCAAAGGGGCTTGAGTTCCCCGCGGTGTTCTTATGCGGGGCGGGTAAAGGGTGCATACCGCTTGAAGCGGAGGTTGAACGGGCGGATATTGAGGAGGAGCGCAGGCTTTTCTTCGTTGGGGTCACACGTGCGCGCGACGAACTTATATTACTGCATTCGGGCGAGAGATCTCCATTTTTTGACGATATGCCTGCCGAACTGCTCGAAACGTCGAATGCAGTTGAAAGGAAGGCGCTCCATGCTGTTCAGCTGAGCCTGCTTTAGACCTATTGCTTCAGTGCGCAATACACTTAAAACGGCGTGCTGAAACCGGCAATGTAGAAAACGCGATAGCGGGTTCAACAAAGCTTTTGTCAATGCCCATGCCGGCAGATCGATATAGCGCGGCGCAGCGGCGACCGTTTTGGATAGGCTGACCATATGATAGTAAGCGGGGTATGCTCATAAGCGCTATGAAATAGCACGCCGCGAATAGTTGGTAGCGAAGTGGAGGCGAAAGGCCCGCGCTAGCGAGGGCATAGTCGAAGCGAGCGTGACTTTTTGCGGGGGAGGAGGAGCAAGGGAGCGGTGTGAAAAATCCCCGAACCGCAAAACGGTAAGGGGATTGTGAGCAAAGTGGACTTTGCTCCGACGTGGCACCCGGTAGGGGAGTCGAACCCCTGTTTTCGCCGTGAGAGGGCGACGTCCTAGGCCACTAGACGAACCGAGCACAACTGCATATACTATTATACGGCTTTTTTACGCCATGTCAACATGTTTTTTATCGGATAAACGGATATCTGTAATAAGCGGCATATTATCAATGCAAAGCTGCAATTAATATGGTTAATAATTAAGATTATTTATCATAAAGCAGTTTTATATTGCATTATGTTTGCTGTTAAAAGACCCTGTCCGCCAAACAAATGTTTTTATAAGTTAAACCTTTATCAGCAGCGCACACATTTGGATGAATCAGCGTAGTATGTGGTAGCTGGCGGCTTAGAAGACCGGCGGCATACAGACAATTTTAAGGAGGCAACTCGCGATGTTTAACTGTGGAAACAACTGTGGCAACTGGTGGTGGATCATCATCCTTCTGCTCCTGGTTGATAACAACGATGGCTGTGGCTGTGGAAACAACTGTGGCAACTGGTGGTGGATCATCATCCTGATTCTTGCTGGAGTTATCGGCAATGACGGTGTCGGCTTCGGCCTTCAGGACAATAATAACTGCGGCTGTGGCTGCAATAACTGCGGCTGCTAATTGGTTAATTAGACCCTAAAGCGATTTTAAAGCCGTATGGCGCGCCAATTAGCTATATTTAGTAGTCAAAAAAGGCGGCGTTTATATACGCGGCGCCACCAGGGAGGGCCACTCCCTGGTGGCATGCTTTTATAACTATTCTTCATTTTGCGCAGATTTGCGCAATAACGATTAGTACGGCGGTTCAACCGCGTATATACTCTTACCGTATTTGTTATCAATAATTGTATAGACAAAGCAGCCGTTAATATAATAAACGAAATAATCGACAGCCATGCCGTTTTTAAAATTTGTTTTATCAATAAGGTAGGATCTTTTGTTGCCCGTATCTACCAGTATCAGCTGCCGCGGCAGCTCTGCACCTTCGCATATGCTGAGAGCAAAGCGACCCGCAAAGTGGCCGCTTTGCTGGCGGGCATTGTCAATTATTTGGTAGTCAACGGTTAAATTATCATCTATGGGTAAATCCAATTTTAGCAATTCCCCCGTAAGCCTGTTGAGGAAAACATAGGTGCGGCCGGCGCTCCTAATAGCAAACTCACTTTCCTTAATAGGAGAGTATGTAGTCGACCCCTTATGCTCGACCTGTATCAGGCTTGATTCGACGACTTCTGATTTAATTGCGGACACCGAATATTTTATGTACTGCATATAAGCGGTTTTTTTCTCGGCCTTTTCATTGGGGTACATAAACATATAGTCAAATATTATGCTGTCGTCGTCATTCCACCATATTGACTCCGGCTTTTTGATAAGCCACGTCTTATCCGGATCATCCATGAATTCAGCGGGGACGGTTATACGGTCCTCGCGGCCTGTATCCAGGTCCAGAACATAATATGAGTACGCCTTATACTCCTGATAGGTTTCACGGTTTGTATAGTAAAGAATTTTTTTGCCGTCCGGAGAAACCTCCTTTGCTATGGCCCATATTATTGTGCCGGTCTCCTGTTCAGAGCCGCCAGACTGCGTAAGTTCCCTCATTTCGCCGCTGTTTAGGTTTAAAACATATGCATTAAACACGGGTATACGCTCGTCGCCGGCGTCAACGTTTAATATGTTTATCACGCATGTACTATGCTCCCTATCCAAAAGCAATAAGTCAATAGTGAACGGATTTTCATAGCTGTCGTCTAAATACGTGAAGCCGTTTTTAGTCAAAACATAGTCAAAACCGAAATTAACGCTGTAACCCTCATAGTTAAACGTGCCGCTGAAGGGGTTTATCTCGGCGCTTACAAGCCGGCCGTCTTCCAGTTCAAACGCCTGACGTTCGCCACCGTTTTGAGCTATGAACAAATTATCCCTGATGATGTAATCGTCAAAATCCAACTCTATCAGGTCGCCGCCTAGGGGTTCCGGAGCGGCAATAACGGTAAATACAGGGGATGGTTCCTTTAATCCTGACACCAGCGCTTTTAAAGAAGGTATTGTACTAAAAGCCACTGCAATCGCTGCTATGGCAAAGACAGCGGCAAGCAGTATAATAAGTGTCCTTTTATTGGTATTAGTGTTCATAAATTATCCCCAATTCTCAGGAAGTACTATGGCGTTGTTAAGCTGCTCATGGGTGATGTCGGCTGTATAGATATCTATCAATTCGTCGTTTGGCTTATTATAATGGTAGAGGCATGTACCTCCGTCCTTTGAGCCAAGTATGAAAAAGTCGTTCTCATCGTCCGTTATATACAGAAACGTCCAGGCTTTGTTTCCCTGTTTCTCATGCAGTTTTTCAACGATTTCAGGGTTGTAAAAGCTTTGTTCGCCGGTTTTCATATCATAGGAAAGAAAGCCGCTCTTATTATAACCATACACTATTTTATCTTTGACGCTGATAAGGTTGAGTATATCGTTATTTTCAATCATTAACAGCTCTTTGCCGCCTTTGTCGTCGATGATAAACACATGGTTGTCGCATTCCACGTAATCCTCTTCATCCTGATTCGCTAACCTCCGGTTATCTTCACTCGCTGAATATGCGGAGCCGATTATCAGGCCACTGCTAATGTTATAGAACATGTTGTTGAAATGGTAATCCTGATCCCAGGTCCAGTTGATAAGCTCCTCTTTTTCATCGTCGTATAGATATGGGTTTATCGCAATATCTGGAGATCCGAAGGGCACCTGGCCCAGCAGTATGCCGTTGCCCAGGGGTATAATGTGATTTATGGCAAATATGTCGTCCGTGAGCTGGGTCTGCTCATCCTTTTTATAGTCATAAGCGTATAGCTGGTCGCCTACGCCCGAAGCGGCCTTAGCGGAGTAAAAGACCACATCCCGCCCTTTATCATACACCGTAAGTGGGTACTGCGCGTTATAAGGCACAGCCGCCATCTTTTTAAGCTCCCTGCTGCCCGGGTTATAATAGTAAACGTCGCTCTCCAGGCTGCGCTCTTCATATGTGCCGTGGGTCACGGTAAAGGTAATATAATAATTCGTCTTATCCCCTGCCAGCGCGTTCTTATCCCCGCTACCGCATCCGGGCGCCAGGCACCCGAATGCGATAGATGAAATTATCAAAAGAATAACAATTCTCATCCTTTTCATAGACTAAGCCTCACGATATGATGTTGCAGTTATGGCTGTATTGGGTTGTGCCGGGCATGGAGAAGGAGCTCTCCCATGTATAGCCCCAGTATTCAACGCCCGTTTTCCAGATATCCAATATTGCGTCCGGCATACCGCCGGCATCCATTTTTCTCATGTTCTGCGCCCTAGGGTTATTAGACCCCTTTACCATGGCCACCACGCCTACCACGGTTCTTACGTCTACGTTATCATATTTAAGACTGGTAGCTACATGGCCCTTTTCCAATACTATATCCGCCTGGCCAATCGTATCGCTGAATGTCGTGGCCCGTCCTATGCCGTACCGTCCCTTGTTATTGGGGGTATTGAATACCTTGTACAGCGTATTATTATGCTTGCCCCATACCGCGATAATTTCCATCTCTATACCCGTTCCGTTGGCGTCAACAAGGATAACGGGCGAAGCGCCGGCGTTTGCTATGCCGGATAGAAGCTGTTTAGGCTGCAAGAGCGGGTTTTCCACGCCCTCAGGGAATATTATATCGTGAATAAACCCGTCGCTTGAATACTGAACCTTTACGCCCTTTACCGGCCTTGGGTATTCCTCATGTATGGCGGTATAGTAAGAGCCGTTTCGCTTGGCCTGTTCCAGCAACCCCCTCTGTACTTCAGACATCTCTATCTTGCTTGGGGTTTTTACAGGTCCTCCCTCAATGATAACGTAGCTACTATTGGTAACATACTCTATCAATGTGTACGGCTGCATTTCGCCGGGGATTTCCGGCGAATAAACTGAGCCGTCGGGTTCAGCCGCATATGCTACTATACTGACGGAGCTGCTAAACAGCATACATATTAAAACGGCTAAAGCGACTACGGTCTTCTTTTTGTTAAACATGTTACTTCTCCTTTGCATTTTAATATTTGAATATGACATACCGGTATGAATAATCCATATTTAATTATAACATATATTAATACAATTATAACTACAAATTGATGCAATATAAACGACTTGTTTTATCGCATGCTGTCGAATATTTACAAAAACAAATGGGTTTTAAGGCTCAACCTGTTATATAAAACATACCACAATAAATCTATGAGACTTTTGCCCGTTCTTGGATCTTTTAATAAAGATTATATTATCTTTAACTGATTATAGTATAGCATTATTTTTCCATAGATTGCAAGCGTAAGATGGAGATTTTATTGGCT
>URFJ01000021.1 GCA_900547135.1 uncultured Eubacteriales bacterium | reverse complement strand
TCCATCGCAACAACCCGACCGAGCTTTTAGCCCATGGCCTGCGCCTCGGTAAGATCAAACTTATAGGTAAGCTCCTCCCCCGCAGCGGCGCTCTCTATAGAAACGGCTTGCGTCAGCGCGTTGCCCTTGTCATTTACAAGCTGCAAACCCATAATATAATGATTGTCACTTAACGTTACAACCAGATAAGGCGTATCATTTTCCATAACATACTGATGGGAAATGATCTGAGGCACCTCATTATCGATAACAATCGGGAAAGAGATTGACTGCTCTTCTTCTTTCCCATCGACATGGCCTGTTACCGTATAAGTATACTGACCGTCCGGCAGATAATAATAACCATCCTCCGCCATATAGATTGGCTGCCAGCCATTCGAAGGAAGATAGTAGGTAAAGAAGTCGCCTTGCACATAATAATATGATTTGCGTGCTTCATACTCAGTAAAGCTGTAAACCTGTTCACCGTCCGCGTTGGTCACCGTATGATTGGCTTCTTTGGAACCGCGTAGCATACCAAGGATTGGATAGACCATCTGATATCCAAGCTTATGGCTTGCGATTGCTACTTTATCTCTGCTTGCTCCGTCCATATCGCCGGTGATCAGGTTTATTCCAAGAGGGTAGCCGGTCCAGTCAAAGTCGATCAGATACATGCCGCTCGACTCGTAAGTGGAAGGAGCTGCGTCATCATAAAGAGTCGCGTCAAAAATAGGAGCCTTCGACCAATCGCCATAGAATCCGAGGTATGGCAGCGAAAGATTTATTTCGTCCGCGTTTTTGGATTGCAGAATGATAAATCCGTCAAGGAAGGTGCCGTTTGAAAACTCGGCAAGCTGTTGTTTGCCCTCGTCTGTTAGCTGCATATCGACCGTGATATCCACCGTGCCCCTTGCAGGAACCGTTACGCTTTTCTGACTGAAATTCACCTTAAATTCACTCTCAGGCAGGACCCGGGATGACTCGGAAACACAGCGGTAGCCGTACAGCGTTTCCGCCTTTGCGGTTAGCGGGACAGCGGAGACATCATAAGAAAGCGCGCTATCGCTTATATTGTGAACAGTAAATGTAAAGGAATACGTACCGTTAACACTATCCTTAAGCTCGGCTTTGGGACGTTCACAGTTCTCTATAGTGAGATACGCGCCCGTATGGATCGCGTTATAAATCTTTGCGAGGCCAGCGCCCTGTTTGCGTGGCGTATAGAGAACGCCGTCCGGATCACTTACAGGAATTGCCGTACACATCATCAACTGATTTATGAGCGTCTGTTTTTCCGTGGCAGTCAGATTTGCGAATTTCGTATTTACATACTGCTTCATTATGGCTGCAGCGCCAGCCATGTGCGGAGACGCCATCGAGGTTCCGTCCATATTTCCGAACGATCCGCCCGGCAGCGTAGAATAGACTTTACCGCCTGGTGCGGTGATCTCCGGTTTCAGCGAAAGGTCCGGAGCAACGCCAAGACTTGAGAAGGAGGACATCTGGCCGCCCAGCGGATTCACCAAAAATTCGGCAAAATCCTCGGAAACAGATATTTTCTTATCTTCAAGATCACGAAGAATTTTGCCATCCCCCTTGCTGATGATAATCATGGGCAGAAGGCCGTTTACCTGCATATTGGGAAGCTCGCCTTCCTCATTATTATAAATAATTACGCCAACAGCGCCTGCATCCTTCGCATTCTGTTCCTTTTCGGTAAACGCAATGGAGCCGCGCTCAACCAGCGCTATTTTATTATCAACGTCGACTTCAGCGAAGTCAAACTCATCACCGAAACCCGGAACAGGGACATACTCGAGCGTCTGATTATTGAGCGCCTTTTCAAAGCGCAGCTCGTCGTTCGAAGCAGGGCCGTCATATATAATATTGTTTTCCCCCGCCTTAAAATAGACAGAGTAGAAGCTCTCTTCGTTGATGCTGGCGACAGAAAGCGCTGATTTAAAGGTGGACGGCGAACCGACAATACCGTTATCCGGATTTGTAATCAGGTTCATATCCGTGCCAAGTAGATTGTTGTATGCTGAGCTTGTATCATTGCCCGCAGCGCAGAGCAGATTGATTCCTTCTGCTTCTATACGTTCATATACTTCATTGGTCAGAGTATCGGTCTCGCTTGTAAAGCCTCCCCCCGAACCAAGACTCATGTTGATGGCGTCTACGCCCAGCACAACGCAGTCCTCAAGCGCAGCAATAATCCATGCATCGCTTGCACCGCTCGCAGAGTCGGAAAAAACCTTCATCATCACGACCTGGGTATCCGGTGCAACGCCTGAAAATGTGTCGCAGTCCGCGCCAACCAAACCCGACACGTGCGTGCCGTGGCGGGCGCTGTCCGATACGTCGGTATCCCTGTCCGCATAATCGTATGTGAATGGAATCTTCTCACTCGCGTAAAGCTCGGAAGCAGTTGCCGCGCCAACGTTCAACTCGCCGCTTGCAACCGCTGCTTCAACATCAGCCTGCGTGTAGCGCGGAGATTCCGGCATATTTGCAAATGCGAAGTGGTTTATATCCAGCCCTGTATCCAAAACCGCCGTCACGGTGCCTTTGCCGGTATAGCCTTCGTCGTTTGCGCGGTCGCTGTCTATCATCCCGCCGCTAGTATGTGTCGCCTGGGTATACCCGTCTGTTGGTTCGACATACTCGTGCCTCGCCGCAACATAGACATTCTTAACGCCTGGGATGCTCTCAAGCTGTTCTTTTTCGGAATACTTGGCTTTTACGGCAAATCCGTTAAGCACTATCCGATACTGAAACAATATTTCCAAGGTATCCGAATTGTTTTTACGAATCTGCTGTTTTATAGATGCCTGTTCCTTTTTAATTGAGCTTACCGCAGCTTCGCCCTTTGCCGTATTTAAGAACGACTGCAATGTTTCATTATGCGATTTTATTTCCAGAAGGGGTTTGCCCTCCAGTTCAACGATGAATTCAACTTCGTCGTCTGCGTCATAGTGATCAAACGATTCTAAAAAGCTATTCACCGTCTCCTGCAGCGTCGGATATTTGCCTTCCGTCGCGCTGGACGCATATACAGTTTGCAGCGGCAGGATTGGCAGCGACATGGCAATCGTAACCAGAACCGCTAATAACCGTAGCAAATGTTTTTTCATCTACTTTTCCTCCTTAAAACATGGTTGGTATAAACACAGATATGCTTGATATACATCAAGTTAGATGTATCAAGTCTATCAAGCATCATGGTAGCATACTAGTTCGGCAATGTCAACGTATATGAAGCTAAATTTCAACATATTCTGCATATTATTTCATACATAAATGTTTACAAGGCTAGATAAGTCTGTTATTATGAGGAACTATGGAAGGGGACGGAGACAAGATATGGAGATTCAGATTGCAGAACAGATTAATCCGGTTTTTGAATGCCTGAATATTTTAACGCGGCAGCATTCTAACCGCAGTTATGCCAACTTAAAGAAGGAAATTAAAGCAAGGCTTGACATTGAATTGCCAGAAATTGAAAAGCTGCTTGATTCATTGCGCGATATTGCCAGCCAGGTAACAAAGGCGGTCAATCAAAGTGATGAGATCACAGCATATCTGTTTCATCCCCTGGGCGGCCAGGATTCAACGCCTGCCGAGGCGATTATCCAGTTTTATGGGGACTTTTCAGAGCAGGACCCTTTAAAGATACAAGAAGGCGTTTTAACCGCCTTTCATAGCGACCCGCTTAACTTCCTCTATACGACGCTTGACAACTACAATCTGCTGGTCGGTTCCGGCGAAAAATCATTCAAAGGACGCAGTCTACTTGAATTGATGGAATCGTGTTCCCTGCCCGATCAGGATAAGTGGCGGCTTTTAGCCTTCTATCATGATTTCGACGCCTATCTTGACCAGTTTATTAGCGTGCTGTCAAAAACCGTCCAGGCCTTTGTGCCATTCATCCCGTCCCTGACCGTATGGACAGAGCCGTTTTACAAGCATTTCTCTAAGGAAATCAACAATGAGACGCTGTACCGGTATATGGCAGAAAAAATCCAGATCATCCTGCCCGAAACGGATAGGATTTTTATACAGCCTTCTTTATTCAGCTGCGACCGTCTTCAATACCTGGTCTCAACGGAGCCGGGCCGCTGGAGCAATATACTCTGGGGTATGCACTTTGAGACTATCTTTTTAAACCGCATAAAAAATAACAGTAGCACCTATATGTGCAATAATATGAGGCTGCTTAGCGACAAGTCAAAATTTGATATTTTAAAATTGCTTGCAGGACGGCGTTATTATAGTGGGGAGCTTGCAAAGGAGATGAACCTGAGTACCAGCACCATTGCCTACCATATGCAGGCGCTGTTAAACGCACATTTCGTCACAGTTGACAAGCGGAGCTACCGTACCTACTACGAATTAAACAAGGACGCCATTTGCGTATTTTTGGATCAGGTCCGGCATCATATCATTCCCGAATGACGGCCGTTTCTACATTTTTTAAACCGCCTTGCCATAAGCGCCGTTGCTTTTTTCTCCCTATGGCAAGGATGGATGATGCTGCTTAAGAGATGCCGGCAAGCGCAATCAAATGATGTCTTTTAATTTAAAAGGATGAGCAAAGCTGGCCTTGCTCACTTCTTATGTATCTTAATGACTCTTTATTGTTCTAAACACATTATCGTCTTTCCTCTGATTTCCTCCCTGTCAAATGCTCTATTCCCTGGATGGGTTTCTTATTGCCCGCTTCGGATTTCACTATACCTTCGCTCTCCGTAAGAGGGATATCGTTCAGCCCGAATATGTCATATAAAATGTTAGCCGTATCAATAGCCTTAGGGGAAACTTCATAACTGCCGGATTCAATCAATCCCTGCTGGTATTGTTCATATGGAATATCCACCAATACTATAAAGTCGCCCATGGGCATGGACGCTATGTAATTATTCTCCAATATATTACTCGGCTGTATTAGCGCGGATGAACGAACGTCAATCAATTTCCCAATTTCTCGTGAGCAGTATATTTTCTGGGCGGACGCAGAGTTTGATTTACGGCCGAGCGGAATTGCTGTAACAACCACATGTATCTATATTCGGACGAATGCCGGTGTATTTGAGGGCAAAATAAAAATTGGTGCGAGTAAACAAGGCCTTGAAGAAATGTCTACCGAAGAAGCCTAAGCTTTCCGCCAGAATCAGAATAAGTTTCACATCGGCAAATCTGTTTTGTTGTTTTATAGTTGGACTGATTTTAGTTCGGCATGGTTTACAGGCGAATCCGAGGCCGAGAACATGGCTTTGCTCGTCGAGCCACAATGCTCGAAACGATTTGTTGATGTGTGCCGAGGTCTGAATAAGAAATAAAAACGAGAACAACGGAAGTCGTTGGTGATACCGACTTCACGGCTCCTATTTACTCCAAGGCTATTCAAGTTGGCGCTGTTACAGCGACAGCGGTTCAATCAGCACAGACGGCGGTATTTGTAGAACAAAAAGCAGCAATCAACACCCCCGCAGGACACGGCGAAATGGCCTTCTCCCGCTCTGGACGGCCTCAGGACAACGCTGTTTCGGAGGCGTTTTTCGCGTCTCTCAATAAGGAGGAAATATACCGGAGAGATTATAATAACTTCGAGAACCAAAAGTATTGATGCGTATATGCAATTCTACAACATCAAGCGTCCGCATCGAACCTTGCACTACAAAGCGCCGGAGCAGTTTGAGGTTGAGTATGCAAGGCGATAAGAGTGGCACTAATCTTGGACACAAGGGTTCGAATCCCGTTGATTCCGCTCTTTTGATATCCAGTTACGGCCTTTCGTTTATGCGTGTTTCTTCGGTGTAGTATCTAAAAACAAAAAAAGCCTGAGTTATAAGGCTTTTAGAAAAGAGTCGATTTTTTGGACAGTCATTCAAACTGTTCAAAAAATTGACCCTTATCCAGGTGGTGGAGACGAGGGGATTCGAACCCCTGGCCTATGCGTTGCGAACGCATCGCTCTACCAACTGAGCCACGCCCCCAAGCCAAGAAATACTATACACCAGTCGGCTAAAAAATGCAAGGGCTATTTTGTTTTAATCTATATTATGTCATCAGATCTTGTTAATCTGCTGTTTTAAGTCTTAAGTAATACTCCTCAAGCGTAAGCCTGTTTTCGTATATATAGGCCGCTATATCCTCGCCCACATATCTAAAGTGCCACGGCTCAAAGATTATTCCCGTTATATAAGCTTTTCCGTCGGGATACCTGTGGATAAAGCCAAAGCGGTGCGCATTGCTTATAAGCCACCGACCCTGCTCGGAGTTGAAATCCCTTATCACTCCCGAACCACAGGCACCCAAGTCGAACGCGAGTCCGGTCAGATGTTCGCTTGCCCTAGGATATGCTGTAGATAAAGGAACGCTGCGGTCGCTGCCGTAGCCTGGAGATTCCCTTTGCTTAATCTCCCACAACACAAGCTGTTCGTGGTAAGTTCTATAAGCGTCTTCAAGATAAAAGCCCGTGATACCGTCCAGCCTAGCCTCCGTTAGCATATCCTTTAGCGCCTCTACAGCCTCCCTGTTGGCTATTTCGTCCTCATTCCTCAATGTAAGCAGCTCAGGATTAATGTAATTTCTTATTCGCGAAAGATTGTTTGGTATGAAATCCTCATTGAGTTGATTATCCAAATTCACCAATATGGATGTATATCCATCCGGCTTTGGTATGCCAGCGCTATAGCTAACGGCATCTCCCTTCTTTGTTTCAATCGGTACGCTCGATGCATGAGGCGTGTTCGTGGGGGTTTTATAGGTTTTATCTGCGGAATTATCTATGATAATACCAATCGCAGCATCGGAAGACTCTAAAGAAAAGCCGCTGCTGCATCCCGACATCAATGACAAAATCAGCATCATGGTAATCTCTGTAAAAATTTTAACCCTAATACGCATAAGACATACCTCAACGTAATTTATCTTACATTGATTATATCATAGATATATGGACAGGCATTGTTAATAAAGTGTAAATTGAAAAACCCGGCAATGTTTTTAAAACCGGGCTATAATAGATAATTTATAAATTATGCAAAGAGTCTTTTATATAGGTCCAAATACGCCCTGGCGGAGGCCCCCCAGCTAAAGTCCTGGGCCATTGCCCTTGATATCAGCCTGCCCCAGATAGTTTCATCTTCATAGCATTCACACGCTCTGATAACTGCCCCCAGCATATCGTCGGAAGAATATTGAGAAAATGTAAAACCCGTTCCTTCACCTGTAAAAGCGTTATATGGCTCAACGCTATCCTTTAATCCGCCTGTCTCTCTAACTATTGGCAGCGTTCCATATCGCATTGCTATCAGCTGCGATATTCCGCATGGTTCGTACATCGATGGCATAAGGAACATATCCGCTCCTCCGTACACCATGTGCGCCAAGCCCTCATTCTGTTCAGAAAGGTATGCTATCATATTGGGCCTTAAGTCCGCCATGCGCCTGAACAGCGCTTCATATCTCGCTTCACCTTTTCCAAGCACGGCCAACTGAATATTAAGGCCAAGAACCCTGTCGGCCGCCTGCGCCATCAGGGAAAATCCCTTTTGCTCCGTTAGCCTCGAAACAATGCCTATCAGAGGTATATCCGGTCTTTCATACAATCCCAGCCTTCGTTGCAGGGCAGCCTTGGTAAGTCGCTTCCCTCTCTGATCATCAGCGGTATATCCTGCGGGCAGTTCCTTATCGGTGGAGGGGTTATATTCATCCATGTCTATCCCGTTCATGATGCCGCTTAGCGCAATGCCCCTGCTCCTAAGCAAGCCGTCAAGGCCCTCTCCATAAGCTTGGGTTTTTATTTCATCTGCATATGTAGGGCTTACAGTATTTACTGCATCAGAATATGCGATTCCCGCCTTCATAAAGCTTGCGCCGCCATAATATTCTATTCCATCTGGCACAAAGTGCTCCGGTCCTATGTTGAGCAGGTCATGTACATACGCCCAGTCGAACACACCCTGATATCTTAGGTTGTGTATTGTAAACAGGGTTTTGAGGCCCTTATATTTGTAGTGATTTAAATATTGGGTTTTTAAAAGCAGGGGCACCATGCCTGTATGCCAATCATTGCAGTGTATCACATCAGGGCGCATTCGCAGATGCTTTAGCGATTCTAATGCAGCGCGACAAAAAAACGCATATCTTTCCGCCTCATCCGCCCCGAAACCATAAATATAATCCCTGTTGAAATAATAATCATTTTCAATAAAGTAGCAACGGATATAATTCTTGGTTAATCCCCTAATAACGCATGGCTGCTTCCGCCACCCTAGCTCTACTGTAAACTCAGCCAGAATCTTCATTCGCTTTTTATACTTTTCATCTATTTGTCCATACAGCGGCATCATCAGCACCGGCTTAACGCCCTCAGTCCTAAGCGCGCGCGGGAGCGTACCAGCTACATCAGCAAGACCACCCGTCTTAATGAATGGGGTTGCTTCGGCTGAAAGAAATAAGGCTTTCATAATCTACCTCCAAGCACGTTAATGTATGTTTACAAACCATTTATAAGGCTCTGATCGGGCTAAACAGTCATTCCCTTTCTTAATACGATAGGGAAGCTGTTATGCCCTGAAAGCCGCCTTCCCCTCTTAATTACAACGCCTTTATCGGTTATTACGTAATCTATGTCGCAGCCCTCCTGAACGTCTGTAGCCTGCATAATAATTGAGTTCCTGACAACAGCCCCCTCGGCGATCCTTACTCCCCTGAACAGGATGCTGTTCTCCACCGTTCCCTCAATAACGCAACCGTCTGCAATGAAAGAATTTCTCACCCTCGATCCGCAACCATAGCGCGCGGGCACCTCATCTTTAACCTTTGTATATATCGGATGATCGGGATTGAATATATCGGCCCTGACCTCTGGCTTCATTAGGTCCATATTGTGCCCGTAATAAACGCTCATAGAGCTTAAACGGGCAACATAGCCGTCATACCTGTAACCGTATATTTTAAGCGTATTGACCTTCTTTATTAGGATATCCCTGATAAAGTCATGGCTGGCATGTGCGGCGGCCTCCTCAACCAGATACTCAAGCAGTGTTTTTTCAAGTATCATTACATCGCATGATTGATGAGCGGTTTTGGGTCTGTACGGGTCTATCTCCAGATCATTAACACGTCCGTCCACATTCAAGCTTAACCTCAGATCGTCGAACTGGTCGTCGGGATTGAAGTTTTTTTCATCGTTATACATTATTGATACATCCGCGCCTTTTTGTATATGGTATTCTATCATATCATTATATGTTGTATTATATATTGTATGGCTTCCGGTAAGTATGCAGTACCTCTGTGCGCTACGCCTCACATAACCCATAACGGAACGGAGAGCGTCGACCGTACCCCTATAGATACCCGTATTCTCCTTGGTCACAAACGGAGGTAGGATGAACAGCCCGTCCCGCTTCCGGTTAAGGTCCCACTCCTTGCCCGTGCCCAGGTGATCCATCAGCGAATGATAGTTCCTCTGGGTTATAAGTCCCACATTGGATACTCCGGAATTAACCATGCATGACAGCACAAAATCTATGCAGCGGTATCTCCCGCCAAACGGCACAGCCGCTATTGAGCGCGAATATGTCAATTCCCTTAGCTGCATGTTGGATTCGCCAGTATATATAAGCCCAAACGCATTGCCAGTCATACGATCACACCTCCTTTAGCAAGTCAAGCGTCCGCTGAACAACGATCATTCCCGTGGGCACCCTCTTTTTTGCCGGAATGCTTATCGCGTTTCCAATAAGGGTTATATCCCCTGTCAGCGTATTGTCAAACTGCGGATCGCCGTCAAGGCAGGCCGCGCCAACAACAGCGTCGTTACCTATGACAGCGCCCTCCCCTAAGATAGTTTTCTTTACGCGCGCACCCCGCTTTACAACGCTGTTATGCATTATAACCGAATCCTCCACGACAGCGCCCTCCTCAATAACCGTTCCCGCGAACAGTACGCTGTGCTTTACGGCGCCATAAACTACAGCGCCCTCAGGAACTATTGACTTTTGAATTACCGCTTCAGCGCCCGCGTAGTGGGGAGGCATTATTGCGCTGCGGCTGTAGATTCTCCAATTATTATCATACAAATCCAGCCTTGGCGGCTCGTCGAGAAGATCCATGTTCGCGTCCCAAAGGCTCTGTATTGTGCCAACGTCCTTCCAATAGCCCTTGAAGTTATACGCATACATATTGCATCCGCTTTTCATCATGCTGGGTATTACGTTTTTCCCAAAGTCATTTTGTGAGTCAGGGTCTTTAGCGTCTTCGGCAAGGTAACGCTTAAGCACGTCCCATGAAAATATGTAGATTCCCATCGACGCCCTGTCGCTCTTGGGCGCCCTGGGCTTCTCCTCAAATTCCACTATCCGCTCGTCCCCGTCTACGTCCATTATGCCGAAACGCCCCGCCTCGTCCATGGGTACCCTCAGCACGGCTATTGTGGCATCGGCGCCCTTTTTCAGATGCTGTTTGAACATTTCGCTGTAATCCATCTTATAAATATGGTCTCCTGACAGTATAAGGACGTGATCTGGGTCGTACTGGTCGATAAACGCCATGTTTTGGTAAACCGCGTTTGCCGTGCCGGAATACCAGCGCCCGCTGTTTCCCGATACAAACGGAGGAAGGACATATACTCCACCCGATGTACGGTCAAGATCCCAGGCCTGGCCAGTACCAATGTACGCATTCAGAGCTAAGGGTTCATACTGTGTCAATACGCCAACCGTATCGATGTCCGAATTCACACAATTTGATAGTGGAAAGTCTATTATCCGGTACTTGCCTCCAAAGGGCACCGCCGGTTTCGCCATATGATTTGTAAGCACCCCCAGGCGGCTGCCCTGCCCTCCGGCAAGAAGCATTGCAATGAGTTTTTTCTTTCTCATAGTTTATACCCCCAATTATAGCGAACACGGAATGCTTATAGCTCAATTTTTAGTATATCTCCGGCCTATGGCCGGTAATAAGGCTACTCCATACAGTGCAAGTGCCCATTCAGCGTTCGCAGTTTTACATCTGTAATTCTTTATTAATTGTAACCCGCTGGCCGTCAGCGCGGTTTAGCGCTATCAGCCGCTCTGCTAATATCCTCCATTCTCCATATAGCTCCCTCATAGCCACCTATCGGAATATCAACAAAGCATCCATGTTCGTCTATTGAACTTGAAACCATCCTGTGTTGTACACGGTCCCATCCTCCAAAACGCGACTCTACGGTGCTGAGCAGCCTTGTAAAGCCAGCCGGCTTGTTCATCCGCAACCTATAACGCTCGGCGGGCAATGCGGTGAAATTCAACACACACATTACCCTCTCGTCTTCGTCAAGTCCTGTGCGTATGTATGCTATAATTCCCCTCTCACGGTCGTCAACGCTTACCCATTCAAAACCATCCCAACCCGTATCGCATTCATACAGCGCCTGGGTGGAGCTGTAAAGATCATTGAGCGCCTTAACAAAGGATTGCATTTCTTTATGTCTGGGATAGTTAAGCAAAAACCAGTCAAGCGGTTTTCTAAAATCCCATTCAATGAACTGGGCGAACTCTCCGCCCATAAACAGCAGTTTCTTCCCCGGGTGGGTGTACTGGTAAGCGTATAAAAGCCTTAACTGCGCAAATTTTTCGTCATAGGTCCCGTTCATCCGCCCTATCAGGGAATGCTTGCCATGCACCGTCTCGTCGTGCGAAAAGGGCAGTATAAACCTCTCGGTAAACGCATAGACCATTGGAAACGTCAGCTTATCATGGTGCCACTTTCTGTATACGCTGTCCATTGACATATAGGACAGGGTATCATTCATAAATCCCATATTCCACTTAAAATCAAAGCCCAGCCCGCCCGACGCCGGCTTTTCCGTAACCTTTGGAAAGGATGTGCTCTCCTCTGCAATAAGCAGCGCGCCCTTGCATTCCCTGCTTACTGCCGTAGACAGCTCTCCCAAAAAGTGTATAGCGTCCAGGTTCTCGCGTCCGCCATATTGGTTGGGTATCCATTCCCCAGGTTCCCTGCCGTAGTCAAGATAGAGCATACAGCTTACCGCGTCGACCCTCAAACCATCGAAATGATATTCGTTAAGCCAGAATACGGCGTTAGATATGAGAAAGCTCCTGACTTCGCTTTTGGCATAGTTGAACAGCAGCGTGCCCCATTGCTTCTGTTCGCTTCGCCGCCTATCAGGATGTTCGAAAATTGGCGTGCCGTCAAATTCATGCAGGCCATGCGCATCCCTTGGGAAATGCCCGCCCACCCAGTCGAGTATTACCCCTATTCCCTCGCGGTGGCAGCTATCTACCAGATACATGAGATCATGCGGCGAGCCATACCTTGAGGTGGGGGAAAAAAAACCCGTGACCTGATAGCCCCAGCTGTCGTCAAGCGGATGTTCTGCAAGCGGCATGAACTCTATATGGGTATATCCCATTTCCTTTACATAGGGGACAAGCTCATCGGCAAGCTTTCTGTAAGACATGCCTTCTCTCCAAGAACCCGCGTGAACCTCATATATGCTCATCGGCCGTCTGATATGATCTTTTACAGCCCTTAGTCCCATGTAGGACGAGTCGCCCCATGAATATCCGCCTATATCCGCAACGACCGAAGCGGTATCAGGCCGTGCCTGGCTGTAAAACGCGAACGGGTCAGCCTTGAATATCAGCTCGCCGCTCTGGGTCAATATCGCAAACTTGTAACAGTCACCCGGCCGCGCATCATACAAAAAAGCTTCCCATACGCCGGTTGTACCACACCGACCCATTGCGCCCCTTGTGCAGTCCCATCCGTTGAAGTCGCCTACTACGTTTACATATCTGGCGTTGGGCGCCCAAACTGCAAACCGGAAGCACCTCTGACCTCCGTTAAAAAACCCGTGGCATCCGAGGGCGCGGTACGAATACGCATTCGCCCCTGTGTTAAACAGGTAGAGCTCGGTATCATTAAGATGCATCATTCCTCCGCTGCATTGTTAAAATAATATTTTATTATTATACAATGTCATCAATAATATATATTGTACCCTAATTTATTTATAATAGCAATCGTCAAGTTGTATTAAGTTGGGTAAATACGACATTATATAATACATTAACGAATAGAACTGTGCTTAATTAAATGGATTGAGCCGGTGCCGCAGTATTGCCCGAATATTTATTGATTTATAGTACCTTCAAAAACATTCTCTGCCGGCCCCGTCATATATACCCTTCCACTTGGTGAATATAATATATCCAGCTTTCCCAGTTCCAGATTTACGCTTACGCGCCTGCGCGTCAGCCCGGCCAGAGCGCACGCTACAGCGGAAGCTGAAGCCCCGGTACCGCACGCAAGAGTGATTCCGCAGCCGCGCTCCCATGGCCTTGCCGCTATAGAACCTGAATCCAGCACCTGAACAAAGTTTACATTTGTTCCCTCAGGGTACAGGGGGTGGCGTTCAATCGCAGGACCATACCGGCCTACGTCTATAGAGCCTATATCCTCGACAAACACTACGGTATGCGGAATCGTCATAAACATGCTTGAAACAGTAAATTCACGGTTAATCACCTTGATTTTTTGCATCAGGAACCGGCCCTTGCCCAGCATTGGGATGGAGGCGCGCCCAAACATCGGCGTACCCATATCCACGGTTACGCTTTCAACAGCATTGCGGTTGAGGTTAAGACGGGGACGCATTATTCCGCCCCTTGTTTCCACGCTGAATTCCGGTTCTGTTACAATACCTTTTTCGTACACATATTTGGCAAAACACCTTATGCCGTTGCCGCACATCTGGGCTTCGCTGCCGTCGCTGTTGAATATTCTCATTCTGACATTGCATGTTTGGGATTCAAGCAGCACCAAAAGCCCGTCTGCGCCTACGCCTGTAAATCGGTCGCATAACCGCCTTGCCAGGGATGCATAATCGGATAATTCCTCTTCACGGCCATCAATTATTATAAAGTCGTTTCCCAACCCGTGGGATTTATTAAAGCTAAGCATCGGCCAGGTGAACTCCTTTTGCTTTGAAACGTCATTGTATTATACTCTACATCGGTTCAAATCACAACAACTACCCTATAAAGCTACAATATAATGCAGCTTAGCGGCGTTTTCCAGCCTGTCATATCAAATTAACACATGTGCGCTGTACATTTCGCTCATTTTATACTATCATAAGAGTTGCCATGTATTTCTTCGCTATCGGAGGGCTTATGGATAACTACCACTTTATCGTCAATCCCATTGCCGGAGCTGGCCATTCCAAGCGGCTCTTCAGCGAAGCGCAGGATATCATGGAAAAAGAAGGGATAGCTTATACGCACGTTTTAAGCAAGGAACCGGGTCATGTTTCCGAACTCGTCCGTACCGCTGTCGAGGTTGGCCATAAGAAAATCGTAGCTGTCGGAGGAGACGGCACGGTTCGAAAATCAGCCCAGGTAATTATGGGGCGCAACGACGTTGCCATGGGAATACTTCCATTTGGTACCGGCAACGACCTCGCCAGAGCCCTGAAAATTCCGTTTGACCCCTGTGGAGCGCTTAACGTCCTGTTCGAGGGACGCGTTCGGCCCATGGACATGGGTATAGCCAATGGGTGTGCCTTTGCAAACGTGGCCGGCTTCGGATTTGATACGGAGGTAATTGTTCGCACCGAAAAGTTCAAGCGCCGCTTTGGCGGTATGCTGCCCTATATCTTGGGAGTTATACAGGCGCTAGTGTCGCTAAAGCCAATTCGCATGCACCTAACTGCCGACGGTAGGGAAATCTATGTGGAAGCCTTGCTTGTAGCAGTGGCCAATGGAACCCATTATGGAGGAGGAATGTATGTTTCTCCTTCGTCCGACCCGTTCGACGGCAAGCTTGACGTATGTCTGGTGAAAAAGGTGGGACTGATAAAGCTTTTGTTTTTACTCCCCGCTTTTATAAAAGGACACCATATAAATAAAAAGCCTGTGGATTATTTTTCCACAAGGGAACTTAGAATCGAGAGTTCCGTAAACCATAGCATCAACCTCGACGGTGAGCTTGGTTCCAGCACGCCCGTAACATTCGGAATAATCCCCGGGGCACTGAATATCTTTGTCCCAGATTTAAAGTTAATAGGCGGACGACAGCCAGACTGAAGCCGCTTATCAGCCATTGGAGGACCATATGAACAACCGTAGCCTTAAAGCGTCTAGGAGGCTGAAAATCACCCGTAAGGGATGGGCTATACTGGTTGCCATTACGTTGATTGTTCTGGCAGCCGTCGGCATAACGGCCTTGTCTTTCTTAAACGCGGATTCTCCGGCAAAGCTTTCGGAACTGCCCTTTAATTCCTCTACAAACTATTGTTACAGCGGAAATGGATTCTATTACTTTGAGGGTTCGGAGCTGGTTCTGACTGGAAGCGGCAATGACGAGCCTAAAAGAATGCGCGTCAGCTCTACAGACGTTAAGCTAGCCGCATCCCCCACTATAGGAATATTGTACAATGCAAATGCGGTACATCTTATAAACGCAGCTTACCCAATAGAATTTACTGGGACAGTAATGAGCGCCAAATGCGGATCGGGCCATATAGCCGTGTTGAAAGAGGAAAATAATCAAGGCGCCCTTATGGTATTTAACTTAAACTCCGAACAGACGGACAGGATAGATTTTGCACAGACCAGCGCGC
Organism: uncultured Eubacteriales bacterium; assembly: GCA_900547135.1. GTDB lineage: Bacteria > Bacillota > Clostridia > Christensenellales > CAG-138 > UMGS946. Next base: position 5,946 of record URFJ01000021.1, on the reverse strand, counting down.
TGGATTTTGGTTTTGATACAATAAATGGGGAAACGCTTTGGACGCTCGAAACCGATGTAAGCGCGTCAATGCCAATGTCTATCCTAACTACCTATGATACGAAAAAGCGCGCCACTACTGGCAAGATAAACATTCAAAACCAGCTTGTGGAAGACATTGCGTTTACACAGAACAGCATCTTTGTCATAGGAACCAACCACTTAATCAGGTATGACCGTGTTAAGAATACCGAAAGCTACCGTGAGCTGTGCTATGGCCGCAAGCTTGTAGATTATTCCGCAAATGGCGAATACCCTTTGTTTGTGTTTTCAGATAGAGGCGACTCCTCTATGGGTTCGGTGGTGCTCTACCGCCTAAAGGATACTGACGTAGCCGATACCTCGACCCGCCGCATTCAGCTTCCCGCAAACACCCTTACGGTATGCGCCATGGGCGGCAGGCTTGTGGTGGTAACTACCGACGCTGTGCTAACCTATTCTAATACCGGAAAACCTGGCGCCGTTTCCAAATTTGAAACTCCGATTACAGGCGCGCTGAAACTCAGCGATTCCATGCTGATAGTCGAGCGTCAGGGCGTACTTTATCAATGTAATTTTAGCTGATAGGAGGACTTTAATTTGAACCTTCTGGATCTCGCGGTAATCGGCATTTTTGCCATTATAATTCTTCTTGGATTGTATAAGGGGTTTTTGCATTCGGCCTGCTCTACCATAGCCCTTATACTTTCATGCGTCCTTGCATTTGTTTTTATGCCGGTGATGTCAAACTCAATACGGGCCAATGAGGAACTGTATAATATGATGCTGTACTACACCGAAGGCTCGGAATTTATAAACGACTCCGAACTTTCAAAAAGCGCCATCTCTACGCTTTCCTCAGCTGATCTCAATGAGATAATCAATAATTCAAACCTCCCGTACCCGATCGGCAAGGAAATCATTGAGAATATAGCTAAAGAAGCGTTTGCAGACGAGAACATAACAACCCTGGGCGATTACTTTAATTTAACCATGGTAAACGTTTTCGTAAACATAGTTTCATTCCTTTCATTGTATCTGATCATTAGGGTAATCTTAGCGTTCGCCATAAACTGGTTCGATTATGCCTATACCCTGCCCAAGCTTAAGGCGTATGACCCGCTATTTGCGGTTGCGGCATCCTTAATGCATGGAATGCTTGTGTTGTTTTTGGCGTTCATGCTTGTCCCAGTCGCCCTTACGCTGCTGGGATCGCTTGATTTTGTAAATGAACTGGTTGACGGCTCTACCTTCGCCCCGCTGTTTTATAAATCCAACTTCCTTCTAAGCTGGATGCCCGGCGTCTGATTACGGCTGTAGGCAGGAACCATTACAATACAGCTGCGATAAAGCTTAAAAAATATTACCTTACCGGAGGATTTAATGTTTCTTTCAGATGGATGGCAGGATTATGAGCTAATCGATTCAGGCAACGGTGAAAAACTGGAGCGCTGGGGGGATATAACCCTGCTTAGGCCGGAACCACAGGCAATCTGGCCTATGAATATCACAACCGCATACGCTGACGCCCGTTACATCAGGTCAACCTCCGGAGGGGGCCATTGGGAATACAAGCGTGAACTTCCCGAAGGCTGGAGGATACGCTACGGCGACCTCACGTTTCTGGTACGTCCCACGGGCTTTAAGCACACGGGAATCTTCCCCGAGCAGGCGGTAAACTGGGACTGGATGCGGTCTATAGTTCGCAATGCCCAAAAGCCTTTCCGTGCGCTCAACCTCTTTGCGTATACGGGTGGTGCGACATGCGCATTGGCTTGTGCCGGCGCCGAAGTCGTTCATGTAGACGCTGCTATAGGAATAGTAGCATGGGCAAAGGCCAATGTTTTGGAATCTGGACTTTCCGACCGCCCTGTACGCTTTATAGTGGACGATGTTCTCAAGTTTGTTAAGCGCGAACAGAGGCGCGGCAATACATATCACGGAATTCTCATGGATCCGCCCAGCTACGGGAGGGGGCCAAACGGCGAGATGTGGAAGATAGAGGACTGCCTGTATGCGCTCGTAACTGAATGCGTTAAAATTCTTGATAAAGACGCCCGTTTCTTTCTGTTGAATTCTTATACGACGGGCCTTTCCTCCTCTGCTGTTGCAAATGTTCTGAGGTTAGCGCTTGCTAATCGAAACGGCGAAATTGAATCCGGTGAACTTGGTATCCCGATAACCCGAAACCCGCTAGTGCTTCCATGCGGCTCATGCGGAAGATGGTATGCGTAGAATGAAGGTAATCTATGAGGATAATCACCTTCTCGTGGTTGAAAAACCGCCCAACGTGCCCGTTCAGAAGGATAGTTCGAATGATCCCGACCTTTTAAGCGAGCTTAAAGGCTATGTAAAACAAAAATACGATAAGCCAGGCGATGTTTACCTGGGACTGGTGCACCGCCTGGATCGTCCTGTCGGCGGCGTTATGGTGTTTGCCAGAACATCCAAGGCGGCGGCCCGCCTATCATCCCAGTTTTCCGGCAAAGGCGCAAAAAAGTGCTATGCAGCGCTGGTTATGGGTTTGCCTGAACGTGAAGCCGTGCTCTTTGACTATCTATATAGGGATGAACAGGCCAATAATACCATGATTTGTGCCGAAGGTGTGGAAGGCGCCAAGCCGGCCCGGATGAGTTACGCAACAGTTGCGTCACACAACGGACTAACGCTTTTGAATATAGAGCTTGATTCGGGGAGGCATCACCAGATACGCGTTCAGCTATCGTCGCGCAGTATCCCTATATGGGGCGATCAAAGATATAATCCACACGCCTCCATAGGCCAGCAAATAGCCTTATGGGCTTATTCACTGGAAATTGAACATCCAACCCAGCGCATACCAATGCGGTTTATTTCACTCCCAACAGGGAAGGCCTGGAACGGCTTTTCGAACGACTTGACAGCCCTTCTCGCCGGCGTAAGGCTGGTTTATATTGACGACAATATAATCGCAGTGGATAAGCAGTCCGGCCTTAGCGTGGCGATTGACGACGGTGAGGATGATACGCTTGAGGCAAGGCTTAGGACAGCCTTTGGCGAAGCATATGCGGTTCATAGACTGGACGCCACAACAACTGGGCTTGTGCTGTTCGCACGAAACCTGAAAACCCGCCGTGAGCTTGACGCCTTGATGCGTGAACGACGCGTACATAAAGTTTACCATTGCATAGTTAAGGGCCACCCTAAAGCTTCAAGCGCTGTTATTGAAGCATATGCGCTAAAGGATCCCACGTCGGGTTATGTTAGCGTTTACAACTCGCCCGGACAGGGGACCCAAAAAATGATAACGTCGTACCGGCTGCTTGAATACTCAGATGGTATGTCAATGCTTGAGGTAGAGCTATTGACAGGAAGGACGCACCAGATACGGGCGCATCTAGCGCATATCGGCCATCCGGTACTTGGCGATGATAAATACGGAGACCGCGCGTTTAACCGTGAACGCCGGACTAAGGGGATTTCGCTGCGTTCCATGCGAATTGGCTTTGATCTGTTTGGTAAACATTATGAACTTGAAGTTGACCCTGAGTTTAATTTAATAGCCGGAGCTTTGAATGTGCGTTGACAGTAACGCGCCCGATAAATATACGTATTATGCTCATTGTGGTACTTGCATCCTGATAATTGCCGTGTTATAATGTGTTGCTAATTTGATTAGCCTTCTTGCTCTGCGAAGCAATGCGGGGCCTAATGACCATAAGGAGGTGAAAGTAAGTGAATAAGTACGAAACCCTGTACATCATCACGCCTGAGCTTGACGAGGAAACCACCAAAGGGGTAATTGAAAAGTTTTCGGTGCTAACCACGTCAAACGGCGGAGAAGTCGATAAAATTGACGAATGGGGAAAACGCCGGCTTGCGTATCTGATTGATTACAAGTCTGAAGGTTATTATGTGCTGATGACATTCTCTGGACCGCCCGAGCTTCCTCGCGAACTTGAGCGTAACTTTAAAAACGATGAGAATATTCTTCGCTATATTGTAATCCGTAAAGAAGCATAAATCTGATTTTGCTGAAAGGATGGGATATTAATGAATAAGGTTATCCTTATCGGCAACCTGACAAGGGACCCTGAGCTACGAGTTACTACAAGCGGCAGAAGCGTATGCAGTTTCAGTATCGCCGTTAACAGGAACTATACTACTCAGACGGGCGAACGGCTTACTGACTTTTTTAACATAGTAGTTTGGGGCAAGCAGGCCGAAAATTGCGGTAAGTACCTTGCTAAAGGACGTAAAGTCGCCGTTTCCGGCGAACTGCAAAACCGCAGCTTTGAAGGCAAGGACGGTGTTAAGCGCACTGTAACCGAAATAAACGCGATCGATGTTGAATTTCTAACCCCCCGTGAGCAAGGCGGGGGCTATCCCACTGGAAATTATCAGCAGGGCGCATCGTATTCCCAGTCTTCTCCCCAGCCGGCTCAACTCAGCGAGCCGGACGGATTTATGGACGTAGATGACGATGATCTGCCCTTCTAGCGGCTTGTGATCGTGTTGGACCCACTTTTTTCGAAAGGAGTATGATCATATATGGAAGAACGCAAAATGAGACCCCGCCCCCGCAAGGGCAGGCGTAAGGTTTGCAGTTTTTGTGTGGATAAGGTCGATCAGATCGATTATAAGGACATAGCCAGGCTTCGCAAGCATGTTACCGAGCGCGGCAAGATAATGCCGCGGCGTATGTCCGGCGTATGCGCAAAGCATCAGAGGGATCTTGCCAGGGCAATTAAATGTGCACGTACCGTGGCTCTGTTACCATATGTAACCGACTGAAAAATATAGGTTGAAGGACAAATTTGCGAGGGAGCTTCTAGCTCCCTTTTCTTTTTATTTGTAATATTATAGTACTTTTTTAATCTATAAATATTATAGATGTTTTATACTACATTTTTGTTGTATAATATATCTGATGGACAAATTTTTAAATGGAGGTGAAGCTTTGAAGCACGAGTGAAAGGATCCGTCCGTCCATCTTCAGTGCTATGGTTATCAAAAAATTATGGAGGAAGACAAATGAAAAGGATATTAGGAATTATTGTTGTATGTGTACTAATTGCTTCCATGGCCTTTGTACCAGGGTATGCTATGGAAAACGCCGTTACCGGCGATCAAGAAGTAATTACGTCACAGTGTATATGCGATGGCTCCGGCGCCTATATAAGCGAAACCGAACTGACCGAGCACCTCATAACTGACGAGGAATTATCCACATTCAGAAATACAAGTCTGACAACATCAGTTGATATGAGTGCGTCTGCATATTTGCCGCCCATTAAGTTACAGTTTGGCGGAAGCTGTACGGCTTATTCGACATGTTATGCCGAATATTCATACAATGTCAATAGATACCTGAACAGGGAAGTGAACGATACCGATACCTACTATACTCCAATGTGGGCATATAATGCTCTTAGAGGGGATACTATAGGCAGTCGCGGAATTCACGTAAGCGATGCTTATGAGTTCCTTAAGGAAAACGGGAACTTGCTCTGGTCTGAGTTTTTTCCCAATGATTTTACCTCATTGCCGTCAGACCTTGAGGATATCCGCGCCGCACTTAATATACGCGCGGACGACTATGTTTCGGTTTATATCAATCCAATTGGAACTCCCATACAGGATCCAAACTCAGCCGCATTGACTAATGTAAAGCAAATACTAGCTAACGGCCAGCCACTCAGGGTGAGCTCCCATTTTAGCTGGCAGGGTGATTCAACAGCTCATGTACTCTATAGGTGCCAGCAGGTACCAAGCGGGCATTCTATACTAATAGTGGGATATAATGATCTCTTTGAGTATGATATTAATGGAGACGGTCAAATTGAACCCGGTGAAAGAGGAGCGTTTAAGATAATGAACTCATGGGGAACCAGCTGGCAGGACGGCGGATTTGCATGGGTTATGTACGATGCGCTGAATCAAACGACCA